>VSNR01000032.1 GCA_009774345.1 Lachnospiraceae bacterium | reverse complement strand
ATACAAACACTTTTTGAGGTTATAGTGTAAAAAATATATTTTTCACACAGCAATTTGTGCTTATGCCCAAATTCGCAGACTTTGGTAAGAATGGGGGATTTTTATGAAAAAAATACATTATCTATCGCCACTTTTGGTACTCATTATAATGCTCAACGGCTGCCTGGGCATCCCTGCCAGAGACAAAGCCCCCATCTCTCGGACTGGCTTTGCTTTTGATACTGTTATAACCATCACTGTCTATGACAGTACCAATGCATCTGTATTGGATCACTGTCTCGACCTCTGCGAACAATACGAATCTCTTTTCAGTGCAACGCTGGAAGGCTCCGAGGTATGGGAAATCAATCATGCAGGCGGACAGCCAACGGCAGTTTCCTACGACACTGCATCCCTGATTCAGTCCGCACAGTATTATTGTAATCTGACACAAGGAATATTGGATCTGACACTGCGTCCTGTATCTGAGGAATGGCAGATCTCGGAACAGATGCATCAGGCATCGACTGCAACAGACTATGATTATTATATTCCCTCTGATCAGACACTCTCTGGTTTATTAGAGCATGTCAATTATAAAAATGTGCAGATTACAGATGCGGACGGAACCACGATCAACTGCGGCGCAGCTCTTTCGCATGACATAGACTATTTTGTCTCACTGACAGATGATCAGAGTGCCATTGACCTTGGCTTTATCGCCAAAGGCTATATTGCAGACCAGCTCAAATCCTATCTGCTGTCAGAAGGTGTGACAAGCGGGATTATCAGTCTTGGTGGCAATATCCTGCTCATTGGCTCCAAGCCGGATGGTACTCCTTTTAACGTAGGTATCCAAAAACCGTTTGGCGCAGTCAATGAGGTTATCACTACCCTGCAAAAAAGTGACGTTTCGATCGTTTCTTCTGGATGCTACGAACGCTATTTCGTGCTGGATGACAATAAAAAGGACACTATCATCTATCATCACATTTTTGATGCAGCAACAGGTTATCCTGTCCAAAATGATCTTCTTGGTGTCACAATCCTCTCCGACTCCTCCCTGGAGGGCGATGCACTCAGCACATACTGCTATATTTTAGGGCTCGAACAAGGACTCGCGTATATTCAGAGCCTTGAGACTGTAGATGCTGTTTTTGTGACAAAGGACTATAAAGTAATTCCTTCTTACGCTGTTTCTAAATGAAAAATCCGCTTGGTATTTCTCATTGCGTGTTCCACCAGTACATCCTCTGAGACATTCATGTATGTTGCAAGTTCTCTTGCAACATACACAATGTTCTGTGGTATATTCGTCCGATCAAGCCCCGGCACATTCCTGGGCGTCAGATATGGCGCATCGGTCTCAATCAAAATACGATCAAGCGGTATGATGCGCACTGCTTCGCGCAGCTCTTTGGCACGTCGGTCATCACAAATCCAGCCTGTAATGCCGATGGAAAATCCCATGGACAGATACTTATCCAAGGTTTCCTTATTCCCAGTAAAACAGTGTACCACTGATTTTTCACAGATTTTTTTGTGATTTTTAAATCTTTTCACAAAGTCTTCTGCCGCACTGCGCTCATGCAGAAACAATGGCTTATCTAGCTTCTCCGCAAGAACAATATGCTTCTCGAGACACCGAATCTGATTTTCTCTCGCAGAAAACATTCTGTCATAATCTAACCCGCATTCGCCGACTGCCACGATTTTATCATTCTGGGTTACAATCCTTTCAATCTTCTCAAAATCCTGCTGTGATGCACGGTCTGCATTGTGCGGGTGAATCCCCGCCGTACCATATACAAGATGATTTCTCACAAAATCATCTATTTTCTGATTTTCTTTTGGGTCTGTTCCTGTCAGAATACAGCATACCCCATGTGTCATGGCATCCTGTATCACTTTTTCCGGGTCTGGAAACTGTCTGCAAAACAGATTCAGTCCAATATCATAATATTTGATCGCTGTTTTATTTTCGGGCATTTTATCTTGTCTCCTTTGTTTTGATTTGTTGATATCTATTCATCTTGACTTGTATGTTTCTAAGCAGTTCCTAAATAACAGTGAAAAACAGTGTACTAACTACTCAAACTGCGCCCTGTACATCTGATAATAAAATCCTTCCCGCTCCATCAGTTCGCAGTGTGTCCCCTGCTCCACGATCTCACCGTGATTTACGACTAAAATTTCATCGGCATTTTGAATCGTCGAGAGCCTGTGGGCAATGACAAAACAGGTCTTATGCTCCATCAGTGTCCGCATTGCCTGCTGTATCTGCTTCTCTGTCCTCGTATCGACATTGGAGGTTGCCTCGTCTAAGATCAGCATCGGCGCATCTAAAAGCATCGCCCGCGCGATGGTCAAAAGCTGTTTCTGCCCTTTGGAAATGCTGGTTCCCTCATCCGTCAGAACAGTGTCATACCCTTGCGGCAGACGCTTGATATACGAATGGATTTTTGCAGCCTTTGCGGCAGCTGTCACCTCCTCAGGCGTTGCGCCCGGCTTGCCATAGGCAATATTTTCATAGACTGTCCCCTCAAAGAGCCATGTGTCCTGCAACACCATTGCGTAAGCCCGCCGCAGGCTTGCACGCGTAACATCACAGACGGCATGATGATCCACAGAAATCTGCCCTGTGTCCACATCATAAAACCGCATCAGAAGATTGATCAACGTCGTCTTTCCGGCGCCAGTCGGTCCTACCACCGCCACCAGTTTTCCCGGCGCAGCATGCAGATTCAAATGCTTGATGATACACTGTTCTTTTGTGTATCCAAAGCTTACATTTTCCAGCAGTACATCTCCTTCTACGGTTTCCAGCGCCAGCGCGTCTTCTCTGTCCGCTGTCTCTGCCGCCTCATCCATCATATGAAAGACGCGCTCTGCGGCAGCCAGTGCAGACTGTAATTCACTCATGATATTCGCCGCTTCATTGATAGGTCCAGAAAATTTTCTCGAATACAATATAAAGGAAGAAATACTGCCAATGCGCATCTGGCCTGACAGAAACAGGAGCGCGCCAAACACACTGACCAGTGTGAGAGATAAATTATTGATAAAGTTTACAGTTGGCCCTACGACGCTTCCATAGTAATCCGCCCGGTAATACGCTTCCACTGCCTCCTCATTTTTGCTGTTGAATCTGCGAATTGTATTTTCTTCCTGAGAATATGCCTTCAGCGTCCTCTGCCCTGTAATCATCTCCTCCACAAAGCCATTTAGCGCCCCCAGCTTGCGCGAGCGCAGGCGGAACAACGGACGTGTCTTTCCTGTGATCAGCTTCGTCAGCAGTATTGACAGCGGCACCGTAAAGGCAAAAATCAATACCAGCCGCAGAGAGATGGCAAGCATCATCGCAAATGCGCCGGCTACAGTGATCAGTGTCGTAAGAATCTGTACGAAATCATTTGCAAGCGACGTATTGACAGTGTCAATATCATAGGAAATACAACTGATGATATCTCCTGTCTGATGCGTGTCAAAATATCCTACAGGCAGTTTCATCAGTTGTGTAAAAACATCCTCCCGCATCTGATATACCACCTTGCGGCTGATCTGGATCATCAATACTGCAAGAATATACGACAGTATCGAAGAAGCCACATAAAATGCCACCATCAGCCCTGTATAATAAAATACGCGGGGAAAATCTACCTGTCCGATTCCCGGTTCGATCGCATCAATGGCATAACCTGAAAGCATCGGTCCGACCAATGCCAGAAGGTTGCTGCCAATTGTCAGTGCCAGCGCGGCGAACACAAGATACCAGTATTGCATCAGACATTTTCCAAGCCGCAGCAGGGTACCCCTGCGGTTCTTTGGCTTTTCATACTTCTTTTGATCTTCTGCCATCACTAAGCCCTCCCTGCCTGCTATTGCTGTGAATCCCTGATTTCGCGATACACTTCACATTGTTCCAAAAGCGCTTCATGCGTCCCGTATCCAATCATCTTTCCATCCTCTAACACCATAATATGATCTGCGTGCATGATCGAGCTGACCCGCTGTGCAATGATAATCTTTGTCGTATCTGCAAAATGTGCTGCCAGCTCATGACGCAGTGCCGCATCGGTCTTGTAGTCAAGCGCACTCGATGAATCATCTAAGATCAAAAGGTCTGGGTGTGCCGCCAGTGCTCTTGCGATTAAAATGCGCTGTTTCTGCCCGCCGCTGAGATTGGCGCCGCGGGCATGAACTGGTGCGTCATACCCCCTCCCCGCTTCCTCAACAAACTCCTTTGCCATTGCGTGCGTGACTGCTTCTTTGATCTCCTCCGCGGACAATGACCGCCCCATACGGACATTCTCTGCGATAGATTCCTCAAAAATCATATCATTTTGAAATACCACGCCAAACCGTTTCCGCAGCCTGTCTGCCGGTATGGCACGGATATTCTCCCCCTCTATGTAGACCGCGCCCTCACTCACCTCATAAAAACGCAGCAGCAGCGCGGCAATCGTACTTTTTCCAGAGCCAGTCGCCCCAATAATTCCTAACGTCTCACCTTTTGCAAGGGAGAAACTGATATCCGTCAGGTTTGGCTCATCCTGCTCAGGTTTATAGCGAAATGTCACATGAGAAAACCGGATGTAATCATCCTCCCGCAGCCGCTCGCAGTGCACAGGCATCAACTCCTCTGGCACCTCTATGACCTCAGCAATGCGGTTTGCCGAGGCAACTGCCTTGGAGACAATCACGAACATCTTTGATATATTGATCATCGCATTTAATATAATGGTAAAATAGGTGAGAAATGCAAGGATTTTTCCAACCTCTGAGCTTCCCGTATTCACTCTGTATGCACCGACGATCACGACAAACACAAGCCCAAGATTCAGAAAAAGGTTTGTCGCCGGATTGACGACTGCCATCGTGACATCTGCCTTCTTTTCAAGTGCGGAGAGCTCCTGATTCAGGGCATCGTACCGCTTCGTCTCGTAGTCTGTCTTTGAGAGTGCTTTGATCACGCGGATGCCCGCGATATCCTCCCGCAGCAGACGGACAAATTTGTCAACCGCCCGCTGCAAAGCATGGTACATCGGAATGCTCTTTTTGGAAAAATAGTACGTGACAAACGCCGTGACGGGCATCACCGAGACCAGCACCAATGTCAGCACCGGGTCCAGCGTCAGTGTCACGAGGATGCCGCCGATGACCAGAATCGGCGCACGCACGCCAAGGCGCTGAACCCGCCCTAACATCTGATGTACATTATAGGTATCTGTCGTGAGTCTTGAGATCAGAGACGGCTTTGTAAATGCATCTGTCTTTGCATTGGAGAGCCACATAATTTTCTCAAACAAATCATGACGCAATGTCTCTGTCGTATCCCGCGCCACCTTGGATGCCATGCGGTTTGCAATGATATTGAATGTCAATGCGAGCACGGAGCACACCAGCATCGCAAGCCCCCATAGATAGATCCTGTCTCTCTGCCCCTGCGGAATCACTGTATCAATCATATATGCCAGTATCCACGGCAGACACAAATCCATGATCGTGCCAATAAACTTAATCACAAACCCAAATAGCATTCTTCCGTAATAGGGTTTTAGATAAACTGACAGCACCTTTTTCATGACATCCTCCTTAGATTGTCTTCCACTCGCCAGTTCTCAGAAACGCTCCTGCCATATCATCCGCTTTTCTGATAATCTCCTTAGAAAATCCGATGATTTCCAGAAGCTTGATCGCATTTCTGGTGTGCGCACGCCCCTCGAGCAGCCTGTATGAAAACAGGACATCCCCGTGTTGAACTTCCTCCTCGAAATGGCAGTTGTCATAGTCCTGTTCTAATAAATGCGTCAGCTCAATATCATGTGTCGCCGCAAAACAATAAATTCCCCGCTGCGACAGCCTTTTTAAGATCTGTGTCGAAGCGGCGATGCGTTCTACAGTATTTGTCCCCCGCAGCACCTCATCCACAAAGCACAGAAGCGGCGCGGTATCGTCTGTATCCGCGGCATCTATGATACGCTTCAATGCCTTGATCTCCACAATATAATAACTCTCCCCATTGTCGAGATTGTCACGCAGTGACATGGACGAATAAATCCTGTAATAATTCCCTTTATACATTTTTGCCGCACAGGTGTAAATGGTCTGTGCCAAGATGGCATTGACCGCTGTCATTTTCAGAAAGGTTGATTTGCCCGATGCATTGGAGCCTGTGATGATCATTCCCCTGTGCTGCGAAAAGCTGTTTGCCACTGGATTTTCGATACATGGATGAAATCCCTCACTGATCACGAAACGGCTGTCATGCCCCGTCTGCAAAAGAGGCGTACAGTAATACGGCAGCGCAGCCCTGAAATACCCAATGGAAATCACGGCGTCAATGTAGCCGATATCCCCTGCAAGCCCTATGATTGCATCTTTATTTTGATGTACAATATTGAGCATTTTATTAAACCGAATCAAGTCAATATGCGTCAGCATCTTGATATAGTCAAACAATAATTCATCAATATTCCCGGTCGATGCATTCATCTTGAGCACCATTCCTGAATGCCTCTCAAAGTCCTTAAAGCCACTCCTCTTTGCCTTTAATCCAGCAACATAAGATTCCATCTCCGACCCCAATGCATGTCCTGCGATCTCATCTGCGCAGTGCAGCATACGTATAATATACGCGAAAGTGGTTACATAAGGCGCCGCGATGCCCTTCTCCTTCATGTATGTGACAATATTAAAACACGCTGTCCCAATCAGCATTGGCACGCCCAGCGAAGTCCGCACAAACAAAACTGCCACAGATGCCAGCAGCAGGAATATACATCCATAATGCACTTTGTTGCTGCGCACGCCCAGTTCACCGAGATAATCCAGATAATCAGAGAGGGCGTACTTGCCTGTAGATCCCAGCTCCTTGAGTGACATCATGGTGTCCAGCCGCTCTTTCTCATGTTCCATCATGTAGTCGATCTGTGCCGACATCTGCGCTTTTGCACCATCCCTGTCATCTGTGGCAGGACGCCGCAGCATCGCATACAGGTATTCCTCTCCCGACGAGGACTGTGTGTAATTCATCCGCGCAAAGATGCTGTCCATGCCCAGATCATTCCATGTGATTTCATCAATATCATGGCTGGATACCTCACGTCTGTGCCAATAATACCGCGAGATCTTGTCAAGCTCCTCGGCGCTGTATGTCCTGTCTGGAAAGCTGCCGTAGAGCTGCTGTAGCTGTCTGCGGTATTTCTTTTTTTTGTCTTTTTCCTCCAAAGCACCGCGAATCATCACATACAAAAACACCGCCATCAATAAAATAAGTAATACCAAGATTTCCATACGCTGTCACTGCTCCTTTATATTGTCAGGGCCAAATCCATGCGGAAGCATCGCAGCGAGAGTCTGTTCCATGTACTGCTCCTCGGAAACTGCTGTGATGATACGAAATTCTTCTGGATTGCAAAATTCCATCATCACCTGCCTGCACACACCGCAGGGATACGCATAGTCTGTCGGACTATCCTGCAAACCGCCCACAATGGCGATCGCTTCAAATGCGCGCTCCCCCTCACTCACTGCCTTAAAGAACGCCGTCCGCTCCGCACAGTTTGACGGTGTGTACGCGGCGTTTTCAATATTACACCCTTTGTAGACCCTGCCCTGCTTCGTCAAAAGCGCTGCGCCTACTTTGTACTTTGAATACGGCGCATACGCCATCTGTCTTGCTTCTAGTGCCTGTCTGATCAGTTCTTTGTTGTCCATATTTTTAATCCTCCTGCTGTCTTAGTATACCATAATTTTCATAACACAACAACCAAAAACAGGAGACCATTCTGGTCTCCTGCGTTTTATATGATAATGCAGACCATTCCACCGTTGGAATCATTGACAATTTTCTGCATGGTGTCCTGTAGCTTGATCTGGCTCTCCTCCCCGATCATGGAAACCTTGCTCGTGATGCCGTCGTTGACAAGCTGCTCCACGGTCTTGCCAAAGATATTGGTCTCCCAGATGCCCTCTTTGGAGGTTTCTGCGTCTGAGATATAGCTGATCAAGTCCTGTGCCTGCTGCTGCGTTCCGACGATTGGCGCGATCTCTGTCTCGATATTTGCCTTAATCATATGTATCGAAGGACTCTGCGCTTTGATTTTGACGCCATATTTATTGCCGTGCTTGATGAGTGTCGGATTTTCGAGCATAATCTCATCGCGCTCTGGCGTGACGACGCCATAACCTTTCTGACGGACACTCTCAAGCGCATTGAGTACCTTTTTATATTCGCGCTTCATATCTGCCAGACTGGACAACAGCTGCATGAGCTGATATTCTCCCGATACATTTTCTCCAGTCATAGCACTGAGCAGTTCATAATAATATTTTGTGTCACCCTCTAACAAAAACGCTGCCGAGCCGTCTGCAATATTTACTCTGTCATACTTGCAGCGTTTAATATACTCACTGTCCTTCTCAAGAAGCTGGCTGAAGTCCTTCTCCACCAGATCACGCACCGTCCGTACTTTATCCATAATGATGTGCAGCTTCTCAATGACTTCTTTTTTCATGGGATTGTCGATTTCCATGATATCCATCCACTTCGGTGTATAAAATTCAATGACAGACACCGGAAACTCATACATGACCTGCTCTAAAATCATTGTGATATCGTCTCTTCTGAGCTGTTCGATATTGACTGGAATCGCCTTAACGGTGTATTTCTTTTCCAGTTCTGCGGCAATCTCCTTCGCATCCTCAGAGTAAGGTTTTGTCGTATTCACCAGCACGACAAAAGGCTTTCCAAGCTCCTTGAGCTCCATGATCGTCTGTTCCTCTGCCGCTTTATAGGAACTGCGCGGGATCTCGCCAAAGCTGCCGTCTGTGGTAACGACAATTCCTATCGTGGAATGATCCTGTATCACCTTTCTGGTTCCAATCTCTGCCGCCTGTGTAAATGGAATTTCTTCTTTGGACCATGGCGTTTTGACCATGCGCTCCACGTCCTCCTCCATATGTCCGGCGGCGCCTTCCACCATATAGCCCACACAGTCGATCAGACGCACTTTGACATTGATACCGTCGCTAATATCAATCTGCGCTGCCTCTTTTGGTATAAATTTGGGTTCTGTTGTTGTGATCGTGCGCCCCCCGCTGCTCTGCGGCAGCTCATCCTGTGTGCGCGTCCTCTCATGTTCATTCTCAATCTGCGGCAACACCATCAAATCCATAAACCGCTTAATAAAAGTGGATTTCCCCGTTCTGACAGGCCCCACTACGCCAATATAGATTTCCCCGCCGGTGCGCTGACTGATATCTCTGTATAAATTAAATTCCTGATTTCCGTCAAGCTGTCCCATTCTTTACCCCTTTCCCATACGATAATCCTGTTCGTTTCATGAAAAATCTTTTATCATTTCTATTTTCTACTTAAACTTATGCATTCTTATACAAAAAAAGAACCATAACGGTTCTTTTCTTCAATTACTTCTTGTGTCCCGTCCTGTGCCCAAAAGGTTTTCTTTTTCCTCGGGCAGCATGTTTTGCAGCATCCGCAGCACGCTTCTGGTCACGTGCTTTCACTTCCTTATGGTTGTATATACAGAGTCCGCCGGCTTCTGTCAGACGCACATAGTTGGGATACGCTGTGTATTTCATATGACATTGATTGCATTCATAGGTATTGAGCGCATCACCGTTTGGCATGATCACCTTGAGCGTAAGACCGTATTTGACTGTCCCCTCACAGTCCTCTCTGATACATTTATTGATCCGCTTGTCATAGACGTAAAAAACGTCACCCTCCCGCAATCGTACCTTTCTCTCAGGTGCCTTCTTTTCCATCTCTTTATCCTTCCCTTTTTACACCATGATGGTTATTTGTTCGCCATCAGCTTGACCATCGCCTCATTCAGCCCTTTCACTGTCAGCTTATACATGGGAAAAATCTCCTTCACCGCCGTCTCCGCCTCTCTCCACGGCGCTCTGCCCGGCGCCATCTTGGGATTCATCCACACGACCTTTTTGTAATGCCGCTTCATCAGATGCAGCCACTCAAAACCCGATAGTCCGCCGTTTGGCCCCCTGTAATTCCCTGTGGTTGAATAGAGCTCCTCCGGCGCCATCGCCGCATCGCCCACAATGATCACTTTATAGTCACTGCCAACATTGCGAAACATCCACTCGGTATCAATCCAGTCACCGTTCTCACACTCGGGTGTCTTGTACAGCTTGGAATAGATACAGTTGTGGAAATAATAGACTTTGACATCTTTAAAGTGATTCGATTTATTCACAGACTGGAACAAATCGTTCATCAGTCTTGTGTAAGGAATCATGGTTCCGCCAGAATCCATCAAGAGCAGCAGCTTCACTGCATTTTTGCGCGGTTTCATCATCTCGATCTGAAGATATCCACCATTGTTGCAGGTTTTGTCGATCGTCTGGTCAATATCCAGCTCTGATTTGGGAATATCCAGCTTGGTTGAAAACTGGCGCAGACGCCGCAGCGCCATCTGAAACTGCCGGTTATCAATCACCTTATCATCCCTGAAATCCCTGTATTTGCGTGCCCCGACCACGGAAAATGCCGACTGGTATCCTGTCTGGCCGCCGACGCGCACACCGCCGACGTTGCCGCCCATATTTCCGAAGGAAGTCTTTCCCATCGTTCCTATCCAGAAGCTTCCTCCGTTATGTTCCTCATTCTGGTCTTTGAGACGCTGCTTGAATTTCTCCTCCACATCGTCCTTATCCACCTGAATGTCCTCGACTTGGTTCAGGTGTTTCCTTGCCTCCTCGTGGGCAAGCTCCATCATGTCAGACTTATCGAGCCAGCGCAGCATATTTTTGCCGACTTCCGTCTCTGTCTTTACGCCTTTGAAGCATTCCTCAAACGCCATGTCAAACTTGTCAAACTCTGTCTCACTCTTTACTAAGATCATCCTCGCCACATAGTAAAACTGTGTCAGGGAACTCTCGCAAAGTCCCTTATCAAGCGCCTCCTGCAAATCAAGCCACTCGCCCAGCGAAACTTCAAGTCCTTTTTCTTTTAACGTGTAGAAAAATTTAGAAAACATGCTTTTCCCTCATTTCATCTTCTCAAATGGTTAATGAATCTCCTGCCGCACCGTCTCCAAATCTTCGTCTTTTTTCACTACCACGCCGACAAACGGCAGCTTAGAACGCAGTGTATCGGCTGGAATACCGCCGATCTGAAGCGCATTGATCCAGTCAATCAGCTCCGAGGTGCTCGGCTTCTTGCGCACGTCACGAAGTGCTCGGATATCATAAAAGACCTGCATCGCATTCTTCATCAGATTTTCCTCTACATCAGGATAATGCGTCTTGATAATCTCCTCCATCAGCGCCGCATCTGGAAAATCGATATAGTGGAAAATGCATCTTCTCAAAAATGCATCCGGCAATTCCTTCTCGGCGTTGGATGTGATAATGACAATCGGGCGGTGCTTTGCCTTGACAGTGCGCTTCGTCTCATGAATGTAAAACTCCATCTGGTCCAGCTCCCAGAGCAGATCATTCGGAAACTCCAAATCTGCCTTGTCGATCTCGTCGATAAGTAATATCACCTGTTCTTCGCTCTCAAAAGCCTCACCAAGTTTTCCAAGCTTGATGTATCTGGCGATGTCATCAACACCCTCCACACCAAACTGCCCGTCATAGAGACGCTGTATTGTATCGTACATATACAAGCCGTCCTGCGCCTTCGTCGTGGACTTGATGTTCCAGATGATGAGCTTCTTGCCGAGCGAGTTCGCGACTGCCTGCGCGAGCATGGTCTTGCCGGTGCCCGGCTCTCCCTTGATCAAAAGCGGTTTTTGCAGTGCAATTGCTACATTTACGCTCGCGAGGAGTTCTTCGCTCGCCACATAGTCTTGTGTACTGTTAAATTGTGTGTTTGTCATTGTGTGTGTTCCTTTCTGTGGTTATTGTCTTTTATTTATCATTATGCTTTAAATGAATCCTTATACAGTCATAATACACGACACACTATATCCCCCGATCAGAGAATCATGTGTGACAAAAATCATATTTTCTTTGACTGCCTGACATATTAGCATTCGGTCAAATGGATCTTTATGTGGCGGCGTATCCTTCTCTCGTTTCAAATCAGCCATAGCATAGATATGTTTTTCTTTTATCCCTATTTTCTGAAATCCTGATTGTGCACAATATTCTGTAAGCTGTTTTGCTGAAACTGGCATTGCATCAGGATGTGTCAAATGCTTTATCTCTACTTCCCACAATGATATAATACTATAATAGATCTCATTCATTTCATTTTCAATCAACACTCTTGCCTTTTCTGGTAATCTAACGTCATTAGAAAGTGCCCAAAGAAGGATATGGGTATCCAATAACACATTCATATCTTATCTCCAAACGTTTCTTCGATCTCTTTATCCCATAGATCAAACTCATCTGGAACTTTAAATTTGCCTTCTGCTACACCAATACGTTTTCGAGTCGCTTTTTTGGGAAGTAGCGTCATCTGCGCAACAGCAATTCCGTTTCTGGTCAAATAAATTACTTCCTCTTGTTTTGTTTCCAGCATATGCACCATGTTTGATAAATCTTCTTTTACTTCCAACATATTCACCTGCGTCATATATCACAATCCTTTCCTTAATCCCAGTCCTCATCATGTGCAATCTCAATCTTTTTGTCACGTATCATCAGATCTTTCACTGCGGCGGCAGCCGGTTTGCCGTTAAACAGGACTTCGTTTACCTGTTCAATAATTGGCAGCTCGACATGATATTTCTGAGCCAGACGCATTGCCGCCTTCGCCGAATAGACACCCTCGACCACCATCTTGACCTCTGCCATCGCTTCCTCCATCGTCTTTCCCTGCCCGATCAGGATTCCGGCGCGCCGGTTGCGGCTGTGCATACTGGCGCAGGTGACAATCAGATCACCGATGCCAGACAGCCCGCAGAATGTCTCGAATTTACCGCCCATCTCCATGCCAAGCCGTCCGATCTCTGTGATGCCGCGCGTGATGAGCGCCGCCTTCGTGTTGTCGCCGTAGCCAAGTCCGTCCGCGATGCCAGCTGCCAGCGCAACCACATTTTTGAGCGCCGCGCCAAGCTCAATTCCCAGCACATCAGGGCTGGTATATACGCGGAACACATCGCTCATAAATACCGACTGGATATATTCCGCTGTCTGTTTTGTCTTTGCCCCCACCACGATTGTTGTCGGAATACACTTGCCAACCTCCTCCGCATGAGAAGGACCAGACAGGACTGCCACATCTGCCTGCGGAATCTCATCCTCGATCACCTGTGAGAGCGTCATCAGTGTCGATTCTTCAATTCCTTTCGCCACATTCACAAGAATCTGTCCCTTCGCCACCAGCTCTTTCATGCTGTGCGCCGTAGTTCTCGTAAAAGAAGACGGCACTGCGAGCACCAAAATATCCTTCTCTTTCACAGCTTCTGCAAGCGCTGTCGTAAACACAATGTCTTCTGCAAGCTTTACACCCGGAAGCTTCTCATTGTGCTCATGCTCTCTGTCGAGCATCTCGATCTCATCTGCCAGTGCTGACCACACTGTAACGTCATGCCCATTGTTGTGCAAAAGCACCGACAATGCGATTCCCCAGCTGCCTGCCCCAATCATTCCTATCTTTGCCATAATGAACCCCCTTCAATCATTCATTCTATTACTCGTTCTTTTTGTTCAGATATGTCTTTCTCTCCTCCTTATGTAACAGCCGCTTGATGTTTGCCCGGTGCCCCCAAAAGGCAAGAACAGCCAGAAGCACGGTAATTAGATACAGTTCATTGAGCGCAGCCTGCTCCATTCCCCACACGCCCATCTGTCCGAAAATCACCATCTCTGCGATCAGCACAATTTCCACAACCAAAGACCCTAGTGACACATAATGCGTCGCAAAAAAGATGCCAAAAAAGGTAATCACCTGCGGGATGAGCATATACGGATGGAAAAAAATCACCAGCCCCGCGGTGCAGGCAATGCCCTTCCCGCCCTTAAATCCAAGGTAAAAAGGAAAATTGTGTCCGAGAATCGCCCCTGCTGCCGCATAGATTACCAGCAGATACAAGATCTCGCCATACTGTTCCCGAAACAACAGCCGCACGACCGTCATCGCAAGCCCTGTCTTAATAATATCACAAAATAAGACCATTGCACCTGCTTTTTTTCCAAGAACTCTGAGAGAGTTTGTCGTACCCGCATTTCCGCTCCCATAATTCCTGATATCAATGCCGTGCAGTCTGCCATAAATATACGAAGTCTGAAAACAGCCAAAAATATAGCCGATCAATAAACATACAAAACGAATCATTTATTTATCCTCTTTGCGTTCTCTGATAATAAACTTTAACGGTGTCCCCCGAAAGCCAAACGCCTCTCTGATTTTATTTTCAAGGTATCTGGTGTATGAAAAGTGCATCAGCTCCTTGTCATTGACAAATACCACAAAGGTTGGCGGCTTCACACCCGCCTGCGTCGTGTAGAAGATTTTAAGCCGCTTTCCCTTGTCTGACGGCGGTTGCTGGAGCGCCACTGCCTCTGTGACAATCTCGTTGACAACCCCTGTCGAAATGCGCAGAGACTGATTTGCGATCACCATATCAATCGTCTCAAAGAGCTTGTTTAACCGCTGCCCTGTCACCGCGGAAATAAACACAATCTCCGCATAGAGCATAAACGAAAGTGTATTGCGCACCCGCTCTGTAAAGCGGTAGATCGTCTTGTCATCCTTCTCGACTGCATCCCACTTGTTCACGGCAATGACAATGCCTTTCCCCCTGTCATGGGCGATCCCGGCAATCTTGGCATCCTGCTCTGTGACCCCCTCCACTGCGTCAATCACAAGAACAACCACATCCGCGCGCTCCACCGCGCTCACTGTCCGAATAATCATAAAACGCTCAAGTTCCTCTTTGATTTTATTTTTGCGGCGCAGGCCAGCCGTGTCAATCAGCACATACTCTTTGCCATTGTATACAATCTCTGTATCAATCGCGTCACGCGTCGTCCCCGCGATATCCGATACGATCACACGATTCTCACCGGCAATTTTATTTATTATAGAAGATTTTCCTACATTGGGTTTGCCCACGATCGCAATTCTTGGTCTGTCGTCGTCCTCTTCCGTGAGCGCCTCCTTGTCAAACAGCGCGGTCACTGCGTCAAGCATCTCGCCAAACCCAAGCTTGTTGACCGATGAGACCGGATAAGGCTCACCGATGCCAAGATTATAAAATTCGTAGACATCCGCCTCCATCTTGACAAAGCTGTCCACCTTGTTCACGACAAGCACGACCGGCTTGCGGCTTCTCCTGAGCATATCTGCCACCTTGGAATCCGCATCGACCAATCCCTGACGCACATCGACCAGAAAGAGAATGACATCTGCTGTGTCAATGGCAATCTGCGCCTGCTCGCGCATCTGGGACAAAATAATGTCCTTGCTGTCCGGCTCAATGCCGCCGGTATCAATCATTGTAAAATTCCAGTTCAGCCAAGTCACATCCGCATAGATACGGTCTCTTGTGATGCCCGGCGTATCTTTCACAATCGAAATCTTATCCCCCGCAAGTGCATTAAATAAGGTCGATTTTCCTACATTGGGTCTTCCTACGATCGCCACAATCGGTTTCTTGGTTCTATTTTCCATCTTATTTTCTCCATTTCTCCTTTTATAGTATATCCTCCCGCAGCGTTTGCCAAACATCTTTACCAAAGGATTGCATCCAGAAAATCCTGCCCGCTTGATTTTACAATATCTATCCGCACTTGTAAAGCCTTTTCGAGCTCCGCAAGCGTCATATCATCCAAAAATACCGGCTCCCCGCTCTTTAATACATTCTGCGGCAGCAGCAGTTTCTCCCCCAGCCGCTGTCCTTTGAGCTGCGCACACAGATCCTGCCCCGTCAGCAGCCCGGAAACCGTGATCATCTCCCCGAAAAAGTCATTCCGTATCGCATAGACATGTACTGTAATCTGCGGAAACAGTGCTGTCACCTGCGCCGCCATCTCTTTTATAAAACGAAAGGCAAGCTTTCCTGTCGCAATCGACAGCTCTCTTGGCGGTATCGTCACACTCTTTGTATGCCTGAATGCCTCGAATGCCTCCTGAAACTCATTGATCAGGAGACGCAGCATACCGACACCGTTTTCCAGCTGCAAATAACCGTCATAACGCTCCTCTTCAGGCAGCTCCTCACCTGCAAGGATATACCACTCATCACTTGCATGGATAAAATGCAGGCCATATTCGGGAAACAGCCTGTCCTGCCATTTGTGTACCACAGAGAGCACCTGTCTGGCATCCTCTTTGGTAAAAGGCGCCAGCGGAAACAATCCTTCCCTGTATTTGGACAGTCCCACAGGTACGACCGATACACTCTCAAGGTTTGGCAGATATTTTGAGAGATCCTCAATGCTGCGCTCCAACTCTGCCCCGTCGTTAACACCCTTACACAGCACGATCTGCCCGTTCATGACAATGCCTGCCGCCGCGAGCCGCCACGCCTTTTCCAGTGCCTGCCCCGCAAAGCGGTTGTTGAGCATTTTGCACCGAAGCTCAGGATTTGTCGTCTGAAAAGAGACATTGATCGGCGAGAGATGATAGCGGATAATGCGGTCTACATCCTCGTCTGACATATTGGTCAGTGTCACATAATTTCCCTGCAAAAATGAGAGTCTGGAATCGTCGTCCTTAAAATACAGCGTATCCCGCATCCCTTTGGGCATCTGGTCTATAAAACAGAAAATACATCGATTATGGCAGGAACGGTAATCGTCCATCAGACCATTTTCAAACGTAATTCCAAGGTCCTCATCATACTCTTTATCAATCTCAAGAAGCCATTCCTCGCCGGACGGTTTTTGTATCAGCACTTCGATATATTCCTCCTGTGTCAGATACTGATAATCAAAAATATCCTCGATCTTTGTACCGTTTATTTCCACAAGGATATCACCTGCCTCAATCTCAAGCTCCTCAGCGATACTTCCCGGCGCCACACGCTCCACGATATGCAAATGCTCTTTCTTCATCTTTCTTCCCCTTGCGTGCCTAGTACAGCAGTGCACGCATACCAATCCATCAAATTTATAGGTCTACTATAATAATACTAGAAATTCCTTGACGTGTCACTACCTGAATGTTATAAAATATAGTAGACTATTTATGCCGAAACATTCATGGATGGATGAGATCCCATTGAGAAAGGAATGAAACATCATGTCATATTTAAAGCTGTTAAAAAATGCCATGCCTGTAGCACCGTTAAAATTAATGGTCTTAAACAGTGCCGCTGAGCTTGGAAATCAAGTAAATAACTATCTGGTCAACTTTCGCAGCAAAGTGAACAATGTATATATCAATGACCCCGCATTTCAAGACTACTCAGAGGAGAATTATCTGTTTCATTTCAGCACGCCCCGCTTTTACAGCGGTGAGGGAAAGGCAGTGCTGGACGAAACAGTGCGCGGGAAGGATGTCTTTATCCTTGTAGACGTGTGCAACCACAGCCTGACATATACGATGAATGGTTACACAAACCATATGTCCCCCGATGACCACTATCAGGATTTGAAGCGTGTCATCGCCGCCACAAACGGAAAGGCACACCGCATCAATGTCATCATGCCCTTTCTGTACGAAGGCAGACAGCACAGACGGACAGGCAGGGAATCTCTCGACTGCGCATATGCTTTTAAAGAGCTCACCCAGATGGGCGTGAGCAATTTTATCACCTTCGACGCCCACGACCCCAGAATCCAAAATGCCTCTCCGCTGAGTGGTTTTGATAATTTCACCGCACACTACCAGTTTTTGAGGGCACTGCTACATTCGCAGAAGGATTTACAACTTGACAAGGATCATATTATTGTGATTTCCCCGGACGAGGGTGCGCTCGACAGGGCCATCTACTTCTCAACGGTAATCGGCGCTGATACCGGCATGTTCTACAAGCGGCGCGACTACTCGACCATAGTCAATGGCAAGAATCCCATCGTCGCCCATGAATTTCTGGGAAATGATATTGAGGGCAAAGATATCATTATCATTGACGATATGATTTCCTCTGGCGAAAGTATGATTGATACAGCAAGGCAGCTAAAATCCATGAATGCGAAGCATGTGTTTATCTGTACGACTTTTGGTCTGTTCACAAACGGTTTTGACGCCTTTGACAAGGCATTTGCGGATGGGGTGTTTGACAAGGTGATCACGACAAATCTCTGCTATCGTCCGCCCGAACTGCTGACAAAGCCCTATTATCTTGAGGCGGATATGAGCAAATTCCTTGCCTCTATTATTGATTTCCTAAATCATGACCTGTCCATCGAGCCAGTGACTACCCCAACGGAAAAGATACGGCATATTATAAAGCTTTATCGGAATGGCGGGGAGATCTTTAAAATATAACAATATAACAAGGGAACCAGCCTGTCCCTGCTGGTTCCCAATTTCTCACCGATATGCCACGGCACACGCATCAAACTGCTCTGTCTGATATCCCGCTGCCTCATACCGCTCCATATCCCCGGCGCATATCACGAAAATATTTCCCTCCATCTGCTCCTCATCCCACACAAAGCAGTCAAAACGCTCCGCATAGAGCCACTTCGCAGGATAATTCTTCCATCTTACAGTGCTTTGAAACAGGTCTGCCGGGCACTTTGTATAAAACAAGACCTTCGGGTGTGCGATCTGATTCATCACGTGAATCTTTTCTCCATCATTTTGCAGATCTAAAGCATATTCCAGTGCCTGCTCTAATCCCGCGTTCTGGATATTTTTGATATCATCCTGATACACAGTGAAGTAATACATTTCGAAAATGCTAAAACTGGTTATATACAGCAGAATCAGACCTCTTGTCATCCATTTTCTGTTCATCTTCTGACACAGAAAATATACCCCTTTTACCACCAAAAGGAATACTGCGAGATTCATCACATTTGCTCTGTATGCGCTCATCGAGCGCAGCATCCCAATGATCGTACAGATGAACAGCCAGAACAGCAGGAAGATGTCATACCCAAATGTTTTGTTCTTGATATTTTGAATTGTTCCTGACAGGCAGTTCCAGCCTCCCAGCACCATAAACGGCAATGAAAATAAATAATATAGTCCAAAATAAGGTATGGTATTCATGCGGTTCATATCATTTTGTTTTATATAAATGCGCAGGAAATCCCGTAAATTCTCACCAATGCCGGAAAGCCGCAGTTCATCACTGCGAAATTCAGCCATCTTTGGTACAGAGAAGTACGGTGTGATGATTTCAGGCAGAAAACCTTTGTTGACAGCGACAAACAGCATGAGCGGCAGTGCCATCAGACCAAGAACCAGAACAGAAATACAGACATATTTGGAGCATGGAAGTTTCCTGTACCGCGCACAATATATAAATGAACATATCAAAAAAACCGGCACAAATATCCATGTAAGCGTATACGTATACAATGATGCTCCCCAGAACAACGCTGCCAGAATGAAATATTGCTCTTTTTCCAGACCCAGAACACTAAAATACATTGCAAATAAAATGAAAGCAGGTGCGAGGTTTGCGTCCAGCCCCCATCTGCTCATCATAATATGCCACGGACAAACCGCCAGCAAAAAACCTGCCCACAGTGCCATCCTCTGATTTGATATCCTTTTGACCATCAGATACAATAGAAGTACCGATAACACACCCAGAAGCATCTGCGGCATCCTGACCATCGCCAGATTCAGTCCGCCCAGCCGGATAAACGGCATCATCAGCAGGGATTCCAAAACACTCATCCCGCTTCCCCACACGGTGAGATAGACTGGATTGTGATATCCCCACGAATCTGTGCCATCCATGAGCATAGAATACGCCTCATAACCTGCATACGCTTCATCGGCGTGGATTCCTACTGGATAGACACCAATTCCGATTGCGCGGCTTGCCACTGCAAGCATCAGAATCATAATGATGGTTAATCTGTATTTCATCTTTATTTCCATGATACACCTCAGCTTAGAAACTGTAATACTCTAATTCTGAATTATGACCCGTATCTGCTGTTTTGATACGCTGCAAATTTACATCATAATCATTAGGTATACTGTTATCTGCTATTACAATCATTATAGCTGAGGATATAAAGAGTGTAAAGTCTTATTAAATTTTAATTCATTCATAATCAGAGCGTATTTTAGTACTCCGCCCACGCGATCTTCCAGCTCCCAAGATCGGCGGCATGGCCGTCAATTGTATATACTATGCGGCGGTCATAGTAATCATCTATATGTATCCGCTGTCGCTGCTCCCCGGCAGGCACTTCGGCGAAGGTGCGCCCGTATGCCGCATGTGCTATGTCAAATGCATCCAAAACCGTCGGCACGAGCTCCGCCTGCGTCACAGGCGCCTCACTGGTCTGCATGGCAGTGTGCTGTTCGTCAGGCAGCTTCACCAGCAGGAGTGGTCTTGAGGTCTGGTCTGGCTGGCCACTCGTTTTTTCAGTGTCCACGATCTTTCCCACCCCGTGATCGGCAGTGATAATGATGGTGGCATCCTCATATTTTCCGAGCGCCCTTAACTGTTCTAAATACGCATATACGATTTTCAGGCTGCCCGTTCCCTGTGCATTGCGCGATGACATTCTGCCAGTGGGTTCGTATTTTAAATCTTCTGTCAGATAGAACGGCGCGTGTGGCCCGCGCATGTGATAAAAGCGAAAAGCACTCTTTTTCTCCTCAGAAACCTGCAAGCCGTTCTCCATCAAATCCTGATAAAATAACAAGTCATTGTCAATGCTCCAGACATGCTCACTGTAATACATCTCTTTAATGTCAGAGGTATAATATTCATACTGTTTTTTCAGGAAAAAAGGCATGGTCTTATACAAGGATGTCCGCAGCATCGTGCGGTATGTTTTGCCAGCATCATACTTCTGCACTGCATCCTCCGTATAGTTCTCCATATGCTGATACAGTTTCTTTGGCAGCAGCCCCAGATCTGTATATATTTCCACATCGACTCCCTGCGCGGCCAGACGCTCATAGACATCACTGTTCTGATAAGCATATTCATAATAACTGCCCGCATCCTCCTTCCACACCGCCCCGGTGAGCAGGCTGGCAATCCCATCACCTGTATGGGCAAACTGGGATGTGCTGTTCCTGTAATAGGTAAAGTCTGCCAATGGTTCTAAAATATGCTCATTTTCCTCACAAAGCTCCTCGAACCAGCTACAGTCAAAGTTATCAAGGACAAACACAAGCACATTCTCCTTCTGTGCCAATTCCAGTGCGCCTTCTGTAGTAATTGCCGCATGGGTACGCTCACTTTTCAGGTCCGATGTCAGAAGAAGCCAGCCCAATGTCACCAGTTGAATCAATGAGATATAGATACAGGCAACCCGACACAGGGAACGAATAGATGTTTTGCGGCTTCCGCCGATCACAACTGCCAGCAGTATGACAAGCCATATGCCGCTGTTGAGCAGCATCTTGGGCATAGACCATGACTGTGCCTCGCCGTTCATGGCGTCGAGCGGACCATTGAGCACCATCTGTTGCAGATATCCCGCACAGCCAATTCCGGCAGCCACAAGATACGCTGCGCGAAAGCACCCTTTGGGCAAAAATAGCACGAAAATAAAATCCAATAAGAAAATCATTACAATACTTCCTGTCAGCATAATGCCCAAAAATGGCAGAATACCGCCAGTAAACTCTTCTATATTATGAAGGTACAGCTCACTGGGCAGATAGATTCCTGTCATTACAACCCAGATGCTTATAAATGGCAGCGCCTCCACAAAATACTTCCAGTACGCTCCTGCTCCACAAAACGCCGGCTTCCATTGCCCGCTGCCCCGGTGAACGCCCAAGCCAAAAATCACGCCCGTCGCAAACAGGCATCCTATATATAAAATACAATACGCCCTGTTGTCTATCCTCTCAGACAGCAGAAGCATTCCCAGTACAGCCAAAACATACAGCAGGTCAAAAATCTGTAGAAACAGAACCCCAGCAGATGCAAACAACAGTTTCATTACAAGAAAAGCTGCCGCTGACACTGCCAAAAACACAATCCCGTAATGCAGATAGGTTGTGCCCTCGGCATCCCAAAAGCTCTCTGACAAGGTACTTTGCGCCTCGCCCAGATACAGTTTGATGGCAGACGCTGTAAAGTAAATGACTGCAAAGAAAAACAGGACTGCGCGCAGTCCGTCTGCCATCATGCCATTTTCACTCTTGCTGCGGTTGAATCCTGTCCAGATTATCCCTGCTGCCATTCCAAAGAACAGTATATACCCTATCATCTTTCCTCCTCTGACCATGCGCGCATAAAGTTCACCTTGTTTTCTGCCGCACACTCTTTGGGTCTGCCAAGATCTGCCCTTGAATCCAATGATACCATCACTTCAATCATGGAAAATACACGGTTTTGCATCGCATCCTCCAGCGCTGCCTCCAATTCCTCTCCTGTTTTTACCAGCACTGCACGGGGATATCCGCAGGCTTTTGCTATGGATGTATAGGTCTGTCCGCTGTATCCTGTCGGTATCGCCCCCACAGACTCATGCGCTGCATTGTTTAGGACAATATGAATCAGGTTTTTGGGCGGCTGCTTTGCCAGCACTGCCAGCGCACCCATATGCATCAACACTGCCCCGTCCCCGTCAACACACACAATGCGTTTCGAAGCATCCGCCTGCACCATACCGTATGCAATCATGGAGGCATGCCCCATACCGCCCACGGTCATAAAAATCCTGTCATGACTCCCGTACATGGCATCGCACTGTTCATATAATTCCCTTGATATTTTACCAGTCGTGGAGACGATAAATGCCTGCTGATAGACCTTTCTTATCAGTATCTTCAAAGCCTGCTCACGCACCAGCTCATAGCCATTGTTCCAGACAAATTCCGCTTCCTTTTCAAAGGTACCTTTCCTGACAATGACCGCATACTGCCTGTTATCCGCCATCGCATTTCTGGCTGCCGCGAGCACTTCTCCAAGCTGCTCCTTTGTCGTCGTGCTGTCTATCACAGCATATGGCACATCCATCACTTCCAAGAGGGCGCAGGTTATTTTGCCCTGAAAAACATGCTGCGGTTCATCCGGTGTGCCCGGCTCACCGCGCCAGCCGATGACAAACAGCATTGGAATGCCATATACCTCCTGATTTGCAATGGACGCCAAAGGATTGATCAGATTTCCAAGTCCCGAATTTTGCAGATAAATCAGGCAAGGACGCCGCTGTGCCAGATAGATGCCCGTTGCCAGCCCGACTGCCGCTCCCTCATTTGCAGTCACGTAATGCTGAAATTCCCTGCCGCCGTCAAGACAGACTGCATCACAAAACGGCTTTAATGTAGAGTCCGGTACCCCTGCAATGGTTCGGATTCCCAATTTTCTCACTTCCTGTAGAAAAGTACTAGCTCTCATTGATGTCCTCTCCCTCATTCTGTTCCAATGCGTTTTTATCCAGTAACATCAATTCCTCCACGGTGTCAACTTCCACGATCTGCCCCGGCTCTACCGGAAAAATACGCAGTTGAAATTGATCCAGATTGCGGTCAACGACCTCATCCCAGAACAGCCCGGCATTCTCCTCTTTTGTGTAGGCCTCCTCGACGGCATCTGCGAGCACACAGGCGTCTTTCTGCTGAAAATACGAGATTCCTACCATGTTATAGGTATCTGTCCCGCCTTTTCCCACTCTGGAAATAAAACCATCCTGCAAGTCAAAAACCCAGTCGTCCGAATATCCCTGCACCATCTTTCCATAATAGCCTGAGCCCTCAAGCTGTCTGTCAAAAACAGATGCATCTGAAATCATCAAATCCGCCTCGCAGATCAGGCAGTCCGCAGTTCTGAGCACCTCTCTTGCCGCATAAATTGAAGCGATATTATTCATTGTTTCATAATCTGGATTCTCTATCAAATGAACCTTTTCGTAAGTATCGCATAAATAGGCGAATTGTTCCTTCCGATATCCCACCACGATATAGATTTCCAATACATCCCTGCGAAGCAGTCCTTCAATCACCGTCTCAACCAACGGCTTTCCAAACACTTTCACAAGAGGCTTTGGCGTATTCAATGTCAGCGGACGCATCCGCTCGCCCAGACCAGCCGCCATAATGATTCCGATCTCTTTTCCCATTTTACACCTCTCAAAATTCCCAAAACTGTACAGCGGTTTACATATCATCAATGAGTGTAATAATCTCCTGAAATGGCATCAGCTTCGCATCCACCTCGAGCGCTCTGTGATTTTTGAGAATCTCGACTGCGGTGCTCTGCATCGCTGGAAATGCGCTCCTTGTGAGCTGGTTTGCATAGATGACGATATTGACGCCATGCTGCGCAAGCTCTGCCTCTGTCACACTGTTAAAGGATGTCGGCACGACTACTAGCGGTGTGTTCTTGTCCTGACGGCGGAAGCGGTCGCAAAATTCAAAAATCTCCTCCGGCGACTTCTGCCTTGAATGAATCATGATCGCATCCGCGCCCGCACTGACATAGGCGGCTGCCCGCTGTAAGGCATCCTCCTGCCCTTTCTCCAAGATCAGGCTCTCAATGCGGGCGATAATCATAAACTCTTCAGTGCGCTGCGCATTTTTTCCGGCGCGAATCTTGTTGCAGAAATTCTCTATAGAATCCTGTGTCTGCTCCACATCCGTTCCAAACAGAGAATTTTTCTTTAATCCGGTCTTATCCTCGATAATGACAGCCGACACCCCCATGCGCTCTAGCGTGCGCACATTGTATACAAAGTGCTCCACCAAGCCCCCTGTGTCGCCATCCAAGATAATAGGCTTCGTCGTCACTTCCATCACATCATCAATCGTGCGCAGTCTGGAGGACAGATCGACAAGCTCAATATCCGGCTTTCCTTTTGCGGTGGAGTCGCACAGGCTGGACAGCCACATCGCATCGAACTGGTCCAGCTCCCCATTGTGCGCTACGATGGTTTTCTCGGCAATGAGTCCTGTCAGTCCGCTATGTACTTCGATGGTCTTTACGACAGGACACAGCTTTATGAGCTGCCGCAGGCGGCGGCGCCTGTACTCTGGCATAGAGAGCCGTTCCCGGATATTGTCGTCGATTTTTCGAACACGTTCATTGCAGGTATAAGCAATCTCTATTAATTCTCCGCCATATTTTGCGAGATTTTGCAGTACATTCTCGCGGATTGCACGCTCTGGCCCTTCGCACCAGTTATCTCCATGAATCACATAATCCGGTGAAAGTTCCGCGATGATCTTATCGTACATAATCTCGTTTTGTATGAGAACCGACTGCGCAAGCCCGGTATCGCGCACAATCTGTTTCCGCTCCTCGATTGTGATTGTCGGAAAACGGTTGTATTTGATCATCGCCGCATCGCTCAGGATGCCAACGGTCACCTCACCGTACTTTGCCGCCTCACGCAGCAGATTCAAGTGCCCCTCATGGATCACGTCCGTGCAGAAGCAGGTGTATACTTTTTTCATCACGATACCCCCTTGCATGCTTCGGCACACATACCCCCGCGCCCCTCTATATAACGAATGGGAATCTGTACCCCATATTTGCGAAGCGCCTCCTCAAACACCACAAAAAATGCCTCGATATCCTTGGCAGTGATCGCGCCCAATGCACAGAGCCGGAACGTGTTCTGCGTTGACACCTTGCCGGGATAGATGGTAAAACCGCGCTCATAACAGTAATCATGTACTTTCTCAAAATCCCAGTTCACATCATCGGGATAGCGCACAGACACCACCAGCCCCGCTTGCAGCTCCCTCTTTATGATGTCCTGAAAACCCAGCCGGTCAAGCCCTGCATGAATTGCCTCAAAAACGTCAAGATGCCGCTGCCATTTCGCCTGCTCACCCTCCGCAAAATACTCATCCAACGCCTGTCTGGCGGCATAGATCGTCTGTACAGGCGGCGTGAAATGCATCTCTCCTGTTGTCTCAAAAAAATGATACTGCAAATAAAGATTGCAGTAATACGAACGTTTGGGATACTCTGCGGACTTTTCTATGAATGCTCTGTTTCCAACGATAAACGAAAGTCCCGTCATTGCCATCAGCCCTTTTTGCGCCGATGCCATACAAAAGTCTATATTGTCGCGCTCCATATCAATGGGACGCATCGCGTAGGTCGATGTCGTATCCACTGTAAACACAGCGCCGTATTGATGCGCCAGCGCGCCGATTTCGCGGATTGGATTCAAGATGCCCGTTCCGGTCTCATTGTGCGTCGTGTGGACAAGTGCAATATCTGGATTTTCCCGCAAGACTGCCTCTACCTTCTCCAAATCCGGCAGCGCATCCACCGGAAAAGCCAGTTCTATCATCGGCAGGCCATAGTATTCGCAGATTTCCGCTGCTCTTGCGCTGTAAGCGCCATTGTTGATGACAAGCACCTTCTTCCCCTCCGGCAGCAGGGAGTTCAGACAGATATCTATATTGATCGTGCCTGAACCACAAAATAAAACGGCTGTATATTTGTCTAAATCACCGTGAACAATACGCACCAGATCTTTGCGCATCTGCGCCATCATGGAGGCAAACTCCTTCTCCCGCGGACAGATGTCAGGTACCACCTGCGCCATCTTCACCGTATCCGTCGTCGTTGCAGGTCCCGGATTCAATAAAATATTTCTTGTTATTTGCTGCATTTAATATTCTTCTTCCTCCTCATGCTTTTTCTGATAATAGGCAAGACGCTCCATAATATACGAGGCGCCGACTTCTCCACTGTGCCCTACGTGATAGATATACTTCTCACGGATGTCCGCGAGGGCTTCTTTGGAAAAGGCGTTGTCGCTCAGCAGTTCCTCCACAACCTCTGGCAGTGACGCAAGCTGGTCTGTCTCAATACTCCTGCCGATTTTATTGCGAAGCTCTATGTCGATTGGTGTGATGCCAAGCTCTGCATAATCCTCATTCATGACTTTCATCGGTGTATTGATAAAAAGTGACGGCTTTAACGTCGCAAAGGAATATTCAAACGCAATGCTGGACCAGTCTGTGATCAGCACATCCGCCTCATACACTGTACGGTTTGAGGAAAAATCCGTCTGTAGCTCCATATTGCTGCGGGCATCAATATGAAATTTTTCTCTCAGCGCATCCAGACGCTCTTTCTCATGGCGCACAAACTGCGGATGCGGCCGGATAATGATATGATAGCCATATCCCTGCAAGCTGTTTAGCATCTCCTCAATGCAGGTAGATAAAATATTATCTTTCTGCCATGAGGGTGCGATCAGGATCTCTTTGCACTTTTTTTCCTTTTTGTCCATCGCTTTGTAAGACTGTATCATGTTATCAATGACACTCGAACCCCATGGAATAATATTTTTCTGCGGCAGCTTGTACAGTTCCTCGCGCTTTCTGATTTCCGCTGTGCACAGACAGCCCGACGAGAAAATCGTATCAAAATGATCCAGTGCTTCTTTTCTGAATGTCAGGTTTGGACTGTTGACATCATGCGGCACATAGATATACTCATTGTCCTTGCGCACCAGCGAGCGCTTGATATGAAAGCTCTCCAAATCCGGCGTTGTCATCACGACAATATCCGCCTCCATCTTCATCATCAGGACAATCAGCTTGTTTTCACCAATATAGTACGGCTTAAACCGCTCGCTCTCCATCTCAAACACCTTGTCCTGTGGGTCGCTGGTAATATAGTTAATGATGACATCCGACTGTTCAAGAAGCGTCTCTATAATATTTTGAAAATATTTATAAAATCCGTTTTTCTCTGAATAAAAGACAAGCTGCATCTCATAATCTTTGAAAAACCGCTTGTAATCCGCGCGCTCTTTTTTCCGGTAAGGGTCTTTCTCGAACAGCTTCTTTTTGTGCTGGCTGTGAAACACACTGGCTGCCTTGAGTTCCTCACGGCTCTTTTCGAGCGCCTCATAGTCTATATAATGTTTGGGATTCATGACCAGATTCAGAAAATACAACTGCACCACAGAGAAGAGATTGCTAAACGTCCAGTAAATGCCAACGCCGGTCTTGACAAAAAATCCCAGATACAGCGACAGTCCAATCGACAAGATCATAGTTCCCAACTGGTTCAGTTTTCCCTGCTCTGCCTGTAATACGTTGATTTTATTCTGTATAAAGCACATAAACCACGCAGAAAAAGCAGCGATCAGCGGAATCAGATACGAGATTCCCCCAACCTCTGCGGGGACGGACGACAGGTCAAGACTTCCGAGCACAGTGTCAAGCACGCCTGATTTTCCGCGGAAAATGTGCTGTTCAGGATGATTGATCACATCGATCACCCCCATCAGCAATATGAGCTGCAACGCAAGCGGTATCAAATCCGCCAATGGCTGATAATGTTCTCTTTTATAGAGTTCATACTGCTCCTCAGAAATCTTTTCCCCATTTCCATAATATTTTGCCTTGATCAAATTGATCTCAGGCTGCATTTTTACCATCTTGATAGAATTTCTCTGCACCCACAAAGATACTGGCAGCAGGACGATCTTCGTGGCAAATGTAAACAGGATGATGGATATCAAATAATTTGGCAGAATGCGGTAACAATAATACATGAGCCAGCCTAAAACACTGCCGATCAGACCTACTATATAATCCATAACACTCTCCTGAATTAGTCCTCTTTTTCGTGATGCTTTTTCCGTGCACGCTTCTTCTTTTGGTTTCGGAAAAATTTCATGATCTTATGCCTGTAAACTGTACAGGCAGCGCCAACTGCAATCGCTACGCCCGCCACTGCCTGAATCACATAGGTCACTGCGGATGGATCTATGTACGCAAAAGACGTGTTCCCTAACAATACAAAAAAACACAGAAAAAAATATATAAATTTGCCTATTTTCAATCCTGTTTTCATTTTTTAAAATGATCCTTTCTTCTTTATACAAATTTCTATATGAAAC
>VSNR01000319.1:1317-2681 GCA_009774345.1 Lachnospiraceae bacterium | reverse complement strand
GTCAAGAATGGCTTTTTCATCGTCAATTACCAACAACCGTGCCAATTTAAATCCTCCTTTATTTATCTGTCAATTCTGCAATAAAATATTTTTCATTGATATTTACTGCAATATCCGTTGTTCCCTCAAGCATATAAACATATCCATACCGCAATTTATCTCCTTCAACCGTTTTGATGTTTTGAGAAACCTGCCCAATTTCTTCACCTAAATCAGAGGCTTTTGTTGTTCTTTCTGTAATGGCGTATGTCTTTCCGTCAAAGCTTATCTCCGTATAATCAGTAGTATTCAGCTCATATTTTGGAAGAGTGTCATTCAGCGTATTATTCTTATCAGCCGTATCCAATATTTGATTGTTATTGCAGCCCGTGAAACAGACACTTAAAGCTATCAGACATACACATACCAACAGCATTTTCTTAATCATTTTCTTTTCCTCCGTCCCATAACTTAATCCAAATAATGCCGATAGCAAACAACACAAGCACCACCATTACATTTATTATAATCCCACCGTAAAATGAATTGCAACTCTGCAAATAAGCATTCCTGTCCGTGACAGAAAGACACCAGAAATCCATAAAGCGGACGCTCCACGCCCACGGAATATATTGCCAACATATATCCCCTAAACCCGTGAGCATAATTGCCGCCAATAAACTTCCTGCTATTCCAAGCCCCATAGAAGCACTTTTACCAAACATGAAAGCACACAGGAAATGTATCAGATATATAGGGGCAGTACCTAAAAGCAGAAGCCCTATAATCTGAATGCAGCCATTTATGGAAGCAAACGGAAAAAGGAGTGAAAAACAGGCAACAGCAACTACACAAAATAATAAGGAATTTATCAGTAAGAAACATATTTCCCCGATATAAACGCTTACCCTTGACGGGACAGCACTCAATATAAATTGATACTGTCCTGCCCGACTTTCCTGCTGTGCAATGATTCCCACGGTGATTCCAATCAAAAACGGATATATGATACCCATCATTTCAAGAAAAGCACTTATCTTAAGTGTCCTGTCCCAATTTGAAATATGAAAATAGCCTGCAAATGCCAAAGCCAATACAAAAGGGACAAGTACATAAATAACACTCAGTATAGAACGCTTCGTTTTAAGACAATTCGCTCTTATACACCTTAATATTGTTCTCACTATTTTACCTCCTGCTGTGAAAAACTTTTAGCACTGAGCCTTAGCAAAGTGAAACTTAGTATCACGGAAAACAGTAATGCTAAAACAATCATCGCAACTGGCACTGGTAAATTACCTGCTTCTTCAGAAACAGGTACACCGTTTGGCAATATCCCAATTGCAGTATAGAACGCTTCGTTTTAAGACAATTCGCTCTTATAC
>VSNR01000319.1:0-1307 GCA_009774345.1 Lachnospiraceae bacterium | reverse complement strand
TTTTACAGATGCTTCCGCCTTTCCCGCCGCAGATGGGCAGAAACACGGGCTCTCAGTTCTCCTATACGAAAAGGTTTTCAGGAACCATTAAACGGGATATCCAACTATACGGGCAAAAAATCCAAAACTTAGTATTCGCCAGTGCTACCCCTAAGAATGAGCCTATTCCTGCATTTATCACAACTGTTGCAAATGCACCAACCTTTTTCGACAGCCACAAGCAGACTGGTATTTCCCACATAGATGCCACAATAATACAAAAGATGCCCGCTGTAGCCTGAATCAGCGATATACTGATTGGAATTTCGTAAATAAGGAAAACTGCCACGCCGCCAAGCATATTCAAACTTAAGAATACTAAGTTTGCTGCAATGTCAAAAAGCAATATAACAGTCGCTTTTGCAATCCAGACATTTTCAAGCTTTATGGAAAGAGGAATAAGGCTTCTGTATTTCATCTTTCCCCCGTCCCGCTGCTCGCATATTGTACAAAGCAAAGTAAGGCAGCCTGGGAAAAGCAAAATATACCACCAGTTAAATGAATTTTGCTGATACCACATTGGTGCAAACACATTCATAAGCAGCGTAATAACAGGGGCAAGGATAAGAATTTTCATTACAAAAGTCCGTCTGTGTTTCATCCATTCTGAGCGTATATATTTTTTCATCCTGTTACCTCCTGCTTTCTTCAACGACTTTGAGAAACAGTTCCTCAAGATTTCCACTATGCTGCATTTCGCCCTCATATCCAAGCGTACCGTTTGCAATAATGCCTATGTCATCTGCAATAAGCTGTACCTCTGAAAGAATATGACTTGACAATATAACTGTTATCCCTTGCTGTGGAAATGAGCGGATTAAGTTTCGCAATTCTCCGATACCAATCGGGTCTAATCCGTTTGTCGGCTCATCCAGAATTAACAAAGACGGATGATTCAGCAATGCTATTGCAATCCCCAACCGCTGTTTCATCCCCATTGAGAATTGTCCTGCTTTTTTCTTTCCTGTATTTTGCAAATCCACAATTTTTAATACATCATTTATTCGCTGCTCTGGTAAGCCTAACAAAATAGTCCTTACTTTTAAATTTTCAAATGCCGTCAGATTTTCATATAACGGGGGATTTTCTATCAAAGCCCCAATATGCTTTAAGTCCTGTCTGTTCCATGCATGGCTGGCAAATTCAATCGTGCCAGATGTTGGACGGAGCATACCTGTTACCATCTTTAGGATTGTAGATTTTCCTGCCCCGTTCGGACCTAATAGTCCGTAAACGCTTTTTTCCCGTACATGGATTGATACATCCGT
>VSNR01000318.1 GCA_009774345.1 Lachnospiraceae bacterium | reverse complement strand
AAAACCGTTTTCAGATACCCAAGGTGGCATAGCTTCCAATGATATGCCTGTTTTTAGTATGCGAAGTATGAGTAATTTATAAAGGCTCGCTGCTGCTCCAAAGTCAAAGCGTGTCTTACACCATGATTTCTACCCGGCTGTTTTTTTATCTGTGCCATCACTCCGTCACTTGGATTGTTCCGGATAATGTCATCACGCACCGCTAACTGGAATGTCGGGTGAAGCACCGTATGGATTGTTTCTAATGTGTTAATCTGCATTTCCTTGTCCTTCAGCAAATGCTGGTAGAACTGCAACACATCAGAAAACTTTATTACTGCGATTTTCTTCTTTCCAAACCCATTCCGGACAAAACGGTTATACATATATGTATAATTCCTCATGGTTGTTCCCCTAAGTTCCGACTTTGTAGATATGTACCTGTCGAAAACAAAGTTGACCGTTGCACTGCCAGCCACATATGTATCCAATCCGTCCAACTGGTCTTTGATCAGCTTTTCCTCTCTTTTACGCAGCTCCATGATGTCCTTAGAATAAATGCTCCGGCGTTTCCCTTCCGGATCAGTATAAGTATATACATACTTGCCATCGCAACTGCGTTGAGTTTCGCCTTTTCTTAAAACTCTCCCCTTATTATCCTTTCTTGATTTTGCCATCTCTGCTCCTTTCTCAAGGAAAGAGATTTCGTACTAGCTACTTATGGTTTCTTCCATTGCATATTGCAAATCAATCCCCTTTTGTAGCACCTGCGTTATGGTCATGTCATGTTTGGACGCATATTCCCTAAGTTTTGCGGCTTCTTCCTCTGTCAGCTTCAATCCGATAAGGTTTTTCTTTGGATTGTCTGACTTTGGTCTGCCTGTCCTCGCCACAATATACACCTCCATCCATTTCATAATCATTATACTTTCAGTTAAACCAAAAGTCAACACCTATTTTCTGTTATACGAAAAATCTTTCTTGACTAAAACACCAGCTACCTATTTCACTCGAAATGATTCAAGATATTCGTCAAATACATCTAAATCGACCAATACCATTCTGTCAATCTTCAAGATAGCACCTGCATCTTTCGCCAAAGACTGGAACTTATTCATTCCCATGCTGTACATTTCTGCACCTTCCTTATATCTGACTAACCTCTTTTTGTTAATTGCCTTCGGTATTCTCTGCATAAAAATAGTCCTCCTTTTTTGCACAGCCTTATCTGCTAATAAATAAGCAGAATACACTTCTCCCCATTTATTAGCAGATAGAAACTGCATTACAGGTGGCAGCTCATTACACTGCCCACATCGGTCTTGCACCGTCATTTAATTGACCGGATTACAAATCTCTTTGCAATCCAGAAGTATCATTATCACAGATATGTTTCATCGCCCCATGTAACTGCTACATATTTTGCCTGATCCAACTCGCTCCTTACCTTTGTTTCAATGCAATCTTTCAGCATTTCCTCACGTTTACCCTGTCATAAGACAGAGCAGGTACATCATGGCGCATCTGCTTAGTGGCTCTACATATCCTCACGTCCTGTATGCAATACAATATTCAGTTGTCAAGGTACATCTGTGCATACTCCGATCAGACAGCGGAAAGGGACACCGCTGACCTTCTGTTATGCAACTTCAAAAGCCAATATTTTCGTAATCAGCTTCGTTTCTAATCTGCGACGTAAAGTTTCATCAACACAGTAATGCGGGTTACCGCATTCGTCATAGAGTTTTCTCGTAGCCAGAGCTGCAATATAACCCTCATAATGTTTCAGAACCTTATTGATTGCTTCCACATCGCCGGAAGCCGCTGCCGCTATGATATGGTAGGGCAGCAATTTTGAACACTTACTTAATTTCTCCATTTCTGATACCTTCCATAATCTTTTTTAATGCCTGTAGTGAGCTGACACGATGATGATGAATGGTACTCCTAACCAGATTCATGTGCTTTGCGATTTCCGTATCTGACATATCCATGAAAAAAGACAGCAAAATAACATTCCGCTTTTTCTCCGGCAGATACTTCAATGCTTCGCCAATAAGTTCGTCCTTTACCTCAATGTCATAATCAAGGACACGAAACATTTCTGATTCCGCTATGTACTCGTCCACAGTATTCAATCGACTCAGCTCCTCCTCTGACACTTGCGTTAAAGAAATTTCATGCCTGCCCCGGTACTCCATTTCCTTTTCATAATTGACTTTTTCACCATGCAATACCATCTTGCAGAAACTATCAAACTGATGCCTGATCGTCTGCTTCTTTTCGGAAGAAGATTGCCCCATAAGAGTTCACCTCCTTCCGTATCCAAATGGAACAGAGTGAAATAATTCTCCCTTTCACTCCATATCCCAATCGGGAGTAGGTAAACCGTCGAAAACTCTCCAACTTTTTGAAAAAGTTTTCAAATATATAAAAAACGCCCTGACAGGCTGATGCCCGCTGGACGTTATTCATATCTTCTATTCTGTTTTCTCCACACGCAACAAGTGTGTATAGTTCACTTGTCAGGGTATATTCTGCTTTACTGCCAGTAAAACACCTTATAAAAGAACCTTCCCACGCCAATAGCCGGACAGGTTCACTAAGTCAAAAAAATATCCCTCAGACCGTTCAGAACACATAAATTCCCCTAAACGTACCCAAAGGATAAAAATTCACGCAAAAAACCTCTGGATACTGCGTTTTTTTATATGCAATATCCAAAGTCTTTTTATTCTTCTAT
>VSNR01000317.1 GCA_009774345.1 Lachnospiraceae bacterium | reverse complement strand
GAAAAAATATTAAAAGTGACAAATGTCATGCAAAAAAGGTGATATATGTGAGATGAACATATATCACCTTTTTTTGTTAGGATATGGCTCTTTAGGTTGTGGTAGCTTGCCGCTACTCTTGACAGCACGAAAAAGAACTGCTGTATGTTCAAGATTGTTTGCTGACCAAGTAAGGAACTATCCCAAAATTAGAAGCTGCCATTTTCCAGGCATATTTTCAGCGCCTTCTAAAACCTCAACTTCATGAAGGACTTTGAAGGTGATCTCATTAGCTGTAGTAACAACGAACGGCAGGCACTCTCTGCGTATAAGAAAGTTTTGGAAAATTTTTTGAATTTTTTTTGTGGATGGACAAGAAGTGTCCAATGTCATGAGTATAATAGAAGGCAAGACAAGTAAATAGTCATAGATTCAAACTATCAGGAGGAAAACAGCTATGTTTTGTCAAAATTGTGGGAAACAAATTGAAGAAGGGACACGTTTCTGTCCCAGTTGTGGAAGCCAGATCGGTAGCAGCACGGGAACGCCGCCTCAAAGTGTGTCAGTTCAGCAAAAGAATATATCCACCAGTGAACAAAAGAATGCACTGAAAAAAAAGCGCAAACTGCTTCTGCCAATCATCATAGCGGCAGCAGGTATAATGATGGTATTCATTCTTGCCGTGGGCGGCAGTTCTTCCACGGATACGGATAAAATGATAGAAATGGTGCAAAATGGCTATCTGGGGCATTATGATACTGTCACGGTAAAAGAAGTATTGGAGTATGTATTCCAGGATGGCAAGTGGAATGCAGGTGAATCGACGAAGGGAGCGTATTATATCGTTGAATATAAAGGACCAGCGGGCGGTATGCAGTTTTCGATCGAAGGAGCAGATGCAGAAACTTTTCAGATTTCCAGTGTACGGGCTGAAGGGCTCGATGTATCAGATATGGAAGCCTCTGATGTGAAGCTGTATGTGGACTCTCTGTATGAACAATATGCAGGAAATTTTCCAGAAAAAGGACTCAATATAGACAAAAGCTTATCCAACAACACAATGAGCGGCCATATCGGACCCATAAAATCAGCAGATGACTCAGCGTATGCAGCGAAATATCTATCATCGCAGATCACACAGGATTTGTCTGCCTATGTGGATTATTCTGAGGAACAGTTGATTGCGGAGCTGGGATTTCAGAAAAATGAATTTGGCTGTTATCCTGAAGAGATGCATGTGAACTTTTCATTTATGGATGGAAACATGTATATGATTATGCTGAATGCTTCCCATCCAGAAGATATGGGGATGTCTCTTTATGGCGTAGCTTTGAAAGACGCTATGGAAGAAGCAGATGCCATCCTGAAAAAGAAAGGGTTTCGATGTGAAAACTCCTATGATATATCAGGTGAGAGCACAGCACTGTATATAGACAATGAAACAGGATATGGATTGTCCATATCATCCAATGAGCAGGATGGAATTACCTCGATTGCTTACATGAAGGAGACAGACCTGATGCCGTTTGCAGATGAAGCTGATTATAATAGTGTGGAGGAGACTGTTGATGAATTGGACGACGGTTCTAAGGGCGAAGCTGTCGGTAATGCGCCGGATGATGACCAGATAACACCCAGAACGATGGTAGATGGCAATTACATATATGATGATGGCAGCTCATGTGTCTGCATTGCAGAGGTAGGTTTTTCTCCCGACCGCGGCGGAAATTATATTTATATAGAATGCTGGGGATATGGAGGGCATGAACTGATAGACTTTGAAGGAGTATTGGAAGAAAATGATGATGGAAGCTATTATGCATATTATGATTTGTTAGAGGGCAGTATTAACGTTGTTTTTGTAGATGGGGGATTGTATATAGAAACAGGTGATTCGGATATTGCGGATATGCATAGTATGCAAGGGTATTATGTTTTAGAAGCACAATAAAAAGATAAAGAAGGAATGTAGCCAATTATTCGGCAATTTTCAATAATTAAATATCTGCTATACTAAATACTAGAGGTATACATATGATTGATTATAGTCCGTTATGGGAAACACTGAAGAGAAAAGGAATCACACAATATCAGCTTATTCATCAGTATAATTTTTCGGCAGGAACTTTGGATGCCTTACGGAAAAATAAAAGCATCACTGTAAATACGATGGAAACACTATGTTTGATTTTAGATTGTACGCCAAATGACATTTTTCAAGTGAACAAAGAAAACGAGGAATACGGAGGAGATGAAAGTTGATTTAATTGTAAGAAGGGATTGCGGATGCTATCAATATAAAACAGGACTTTAGTCCGTGAGGAGTTTAGTCCTGTCAGATTTCATTTAGATACTTTTTGTCTGGGCAACCGTGTCTGCTGCGAAAGGTATGGGAAAGATGAGGGAAAGATTTAATGATTCTGCATTGTTTTGATGAGCGCAAGAATGGCATCCAGTTGTGTGTCATCCAATTTACTTAACGCTTCAATAATCTGGTTTGTTTTAAGTGGATACGGGCAGCCATCATTAAAAAATTCCATAGGAGAAATATTGAAATACTCGCAAATATAAAAAAACGTCTGCATAGAGGGGAAAGTTTTTCCATTTTCAATACGATTAATATAGCTCGGATTTTGTCCTATAGCAAGACTCATTTCTCTTGCGGATACGTTTTTTTGGTTTCGTAAAGACGTGATTCTTTCGATAAAGAAATCTTCAAACATAATAAATCACCACCTATTTATGCAATTATAT
>VSNR01000316.1 GCA_009774345.1 Lachnospiraceae bacterium | reverse complement strand
ATCTCCTTCATACACTACATCAATGCCATTTTTCGCTGCTCCAAAAGAGAGCATTTCCACACTTTCTTTTGTAATTTCTGCCAGATTCACCACATCAAGAATATCCTTCGCATTTCCTGCATCTAATTGTGAGAGCTTAATAATGTCATTAATCAGGGTAAGCAGCCTTGCCGCGCTTTTACGGATTTCTCCCGAAAAGCGCTTCATCTCTTTATCATCTACAAGCCCTGCTTCCATCAGCTCTGCGTAGCCTGATATTGCCGCAAGGGGCGTTTTTAACTCGTGGCTTACATTGGCGGTAAATTCCTGCCTTATATTTGCGGCAGACAAGATTTCCTCATGCTGTAAACGGATTTTTCTTGTAAACGGAATCAGCTCCGGATAACTTTTCCCCTCATCAATATGTTCCATATCCCCCGCCATTTCCTCTATCGGTTTCACAATGGCAGACGTAAGGTAGTGCGACACCATCAGACAGATGACTGCAAGAAGCATTGCCGTTGTCAACACCATTGGAAGGGCAGACAAAAGGACAGCCACAACGCTGTGAGCCTCTTTACCTACTCTGAGTATCTGCTCGTTGTCCAATTTTTTTGCATAATAAAATACGCTCTCTGACAGGGTATCTGACTTTCTTATACCCATACCGGTTCCGGAAGAAATCGTTTCCACAATTTCCGGTCTGTCCAGATGGTTGGCAAGCGACTGCTCATCTACCGTAGAATCAAACAAAACCCTGCCGTCTGCATCTATCAATGTAATTCTTAAATTGTCTATTTTTTGCTCATAGGAATCTTCATCAATCAGTAAATTTGCCACAACCGCCAAATCAGAAAAAACTTGTTTTTTTAGCTGCGAATAAAACACCACAGTCATAACAATCGTGGTGATCACCACGGAAAAAAGTGCAATGACGGTGAACCGTCTGTTTATTTTCTGCCTCATTCCAGCTTATACCCCACATTCCTCACAGTAATAATCAGGCTGCCCGCTTCTTTCAGCTTTTTGCGGAGTGTTTTGATATGCATGTCAACAGTTCTGCTTTCCCCGGCAAAATCCGTCCCCCATACGGTTTCCATGATGATATCCCTTGTCAGCACAATACCCAGATTGCAAAGAAACAGCCGAAGCAGCTCATACTCCTTGAATGTTAATTCAACGTTTTCTTCATCCACAAGGCAGATCCGTCTATCCTGATCCAGATATATATTTTTATATTTTAAGACCACGTCACCGCTCATCGGTTTGATGCGCCGCATAATCGCTTTAATACGTGACACAAGCTCCATCACGCCAAATGGTTTTGTAATGTAGTCGTCAGCCCCCAGGTCAAGTCCCCTGACGGTATCGATTTCTGAATCTTTCGCTGTCACAAGTATGACGGGCAGTTCTTTCGTGTCATTATCCGCACGGAGCCTTTTGAGTACGGACAGCCCGTCCTCCCCCGGCAGCATGACATCAAGAAGTAATAAATCCGGCTTCATTTCCTGCATTCCTCTGTCAAAGGCTTCCGCGTCATCAAACGCACGTACATCATATCCATTCCCCTTTATGGCATAACTTTCTATCTCCTGAATATTTTTATCATCTTCCAAAATATATATTAATGACATAAGCGATAACTTCCTTTTTCTTAAAAATTTCCAAAATCATGCCCGTTTTTTACAAAATTGCCTCTGCATAGTTATATTATACTGATAATTTATGCTTCCTCAAGTTTTTTCTAACGAATACTTATCTGCATATTCTTCAAACAGTTCCTTATACAACTCGTTTCGTTCTTTGACATTCCGCGCATATTGATGTAATGCGTGCTGATCTGTTTCGGATGCCGTCTGCTCCTCTGCTATGTTGGAACAATGCTTCGCAATGCGCTCAAGGGAAGTAATCATATCCGTAAGCGCCATGCCGAGTTCCACCGAACACTTCCCCTTTTCCAGCCTTCTGCCATGGTTCTTTCGGATATCCTTTTTTACCCGGCTGATTACATCGGCAAGCGGAACAACATGAAAAGCCATCTCATTGTCCCCGTGTATAAAACCGGAAACTGTACATTCTACGATCTCGAGTGTTGCCTCATAAATCAGCCTTGCTTCGGCAGCCGCATTTTTTGAAAATTTTTCTTTTCCCTTATACAGCTTCTTTTGTGCGAATGCGATGCCCTTTGTATAATCGGATATCCTTTCAAAATCCGTAATGCACCTGCTAAATTGACTGATGATTTTACTGTCCCGTTCAGAGAGTGGCTTTGCGGAAAGTTTTGTCAGATAGGACGATAATTCGTCCTCTCTGATATCTATTTCCTGCTCAATTTCCATAACCTCCTGCACCGCATTTTCATCATATTTCTCCTGCGTGAATACACATAAGCTCACTGCCTTTAAGACAAGCTGCGCCATATCACACACCGCATTTTTACATTGAGCGACCGCAAATGCCGGCCTTTCCAAAAACCTTTCGTCCAGTACTTTCCCTGACGTTTCCTGTGTTTCGTCCTCTGACTGTGGAATGGTAAAATATGCGAGTTTTACCAGCAATTTAGAGGCAGGAAGCAGCACGATTGTCGCGGCAATATTAAACACGCTATGTATTACAGCAATGACCGCACCGTTTGCCGTATCTGACAAAAAAGCAAACTGCACAAAATGATTCATGGCATAAAATACTGCCATAAACACAAATGTTCCTATCAGGTTAAAATAAAGATGTACCAAAGATGCCCTTCTTGCATTCC
>VSNR01000315.1 GCA_009774345.1 Lachnospiraceae bacterium | reverse complement strand
GGTGTATATTAGTATTAGGTGTAATTTGAAGAAATAAAAGGAGGACCAAAAATGATTAACCGTTTATTTGGAAATTATTTGGTGGAAAAAAAAGTATTGACGCAGACGCAATTGGATGATCTGCTTCCCGTTCAAAAGGATTTCAAGGCTGAGGTAGAGACGATCGCAGTGATTAATAAAGTGATATCAGCGGCAGTGGCACAGGAGCTTTTGGGACGGATAGATAAGAACAGCGAACATTTTGGCGAGGCAGCCATAGATGCAGAATATCTCACAGATGAGAAACTGGACGAGATTTTGACTTACCAGTCAAACGCATTTATGAAATTTGTTCAGAGCATGATAGACAAACACTTTCTGGAGCTTGGGCAGATCAATCATTTTCGGGACGAATTTCAGCGAATCGGCGGCTATACAGATGCCCAGATCAGCTCGCTCATCCATGATGATCTTGAGGAGTGTATGCAGATCTTTGTTCCACTCAAGTCACCGCGGCTGAAAGAATTTACATTGACCCTTATCCAGACGATACGCCGGCTGATAGACTGCGATGCGTATTTGGACAAATCGTACACAGCGCGCTCCTTACAGCTTGACAAGCATGCCTGCCAGATGATCGTAGGAGACATGCATATGAAAGTGTACATCAGCGCACCGGACAATGATCTGCTTGCGATTGCAAATTATTTTACCGGAGATACATACGAAGCTGTAAACGAAGATGCCCTCGATAATGTAGGCGAATTTATCAATTGTGTCAATGGGCTTTTTGCTACAAATTTGAGCTATGACGATGTTACGATCGACATGAATTCACCAGAATATTCCATGGTCGGACCTTTTATCAGCAATGAGAAACTGTATGTCATTCCCATTCATGCAAACGGATACAGTTTTAAGGCAGTGCTAGAGGTATATGAATAAGAATATGCTTATAAAGTTTTATAGGATAAGGAGATAATAAATATGAATACTGTTTTGATAGTTGACGATTCTAAGACTTCCAGATATATGCTTCGCCATATTCTTGTCGAAAATGGCTATGAGGTGATCGGTGAGGCGGAAAACGGGCAGGAGGGTTTTGACAAATACTGTGAACTAGAGCCGGATTTCGTGACACTCGATATTACAATGCCCGTGATGGATGGAATCGAAACTCTGGTCAAGATCAAAGAATATGACGAGGAAGCCAAAATCATAATGGTAACGGCTTCTGGCCAGAAAAATAAGATGCTGGATGCGATTAAGCTCGGCGCGGCAGATTTTGTTACAAAACCTTATGAAACAAGCCAGATTATAAGCATTATGGACAGTATGAAAGAATAATATACGCACCATACAGGAGGAAACACCATGATTCAAGCTACTAGTTGTGGTGGCGTAGTCATTTTCCGGGGTAAAATTTTACTTTTATACAAAAATTTCAAAAACAGATACGAGGGGTGGGTTTTACCAAAAGGCACTGTTGAAATGGGTGAGAAGCATGTGGAGACTGCCCTGCGAGAAGTGTTTGAGGAATCAGGCGTGAAAGCTACTGTTATGAAATATATTGGAAAGAGCGAATATACCTTCAATGTGCCTCAGGATATCGTAGAGAAGGAAGTCCATTGGTATCTTATGATGGCGGATAATTATTACAGCAAGCCACAGCGTGAAGAATTTTTTGTTGATTCGGGATATTATAAATATCATGAAGCATATCATCTGCTCAAATTCTCGAATGAAAAGCAGATCTTAGAACAGGCGTATCAGGAATATCTCGATCTTCGAAAAAACAGACAATGGATAAAACCACGTTAAAACATCTTTAAGAAGGTCAGTTTTGATCTTCTTTTTGATTGGAAAAGGTTTTTCCCCTACTTGATTGTAATATTTGGAATGATATGTTAGAATAGTCATTGGAATAAAATCTATTTGGAAGCAGTGGTAAAGATGCGTTTTAGTAAGAAATTATATATCAGCTCGTCGCTGGACAAAAAGTGCGGGACAGTGAAGTGGAAACTGCGGACAGGCAGACCTCAGCCGACAATCTACATTATAGCGCTCGCAAAAAACAGGGACCTGCTCGAGATCTATCACAGCGGAATGCTCAAACAAAAGTATTATCGAAAGAAAGCAAATGCTCCTTATATTGTCGGCATTGCCACGGGATATGGCGGGGCAGTGGATTTGGTGATGGACATTATCGAGGATGTTTTCCGCGAGACGGGAGCGTATGATGTAAAATCTTTTTTCAAATAAGGGGAGCTTATGGTATTGACACTATTCACCGTTTTGAAGATCATTGGAATTGTGATTCTGGTTCTTCTGGGACTTATATTATTTGTATTATTGCTGGTTTTGTTTGTGCCGGTGCGGTACCGCGGCAGCGGCAGCTACCAGAACGGCACATTTATGACGACACTGCGCGGATCATGGCTTCTCCATATCGTGTCTGTGATGGGTGCCTACCAGAACGGACAGGAGCTGCATCTTGTTTTACGGATTTTTGGCATTCCTTTTTTTGATACATTCAGGAATAAAAAAGCAAAGCCAACAAAAACTAAGGGAAAACCTACAGGTGAAATTCAGGCAGCATCCTCAGAGAAGGATGACAGCGGATATTGGGGTTCGGAAGAAACTTTTCAGGAAAAAGACTTTCAGGAAGAAAGTTTTGATGAAGATAGTTTTCAGGAAGAAAATTTTTACGAAGATAGCTCTCAGGAAGAAAATTCCTATCAGAAATACGGGCAGACTGTAAATAAACC
>VSNR01000314.1 GCA_009774345.1 Lachnospiraceae bacterium | reverse complement strand
ATCAGGAACCGAAGTATCCACCGTCACTGGTTTGGTTGCTTCCATGCCATTTTCATCAATGAATTTGATGCTTATCTTTAGTTTCATAAAGACATTCCTCCTTCGGATTATACATCTAATATACTCCGTTGTGGGAAAATGTCCAGCCGTTAAACTGGTTAATCTAAACCGCACAGGTGGAAAATTTTTATGCAGTTTGGGGCGGTCCGTTACCGATATACAGCAAAAGACCGGGCAAAAAAACAGGGAATCGGACACTTTGTTTATCCAAGGTTCACACACCTGACACATGTGGACGGGGATGTAATGAAAATAAACGATGCCAACAGACTTGTCATTCAAAGCCAACAGAGAAATCAGCAGATTATAGAAGATGTCACTGATTGCCTGGAAAAGAAAAGGACACCCCTGGTTCTGACAAAAAGCAGGGAGCATGCCGTCTGGTTATACGAGCATCTCCAGGACAAAACAGACCATATTTTTTTGTTGCATGGCGGCAGAAGTGAAAAGGAAACCACTTTGATTAGACAGCAGATGAAAGCGGTTCCAGGAGACGAAACCATTGTCCTGGTGGCAACAGGACAGTATATCGGGGAAGGCTTTAATTATCCGAGACTTGATACGATGATGCTGACGATGCCAGTGGCCTGGCAGGGAAATGTGGAGCAGTATTCAGGGCGTCTGTACAGGGATTATGAAGAGAAAAAAGATGTTATTATCTATGATTACGTGGATGCGCACATTAAAGTGCTGGAAGGTATGTATCATAAGCGACTGCGAACTTATAAAAAAATGGGGTATGAAATCTGTCTAAATCTGACATCGGAGAAACAACAGGCAAATTCCATTTTTGATAGTGAAACTTATAAACCTGTCTTTGAAAAAGATTTGATTGAAGCGAACCGAGAAATTGTGATATCCAGTCCCGGGTTAAATGTTCCCAAAGTAAAAGCATTTATAAGACAAATAAAAGCAGTGCAAGAAAATGGGGTTCAGATAGTGGTTCTTACGCTGTCGCCAGAGCGCTATCCAGAGAGCCGGACTGAAATTATCCGAAAGCTTATCAGGGAGTTGGAACAGGTGGGAATACGCGTCCTGCCGCACGAAGTTCTGCATGAACATTATGCCGTGATCGATTATGAAATTGTATGGTATGGAAGTATGAACTTTCTTTCTACGGAGAAAGAGAAGGATAATCTGATGCGCGTGGCCAGCAAAGAGATTGCGGAGGAGTTGACGGGGATGGAGGCTGGGTAAAATTTGTGAAAATTTGGTTTATTGGATAATGAAATCGAGAAAGCTATAGTATGAAAACTGGTTACGTATTAACTATTCGTTAAACTATCCTTTTGCGAACAAATAAGGCACTCTCTTTTTTTCTACTAACATATTAATATATTAACGCACAATACATTGCCCTGCCGCATTATATACCAAACTCGGCGCACAGTTTCCCGAAACGTGCCTGTTCCTTCTCCTTTATTGCTTTTGACAGATCGTTCATGCAATGATGGATGACATCCGCATCCTTCAAGACCTCATCTATCGGACCAGGCGTAGCCGGTTTGCTACTATGATGATATATAGCAGAAACAGATCAGCTCCGTTTCTGCATCATCCGTCAGTTTAAGCTCACCCAATATCTTCCTCGCAAGATCTGCACCTTTATGCTCATGTTCGTCATAAGAACCAGTCTTATAGGCATGAAGGGCGTGCAGCATCGCCGCCATTAAAGCAATCTCCAGATCAAACCCCCGTTTCTTAGCAATCACCGTTGTAGCAAGAGAAACTCCGTAAAGATGCGTAATTGCCGAATTTCTCTTATCCGCATCTTCCATCCTGTAAAGTACGCCATCCGCATATTTTCTCAGTTCTTTCAGTCTTCCCATCTCATATTCCCTCCCAGTCCTGACAATATTGTATGACAGATTAATTCATAACCTGTCAAGAGTCTGATAAATATTTAATCCTGTGAGCACATTTTTATCAGACAGTTCAATCTGATCAAAAATCAGGAACATACCTAATATCAGGAATTTTATAATGAGACAGCTGACATCCAGCTGGCAATCACTGGCGTTGGAGAAATCGCAGACGCGGCTGTCGTCAGCAGTATTTGTTCGATATACAGACCAACACAGAATGATTAGCTCTTCAATATTGGAATCTGTTCACATACCACCAAAAATGAAGGAATTTTTCATTTGCAATAGAGAAAACAACGGGTAAAACATTTTATCCCGATATGCTCTATCGTCATCCTTTTAAGGAAGGAACAATTGTGACTGGAATACTGCCATGGATCACTGATCATGACAACACCCAGATGACAGAACCCAGTTCCACAGGTAAATTATACGATATGGAAGCTGCAGCAGTCTATCAGGCTGGTATTCATTTTTTGATCCGCATCAGACGATATTTCTAAAAATAGTGTCTGACCGGGGATTTTTAGAAGACGTTTCAAAAGAACAAACTTCCCTTTTGATGGAAAGAGATCAACAATCCATACTTGATCATCTTGAACTGCTTTCTACAATATCACTAAAAAGTAGAAACAGTAAAAACCAGCTATGCCCGGAAAACGAACAACTTATCGAGACATTTTGTGCAGATCTGCACTGTACTAATGTAATGCAGTATTCTATAGGACAGATAATCCAATATCTGGCACTGTCAGGAATAGACTTTATTTCTATATATAAAGTGATTGTTTATTGCCTATAGTTGCTAATATTGGAAATATATGTATAATACTCTTATAGACATTG
>VSNR01000313.1 GCA_009774345.1 Lachnospiraceae bacterium | reverse complement strand
GCCTATGGCAGATGCTTCGCAGGTGCAGCCTAATTTGGAAGATTTGTATCTATTTTATTTCAAAGGAGGCACAGAAGAATGAAAAAACTAATTCAATTTGAATTACGAAAAATATTTTCAAAACGCCTGACACAGATTGCTTTGCTTTTTGTACTGTTTTTTTCTGCCATTTTGGGGTTTTCCAGCTATCAAAATAAATACGCATTTGATGGAGTGAGCAAGGAAGGGACAGGAAAAACAGCCGTAGAGATTGATAAGGAGATTGCGGCGAAATATGAGGGAGTATTGACAGATGAAAAAGTTCAGCAAATGATGAATGACTTTGCTGCCCAAACGAACTTACATGGAATGAATGCTGCGAATCTCTATCATAACGCTCTGCAGTCTGCAGTTTTTACGCGGTTTTCTGATATGAATGGAAACTGGAACGGTGTTCGTGTTTCGGATGCATTTGGCGGTGAGGAAGTCAGGATTGGTTATGTTGACGGCTGGCTTACAACGAGCCAGAACATGGTTAAGATTTTTTTCATTCTTTCGCTGGTTATTGTTATTATGACCGCACCTGTTTTCTGTGGTGAATATGGCGGAGTGGATAATATTATCCTTACAAGTAGATATGGAAGGACAAAATGTGGGGCGGCGAAAGTGGGCGCTGGTTTGATTGCTGCATTTATAGTGACACTGGCAGTAGCTGCCGTCAATATTTTGTTTGCATTTGTTCTATATGGAAGAGATGGATTGAATTGCAGCGTTCTTTTTGCGCCTATGCCATTTGATAATGGGTATATTCCTTTTAATATTACCTGTGGAACTTTGCTGAAATATCAAGTTTTGCTGGCTTTTACGGGAACATTGAGTGTTGCGGGAATTACGCTGCTAATCTCAGCTATCAGCAGGAATCAGATGGTGGCTCTGGTTGCTTCAGCGGCAGTGTACTTTTTCCCTGCTGTATTACCCATTTCGGAAAGTAATCCATTGTTTCGGTTTATAGGGCTTTTACCTATGTATCATGCTCAATTTGTTTCTCTCATGTCAATAGAACAAATGGATAACGGCATATTATATGCAATATGGGTTATTCCGACGGCATTTATTTTTATAGAAACAGGTGCTTTTGCTTCCCGTAGATTTTTTGCGAATCATCAAGTCACATAAAGGTAGTGTAAAGTAGCCTATGAAAAACTGGAGTCAAAAAAATAGGCTCCATTAGAACTTTGATAATTGTAGATACGATAGATTTTGGCAGTGTCCGCCACCCTTGACGGCACACCAAAACAATGCTCTGAACGTCTTACCGACGGCGAAGAACTCAAGAACAGATACCAGTTTCTCCGTCTGATTCACAGCATTGTAGCATTGTTTTGGCGTGCCATCAAGGGCAGGTCCCTTCGGGATGGCTAGGTAATTACCTCTGGCTCGGAATCTAAGAACAGATGTGGGCTTAGCCCTGTTGCTGCTTTAAGAGTTCCTGTTGGCCCAGATAGATCAGGAGTTGCCATTTGCCGGGCATATTCCCAGCGCCTTCCAGCAGTTCCACTTTATTCAGCGGTTCCCTGCCGCCGGATTTCTCATGAGGACGCAGGAAGTTATAGTAAGCGACCCAGAGAGAAACGCTGTGTATTGCACCGCCATCCGTACCGTAACCGCAGGTGACACGATAAGATTCCCTGAATGTACGGTTCAAGCGTTCGATCACCTGTTTGAATGGCCGGAATTTTTTGGATACTTCGTCGTCATTGGTAAGGCCGATCACCTGCGTGATGAATACGTCCCAGCCTTTTTCAATCTTGAACTGCTGGGCGGCAAGCGGATACGCGCTGTATCCGTCAGCAATGAATTTCAGGGTTCTGTCAGGGAATTCCTTAAATTTATCAAATGCCATGCGCATGGTAAGAATACAGGGGCCGACATCTCTTGAAGTTGAGACCTGATAGCCGAGGATGGAGCGAGTTACTTTGTCCATGATGAGCCAGACATATGCTTTTATACCTTTGATTTTGATGTAGGTTTCATCAGCAGCAAGTTCGTTGGAAGGATTGTAGTCATAGGAATCTACAAAGGGACGGATGATGACAGCGGCTGTTTTGGCATAATTGTTGACCATGGTATGTGAAATGTCAATACCATGGATTTCTTTAAGGGCCTGTACGGTCTGCCGGAGAGAGAGTTTTAAGTTTACCCGGTAGGTAAGGCACAGCCCCATGATATAGGCGTTGTTTTTCTTATATCTAAAGGAGGTTGCCCACTTTGGGAGCTGGTTTAGTTCCATATCAAAAAAGTTTACAGAAAACTCGCGGTAAAGATAACGTAGTTTATATTTCCAGTATTCGGATTGCGGAAGCCCTTTAGGAAGCTTTGTGAGATTCCGCCGGTAGTAAGGACAGCTGTCGTTGACACACTTATGGATACGGAAATGTTTCCGGTCTTTGACAGGCTTTAGGGCATGCCCGCAATAAGGGCACTGTAGTTTGAACGGGGATGTTACTTTTTCACCGTTGACAAAGGTTTGCCCGCAGATCTTGCACTTAAACTGTCCGCGGCCGCCAGAGTTGTCATAGATATAGTCATGAGGGGCGCCGCAGAGAGGGCAGGCGGTATCTGTCGGAACGTTACGGGGTTTGCCTTTCTGGGGTTTGACAGGTTTTACGGCTTTGCCATAGCGGAGGAGGTAGTATCCGTTCCAGAGTTGCCAGTCCTGTTTGATGAATGGTTTGATGACAGGAAGTTTATCCGTGAGGAACTTTTGGTATTTAGGGCTGTGGAGTTCATCGTGAGCCCACTGCTTAAG
>VSNR01000312.1 GCA_009774345.1 Lachnospiraceae bacterium | reverse complement strand
CAGGTAGTGGAAGAATTGAGAGGGGATGAAAATATGTGTCAGGCATTATTGGAGATTATGGAACCGGAGATTAATAAGATTAAGGAAAACGTTAAGCAGGAGATAACTAAGGAAGTTACCCAAGAAGGAATCAGATCATTAGTTACGTTCCTTAGGGATAGTGGTCAAGGTGATACAGAAATTAAGAATGCAATCACTAAAGTTTACAAGGTTTCAGTAACTGAGGCAGAGGGCTACTTGTAAGTAATATCGCGGGATAAGGCAGCACATTACCCAGTATGATTTGCCCTCAAATCTTACGAAAGAGAGGGTGATGCCCTTTAAATACTTTAGAAGTGCTCACACTTTTATTGGTAGTCTTTGCGGCTTTGTCATATTTAGACAATCATAAAAAGAAATAGCATCCCAACCGTCCAAAGTTAGATGCTACTTCTTTAAACACATTTAACTGACTGAGGGCAATCGGAAAATCAATTCCGATCAACCTTTCTAAGTAGATTATACACGGACTGTTTGCAGAGTGCAAGCAGTCTTTTATAATTTTTAATCTCTACTCTTTCTGTTTTGTAGCATCCGCACATATCCCCGTTCTTTTGTTTTCTTCGGCTTGCAATAAAATATCGTATAGAGTATACTGGAATTAAACAGAGCGTATGGTAAAAAATAATAATGTACTGTGCAGAGCTGTACTCGTGCCGGACTTAGGGAACAGGCAGAAATGGAGAAAAATGGAAGATACAAAAATACAGTGGCACGCAGCGTTTGTGTCGGCAATGGATTTGGAACTGTCACAGAACAGGTCTGATTTGGAATACCATAAGGAATATAACCTGAATACAAAGCCGTTGGAGGTAGATCTGCTGGTCATCAAAAAGGATGCTGGTATAGAAATAACAAATGAAATAGGCAAACTGTTCCGCGGGCACAATATCGTGGAATACAAGTCACCAGACGACCACCTGAATATTGACAGCTTCTATAAGGTGGGAGCGTATGCCAGCCTGTACAAGGCTTATGGGAAAACGGTAGACGAGCGAAGGGCAGGGGATATCACGGTGTCGCTGGTTCGTGAGCGCAAACCGTCAGGATTGTTTGCGTATTTTAAGAAGCATGGCATCACGTATACCAATCCATACAAGGGAATCTATCAGGTAACGAATACTGTCTTGTTCCCAACACAGATTATTGTCACGAAGGAATTAAATCCCAAAGAACACATCTGGCTGAAAGCCCTGTCCAGTCAGATGGAGAAACAGCAGATGCGTGAACTGCTTGAAAAGATAGAGAAACTGGACTTAACGTTTGACAGGGAGCTTGCGGATTCGGTGCTGCAAGTGAGTGTGAGCGCCAATAAACAGGTAGTGGAAGAATTGAGAGGGGATGAAAATATGTGTCAGGCATTATTGGAGATTATGGAACCGGAGATTAATAAAATAAAGGCAGAAGTAACAAAAGAAGTAACAAGGGAAGTGACAAAAGAAGTAACAAGGGAAGTGACAAAAGAAGTAACAAGGGAAGTGACAAAAGAAGTAACGAGCAAAGGAATCAGAAATATTGTAACAGTCCTGCGTGACTGTGGGCAGGGAAATGCAGAAATTATAAGAGCAATTGTAAAGGTCTATGGTATATCGCAGGATGAGGCAGCGGATTATTTATAAAAGATAAAATAATTTAATTCGTTTAGACAGACAAGCGTAATTTATATTGCAGCCATTAAGCAGGGAATAACTGATGATTTATATCTGTTTCCCTGTTTTTTGCGGCATTTTTCAGAAACTTATGGATATGGCAGCGTCAATAGATTTTCTAAGGTGCTAAAATACAGCACCTTAGAAAATCTAAAGCTTTATGCTGGCGAAGAAGGGCAAGTTCGCCGGATACATCGCACCGTTATGCCGCCGTCGCCATTATCGCAGCAGCATAGATCAGTAGAATAACAATGGAGATCAGCAGTGCGATGATGGAGGAGACCAGCCCGGCGATTGCCATGCCTGAGCGCTGTTTGCGGGCAAGTCCGATCGCAGAGCTGACGATTCCTCCGATGGAGAAAATCAGATTCCAGACGGGAACCCAGCATCCTAAGAGTGAGAAGATGCCCAGTATCATTCCGACAATTGCCATGTTATTATTCTTCATCGGCATGGTGTCGTAGACGACAGCTCTTGCAGGCTGTGCAGAGACTGGCTGTTCATAGGGCTGCCCTTGACTGTACGCGGGATTTTGTTTGTCTAATTCGTTCCTATCCATGATACGTTACAGCCTCCTCTTAATATTGCAGAAGCGATGCGAAAAACATACCAAGAGCAAAAGTGACAACGAGCGAGATAATCGGAAGCACAACAGCGAGCGCTGTCTTTTTCTCCAGGCTTGACTTCACGGCAAACACGGTGAACAGTGTACTGATGCAGATGCCAACCACCCCGTTAAAAAAGAAGCCGCCGACAAAGCTGATGCCCACAAGCACCCACTCCCATACAGGCACATTGCTCACCGGTTCATAGGGCTTGCCATCGTCCAGAAAAACACCGTTTACAGAGAGACGGATATTGTTTCCAATAATGACGAGGTTGCATGAGGCGCCCGGCAGGTTGATCTGATAATCCACCACGTTAATGAACCAGTTGCTGGATTTTAATTTGTAGGTGTCATTGTCCACGATCACCTTGTTTCCGCCAAAACCGCCTAAATTGCATTGTACTTTATGGACATTTCCAGCGCTGTCAGTTACATTCCATTCTTTTCTCATATGGTACCCCCTTTTGGATGTAATCGTTTGTTTATATGAAAAATGCCAGTGATTACCGGACAGATTCTTTGGTTTATAACAGATTACACCACATTCATAAGTGTGAATGATTAAGTTTAGTC
>VSNR01000311.1 GCA_009774345.1 Lachnospiraceae bacterium | reverse complement strand
CATTGCTCATTTTTTTGCAAACTCCCGAAAATAAAGGCTTTGAATAGAAAAAACAGGTAGTAGACTTGACACTACCTTTTAACAAAAGGAGGTTATTATATGGAATTGATATCATTAGAACAATATGTGGACATTTCACTGTTGCTACAGATGAAACATTTGCTTTTTATGCTGTCGAGCGAGGATAAACAGTTTATGGAGAAACAAAGGAACGGTTTGTTTGGGCAGTGTGTTCCTGTAAGCTCTGTGGAAGAACAATATGGCTTGAATTATCCGGGGGAAGTATTGGAACGGTATGAGGAAAGATGTGGCGGCGGTGAACGTCAGATACGGGCGATTATGCTGGCTCTGGCCGAAGGGAAGAATCTGCTGGAGGGTTCCATGTTCGTTGGAAGGCAGTTGGAGCAGTTTCTTCGAAAAGTAAGGCTGCGTGCAGAAGAAGATTTTTATCTAAGCTGTGCCCTTTTTCTTTTTTCGGACAAAGAGGGTGAAAAAGATCGGTTGCGTTCAAAGATATATCAGTACCCTTTCCAGGAAACTGCAGAGGCAATCCTTGCAATATATACATTGCGGGACGAGCCAGGAATATGGGAATTTGCAAGAGCGTTGGCAGTACGTTTTTTCGGAATGGAGAGAACGATAAAGGTATATGGAAATAAAAGGCTTTATGAATGGTTTCTAGAACAGTTTTATTATGACATTCGGAAATACAGAAAGCAGGATGCCAACCTTTTAAAAAGCTTGTTGGATCTGCCTTGTAAGCATGTAAAGCAAGGGAGTACATCGTGGAACCGGCTTATCGAAACAGGATATACTGAACAGGAGATTTTCTATCTGAATATGTCGTTGCCGGAAAATGCAAAAATGCCGGATGTGCTGGAACGAAATTCTATCACGATGGAGAGGATGGCGCTCACCGGAATCGAAATGCTTTTGAATTCAGAGCATTTGGATGAGATGCATCTGATGACGCTATGTAAGGCATTGATAATAAGATATATGAAGTACAAAATATGCATTGAGGGGAAAAAGGGTATTTTAGAAAGTTTGTCGCATAAAGTTTCGATTAAGAATCATGAAATATACAAATATCTGTACCAGGGCAAGGAAGAGATGCGCATTCCGAAGGAATGGTTTTGTGTAGATTTCGGAGATGAAAGCTGGTGTGATATTGCAACATGGATGAATCCGAGTGAATTTGAGTGCATATTTGAAAGAAGCATATGCCATCATACGAATCCGGACATAGAGCAATGGCTGCTGAATTATCAGAAAAGTACAGGTAAAAGCTATATGGATTTGGTCTGGATTAAAGATTCTTACGAGGTAAAACAGACTTTTAAACTGCTTATTACAGAGAAAAAGTGTGATATTGTAGAGCTTTTACAGCAGTATGTTGAGGATGAAAAGGTTTTGTCAGATGATGAGATGAGTGAGAAGTGGAAGATTATGAAAACAAATATCATAGATACCATGAAGAAGCTGGATCATCATGAAATATTCCGTTTTTGGGAAGCCTTTGACAAAGAGTATGGGATATGCGAACTTGGGAATTTTATGGGTAAGGATAAGATCATACTTGATGACGTGATAATAGAAACATCCGGTTATTACGGAAGACGCAATATTCAGCGGCTGGATTTTAAAGAGAAATTCCTGTCACTTGATGAGCAGCGAGAACTTTTCCAATGGGTAGAACAGATATTATACAGAGAATGTCCAACGCAATACGAGGATTTTCTTGATTCATTTTTGATGGATGATTCGGCAAAAAGATTGTTTCCAGAGCAATGTAAAGAGCTGTTTTTTGAGATCAGGGATACTATGGATGATGGGCCTCAAAAGCAGCGGTTATGCAGACAGTATTATACGGATGAAGAATGGGAGGCATACAAGAATGAAGAAAAGAGGCGTGATGAAGAGAAAAAGCGGAAGGAGAAGCAGGAATCTCTGCTCAGATGTCGGGAAGAGATGGAACAGAAACTTTCAACTGCCAAGGACCACTATGAGGTTTACGATATGCTTTCCAAGCGCTTTTCAAAATTACGGTGGAATTATGATGAATTTTTTGTGTGTCTGGACATATTTAAGGATAACATGAAAATATGTGCCAAAATCGGGAAAAAGCCTGCAGGTACAATTGCAGAGTGTATTGTTGATGAATTCCGCTTCGGCAAGCTTGAATGGTACGAGGTGCAGGAGATAATAAGTAAAATGGAGGTAGTAGACGATGGAAATTCAGAAGATTAAGCAGCGCAGAGAGTGTTGTCATTTAATTGTTACCGCAGGACTTGATAAATCATTGACAAAAAAGTGCAGTGTAGAAGATCTGATAGCGGGATGCAAGGATATCATTGATATGAGGATGTCGGAAGCTTACAAAGAGTTGTCTGGTATCCAGCAGGCTCTCCTGATAAATAGCGGAGAATTGCGAAAGACTGTTTCGCAACTGTTTCAAAAGGGCGTTCCTGCACGGAGAGTCGGTTTTCTTTTAGGACAGATGGATAAGGAAGAAATATTTAAATATTCAATAGAGAAGCTGTATGATGTTTTGCGAGATGATATGGTCAGCAATTCATATATCGCACTATATCTGAGGTACTATGCTGATATGGGCTTGCTTTTTGAAGAAAGACGCCGGTTATGTAAAGGACTGGATAATTATTATTCACATCGGGAACAGGAAGATGAAGAAATAATTCGTCTGCATGGAAAACTTTTCTATAATGATGTGGTATCGGGAAATATGCTTTCAAATATGTGTAATTGTTATATGGAGTGTCTCTGGAGCATGGTACGTAACACAAAAATCCTGAAGATTTTGGAAATCATAAACAGGATGTGCGGCGGCAGGGTGCAGATTGACGATGAACTTTTTAAGCAGATTGAAGCAGAACCGGATAAAATAGAAGCGCTTCTTATATATAACGTGATTGATTATTGCTCACAAACACAGGCGGTCTATGACCATTTGTGGAACTGTAGTTATCCAATCA
>VSNR01000310.1 GCA_009774345.1 Lachnospiraceae bacterium | reverse complement strand
GACAGCCGGTAAGATCTCCCTGCTGGCAGAAGGGCAGGTGGAGCTGAAAGGAAAGAATGTCAGTATGATGGCGCCAAAAGAGGCAACATTTGTCAGGAAGGACATCCTGTCACCTGCTGTCATTAATCTCTGCAATGCCTTTGATTCCATTGGGCGGGTGGGCAGTTTTGCCTCCAATGCAGCACAGGTCACAGAGAAAAAGAGAAAGAAGACAGCGCCTGCCGGGGCAGCAGAAAAATATGCGGTGGGAGATATTGTCTGTGATCTCCTGTCAAGTATCCCGGCAGGAGATATGGGAAGCCCGGTGATGGAAGCGGTGGCGGCAGGAATGCCGGTCTTTAGCAGGACAGGACGTAAAAATCAATCAGGAAAAGGAAGGTGACAGAATGAGTGAGAGTGTAAAGATTGGAGGCATTGGCAAAAATCCGGCAATCGACAGAATCAATCAGCTGAATGCCACAGACATAAAAAAACAGGCGGTAAAGAGGATGGAACAGCTGCTGCTGGAACCGGAGCTGCCGCAGGCGGGAAAGTATCATAGAGCAGTTCCAATTGATTTTAACAGCGCAGACTGGAAAGGCAGCCAGAAAAATAAACAGATCAGAGAGGTAAATTCACATGGAAATAAGAGAGGAAGAAGCTATATATCAGGTGTCAGACTGTCTCCAGGGGAGGATTCGTATCACACTTCCGCAGGGGTGGCAGAGACCGTCAGACGAAATACTGGCAAGAAAATTCCCATACAAGACAGCACCACAGGAAGTGTTCTCCGATACACAGGCAGAACAGCTGATCACATTCAGCCTGCTGGACAAGCAGCTGCAGGAAAAACAGGTATATACAGCAGTCCAGGAGATTCAGCGGGTCATCAGCCATATCTATCCAGAGAGCATTAGGGAGCAGGCGCGGATGATCCGAATAAAGGCGGGGGCAGCAGGTATTTTTGCGTTTATCACAGGCGGCATCAGGGAGGATGCGTACCACAGTATGTTTATCCTTTCGGTGGATGAAAAAATGCTGCTGGGCAGCTTCCACCTGCCGGAAGGACAGGCAGAAAGCGGCAGGAAAACACGCATGGATATCATGAGGAGCATAGAATTTCTGAATACACAGAAAAATACAGAAGCATATAAAAGTATATAAGAGAGGCGGATGATAAAAATGAGAGAAAACCAGATCAGAATAGAACCATTTGAATTTGTATCCATACAGGAGCTGAAAATCATGAGAACGGTGAATGACCATGCCAGAGCGTCCGTGTCAGTGCAGATCAAAGACGCATGGGAAGAGCGCTATATTGGGATGCTGTCTGGAGAAATATGGGTGAAAATAACAGGCATAAGCGGAGAAGTACATACCGTGCTTTTTCATGGGATTGTTACAGATTATGCCTTCTCCCATGACGGCCATGGAACAGTCATGGAGCTGTCGCTGGCAAGCGGAAGCATCCTGATGGACCTGCAGCCGCATTTCAGGGTGTTTCAGAATAAAAAGACACTGTGCACAGCAGTCTATGAACAGATTACAGGCACCTATCCTGACGGGCGTGTGATCGTTACGGATGGAGCCGATGACAGGACTGCGGGGGTTTTGATCCAGCATCATGAGACGGACTGGGAATTCCTCAGACGGACAGCGGCGCGGACAGGGCGCTTTATGGTGGCAGATGCGCCAAGAAAGGGTGTGCGGTATATCTTAGGCCTGCCAGAGGGCATCCAGAGGAAACTGCCCACAGACCAGCTCCGCACAAGGCTGGATATGCGCGAATATATGGAAAAAACGCGCGGCGGCATGGACTGGCTGCGAGCTGCGGACATGACAGAGCTGATTATTACAGACAGGGAAATCTGCCAGATTGGCGACTGGATGTCATACAATAGGAACAATTACTATATTTACCGGATTTTTACAGACTATCTTAATGGAGAGTGCATACATACCTATCATCTGAGAAAAAAGGAGGCAGTCCACCCGCTGCCTATGCCGCACGAAAGTGTGACGGGCTGTTCCTTTGATGCGGTTGTGACCGGCGTGCAGCGCGACAGAGTTCAGATAAGGATTGCAGGGGATGAATGGAATGCACAGGACGGAAAGAAATGGTTCCTGTATTCGACCGTGTACTCCTCGCCCGACGGGACAGGATGGTACTGCATGCCGGAGGAGGGCGACAGCGTGCGTCTGTATGTGCCGGACCGTGAAGAGAACAGTTTCGTAATGAGTGCGGTCCACAGGCAGACAGATGCCGCAAGGCAGAATCCCGAGTACAAATCCTTTAAGACAAAATACGGAAAAGAGATCCTGTTCACACCAGATTCCATACTAATGACAAACAATCAGGGCATGATGGTGGAGATGAATGACAGCGAGGGGATCATGATCACCAGTGACAAGGACATCGTGGTTGCTGCGAAAGAGGATCTCACCATAGCCAGCGGCAACGCATCCCTGCTGATAGCAGCCGATAATGTCCTGCAGGTGCGTCAGGGAGGAACCAGCATGACACTCAATAAAGATATTTCCTTTACAGGCGGGGAGTTCAGGATACAATAGATGGTTTTTAATAACAAAGAGGGATACTATGGCAGATGAAAGGAAATATTTAGAAGGAAACTATGACGGAGAACCAGTACAGCAGGCAGTCCAGATGACGGCGGATGTGGTAAGGGCAGTAAATATGCCAAAAGAAATAAGAGCCGTACAAGAAGCTGTTTATGAGAAGGAAACCGAAAGGTTATCCTATGAGGAAAAAGCAACAGGCGAGAAATTCGAGGAATTAATGAGGAACTATATTGAAGAGGACAAGTACCATCAATATCTTGTTGATGGCGCAGTCTTGAGGTGTACAGCTGCTACAACAGATGATTTCACCTACGCAGAGGGAGAGACAGTAGTTTTGGAAAATAAGGATGATGAGGTGTGTAATATTACCTTGGATGTCCATGAAAATCCAATGTCTGTCAATCATCTGATATATGCGACAGTGAAGGATACGGTTCAGCAAATAAATATTAC
>VSNR01000031.1 GCA_009774345.1 Lachnospiraceae bacterium | reverse complement strand
CGATTTTGGTGTAACTGGAGCAGATGTAAGAGTTGGAAGTTGCAAATATTTGCTTAATCAGCAGACACTAAATAATTTTCTGCCTCATCCGCTGACACGCCATATTCCTTTACAATCGCCTTTATGATTTCTGCATTACCCTGACCACAGCCGCGCAAAACCGTTACAATGCTTTTTATCCCTTTCTGCGTATACGCTTTAGATACTTCTTCGGTTACTTCTCTGGTTACTTCTTTGGTCACTTCTCTGGTTACTTCTTCCTTAACGTTTTCTTTAATCTTATTAATTTCCGGTTCCATGATATCCAATAATGCCTGACACATATTCTCATCCCCTCTCAGTTCTTCCACTACCTGTTTATTTGCTCCGATGCTCACCTGCAGCACCGAATCCGCAAGCTCCCTGTCAAATCCCATCTTCAGCTTTTCTATTTTTTCAAGCAGCTTTCGCATCTGCTCCTTGTGCATCTCACCAGACAGGGCTTTCAGCCATATATGTGCTTCCTCGTTCAATTCCCTGGTCACAATAATCTGTGTCGGGAACAGCACCGTATCCTGCACATAATAAATCCATTTTCCTCCATTCCTGCCTGTCCCCTAAGTCCGGCACGGCGCAAATCTACACTGTAAATTATTATTTTTTCCCATACTCTCTGTTTAAGTCCAGTATATCCTATGTGGTATTTTATTGCAAGCCGAAGAATGCAAAAGGTCACGGTAAACGCATGCTTTATAAATAATCTATAAACAAACTTTTCTTCTGTTTCTCAATCAAGACCTGTATTCAGCCCTCCAAGCACTTTATAAAGATACTCTGGGTCATACCCGCATTTCTTCCTTTTGCTTGCAATTCCCATCTTACAGCTTTTTTCCTGCTTCAGAAGGTTGGTGCCTATATGGCGCAGCACATTTACATTGTTCCCATTCAGCTTAACTTAACGACATTGGGGAGTAAAATGAATTGTAACAAATCTTATTTTTCTCTGTAACTTCACAAAATAATGCGTTATAATACGATTGTAATAAAAACACGAAAAGGAGGTTTATCCCATGACCAGAATACTACTGCTGGAGGACGACGCCAGCCTGATTGACGGGCTGGAATACGCACTTGGGAAAAACGGATTTGAGATAAATTCAGTGCGCACGGTGCGCGGGGCAATGGAGTGTTTGCGCGAGTCTGGCACGTATGACCTGCTCCTTCTCGATGTCACGCTGCCAGACGGCACTGGATTTGATGTCTGTGAGACGGTGCGGGCAGTCGGCAGCCAGATTCCAATCATCTTTCTCACGGCATCGGACGAGGAGGTGAATGTCATCCGCGGTCTTGACAGCGGCGCAGATGACTATATCACAAAACCCTTTAAGCTTGGAGAGCTCTGCTCCCGTATCCGCGCGCTGCTGCGGCGGACAGGCTACACTGCCAAGCCAGTGATTTCCTCCGGCGCGCTCTCGATTGACTTTGCCGCAAACCGCGTGACGGTGGACAAGGACACTGTGGAGCTGACGCGGGCAGAATACCGGCTTCTTAGCCTGCTTGTGCGCAATGCGGACCGCGTTGTCAACAGAGAGACGATTTTGGAGGCGCTCTGGGACAACACAGGAGATTTTGTGGATGATAATACCTTATCGGTGTATATCCGCCGTCTGCGCGAGAAGATTGAGCCTGACCCGTCACAGCCGCAGCATTTGATTACGGTGCGCGGATTTGGATACCGCTGGATGCCGTGAATATTTCTGATAAAAAATAAATTCATAAAAAAGGATATGGATATGAACACAAAACTGATGCAAGACCAACAAGTAAGGCGGTATTTTATCTTCCTGCTCTCCCTCTCATTTTTCATGCTGTTTATCTCGATGCTGTTTTGCCGTATCGTAACGCATGATGCGAAATTCATGCTTCTACATCATGACGAGTCGATCGCTGCCTCACTCACTGCGCAGGGAATTTCCGAGGCAGTGACCGCGCGGGCGCTCACTGACACAGATGTCATTTTGGATGAGGAAAAGATGCGCTCAGGCAGGGAGATTCTGGCAAAAACTGGAATCCGCCCAGCATTGGAAACACAGCTTCTCCCGCCGCTTGAGGACTTTCAGAAAAAAACCAGCGCCCGCGCGCTGACGGTGGTTTTGCCAGTCTGTCTTGTCCTGCCAAGCGCAAGCCTGCTGTTTTTGTACCAGCGGGATTCTCTGTACCAGCGCGCGCTGGCTGTGATTGGCGACTACACAGACGGCTGTTTTTCCCGCCGTCTGCCGCAGACAGAGGAAGGCGCTCTCTATCGGATGTTCTCTGCCGTGGACAGGCTCGCGACAATGCTTCAGGCGCAGAATGACGCAGAGCGGGCGTCGAAAATTTTTCTGAGAAATACCATCTCTGATATCTCTCATCAGTTAAAGACGCCTTTGGCAGCGCTGTCCATGTATCAGGAGATTATGGAAAATGAACCTGACCAGCCCGATGTGATACGCGAATTTACCGCTAAGACGGGCACTGCACTCAGACGCATGGAGCAGTTGATACAATCCATGCTCAAGATTACAAGACTTGACGCGGGAAATGTTGTGTTTGAGAAACGCCAATGCAGTCTGCGCAGATTGATAGAACAGGCGGTCAGCGAGCTGACGACACGCGCGCAAACGGAGCAAAAAACAATCCTGATACAGCAAGCCGCCGCAGAGGACTCTGCCACAGAAACCATTCTGTGTGACCCTTCTTGGACCAGTGAAGCGGTGGGCAATCTTGTCAAAAATGCGCTTGACCACACCCATGCCGGCGGCATCATCCGCATCACATGGGAGATATCGCCCCTTAGTGCAATCCTCCATGTTGCCGACAATGGCGACGGCATCTCCCCGGAAGATCTCCACCATATTTTTAAGCGGTTTTACCGAAGCCGCCAGTCCTCGGACACACAGGGCGTCGGGCTGGGACTGCCGCTTGCAAAGTCCATTGTGGAGGGGCAGGGCGGAACGGTTGTGGTACAGAGCACACTGCGGGCTGGAACTTGTTTTACGATCATGTTTCCCCGCGTACCATAACACGGTGGGGGGTGTCATTTCAGTTTGTCAGACCTCCTCTGCGAAAGACTTGAAAGTCCCCTGAGCAAGACATATGAGAATGCCCAAAGAATCACAAAAAAGCAAACTGATACTTCAGCAGCTTGCAAAGCAGCTACTCTCTTCTGTATGATCAGGTAAAATGCTATACTGAATATTCCCACACAGATCAAACTGATGATCAAGTCTTTCTTCGGGGTACTTTGGGTTACCGCTCCATTCCATGCTCCGTTTTTTACAGCGAAGAAAATATAAATCAACCCTCCGGCCAATAAAACTATTGTTTCCCCTATGATCATGGGGAAGCTTCCATCCATAAGCATTTGCACGACAATGGTCACAGCACATACCAAAAACATGATGCGAAATGAAAGGCTTCCCGCTTCTGCGGCTCTCCTTCTTTCCAGTTCATTGTAGTCGGCAACCTTTAATAATGTTTCTTTTAATTCATTTTCCATCTTCTCACTTTTCCTTTCTCCATTTAGGATTTCTTTGATTTCCACATCGTAGTATTCGGAAATCTGCACCAAAATACTAAGGTCAGGCAAATTCGTGCCTGTTTCCCATCTAGAAACCGTTCTGCCAGAAACACCTAATATTTCTGCCAGCTGCTCCTGCGTGATTCCTTTTTCATTGCGAAGCTGTTTCAAAAAAGCTCCTATCTCTTTTGGGTTCATAAATCTTCCTCCTTTCGCATACAGACTACCTTATTCTGGCATGAAAAAACACGACACAAAGCGAGAAATGCCGCTCTTCTTGCACCAGACAATCGTGTCTAATCCTCTTTTATTGCCCAGCGGCGGGACATTTGCATCCATTATACCAAATTTCCTGCTAAGCTACAAATCGTTACTTATTGGAACCTCCCTACTCTCAAATATCCATTCCTTACAATTCCGTAAGCTAAAATTCACCTCCCTGTAATCTATTTATGCTATGATAATGATACACCTTCCATGACGGTGCAAACGCTCTACAGAAAGGAGTCATCAAACAATATCACGATGAAAATCTTACAAGTAAACAATCTATGCAAAACTTACGGAACAGGCGAGACGCAGGTCAACGCCTTAAAAAATGTATCCTTCTCACTGGAAAAAGGAACTTTCTGCGCGGTGGTCGGGGAATCCGGCTCGGGTAAGAGCACACTTTTGAACTGTATTGGCGCACTTGATACGCCCACTTCAGGAGAAATCCGCATTGACGGACACAATCTTTTTGCCTTGAAAGAGAAGGCGCGCACCATCTTCCGGCGGCGCAATATAGGATTTATCTTCCAGTCCTTCCAGCTTGTCGCGGAACTGACCGTGGAGCAAAATATCATCTTTCCACTGCTGCTTGACTACAGCAAGCCAGACGCTGCCGCCGTCGAGGAGATGCTCGAAATCCTTGGCTTGCAGGACAGGCGCCGCCATCTGCCAAACCAGCTCTCCGGCGGACAGCAGCAGCGTGTCGCCATCGGGCGCGCCCTGATCACAAAGCCAAAGCTGATTCTGGCGGACGAACCGACAGGCAATCTTGACAGCCGCAACAGTCAGGAGGTTCTTGACCTGCTTATCAAGGCGTCCAGACATTACCAGCAGACCATTCTGATGATTACGCACAACAATGCACTGGCGGCATCTGCGGACAACGTGCTGCGTGTGGCGGACGGCTGCCTGTCTGGCTATTATCCCTCTGATCTGGAAAATACTGACGGGAAGGAGGCATTATACAGAGATGAAAAATTATCTTGAACTGGTTCCGCTCTATGCAAAAGCGCACCGAAAACAAAACCGCATGTCCGTTTTCTGCATCTTTTTGTCGGTGCTGCTTGTGACGACAATATTCGGAATGGCAGATCTGTATTGTAAAAGCCAGATCTTAAAGACCAAACAGGAGGATGGAAACTGGCATATCATGCTCAAAAATATCAGCGATGCGGACGCCAAACTGATTGCAGCGCGCCCCGAAGTAAAGGTGGTTTCCAGCTATGGCACACTCAATTACCAGCTCGACAAAGGATATCAGATTGCGGGGAAAGATGCGGTCATCTGCGGAAGCGACGCATCCTTTCTGGATGAAATCTATGCCAATGCCATCTCGGAAGGCACATTTCCCAAGACCAGTCAGGAAGTGCTTGTGAGCGGCAATGTCAAAAAGGAGCTGGGACTTTCTATTGGGAGTCCGCTCGCGATACAGCATCACGGCACCGAATCGGTCTATACGATATCGGGTTTTGCAGACGACCTGCCAATGATACTGAGCAAGGATATTTATGGAGTTTTTATGAACACTGCTGCCTTTCACGCCTTTTATCCTGATGTGACAGACGGCAGTGACAGCTATGATGATAACCGGTGTTTTCTTGTTCAGTTCCGTAACCACCGCAATCTCCGCAGCACGATAGACGACATCAAGACACAGTTTGGACTGTCGCAGGAGCAGGTGGGCGAGCAGGCAATGCTGCTGGGACTTCTGGGGCAGAGTGACGAGGGAAACCAGCTTATGATGATACTATACGCTGCCGCCGCAGTACTCTCCTCGCTGGTGCTGCTTGCAGGCATTTTAATGATTGCCGGAAGCCTGAACAGCACAGTATCTGGGCGGACGCAGTTTTTTGGAATGCTCCGCTGCGTGGGCGCGACGCCGGGCCAGATTATGCGCATCGTATATAAAGAAGCGCTTGGGCTGTGCACATATGCCATTCCTGCCAGCATCTTTTCAGGCATGGTCATCATCTGGATACTCTGCGCAGTTCTACGCTTTCTCAGCCCCTTGTACTTTTCTACGATGCCTGTGTTTGCGGTCAGCCTGCCAAGCATTGCCGCCGGCGCTGTCATTGGCATCCTGACCGTGCTGCTTGCGTCCCGCACACCTGCAAAAAGGGCGTCCAAGGCATCTCCGCTCGCGGCAGTGTCAGGAAACGCCAGCCAGATGACGCCTGTGCGCAGCGCCGCAAACACAGCTTTATGCAAGATAGAAACTGCACTTGGCATCCATCACGCCAAGGCGAGCCGCAGAAATCTTCTGCTGGTTTCTGCCTCCTTTGCCCTGAGCATTATCCTTTTTCTGTCTTTCTCGACCACGATCGACTTTATGAAACACGCGGTCAAAGCACTCAGCCCATGGACACCTGATCTTTCTATTACTGCCAGTGCGGACATTGACCCCTCTGTGCTCCATGCATTGCAGGAAAACCCCGCAGTCAAGCGCGCCTATGGGCGCATGTTTGCATACAATCTTCCGACTATGGCAAACGGCAGGGAAGATACGGCTGTCTTGATTTCCTATGATGCACAGCAGTTTGCGTGGGCTGAGAAATACCTGTTAAATGGTTCTGTAACAGAAGTCCAGACACAGACTGGCACCGGGCTGATTGTCTCCTCTCCCCAGTATAATAACCACACGCAAATGAAAACAGGGGACCGCATATCACTTACTATTCACGGCAAGACGATAGAGATGACGATTGCCGGCATGGTGTCTGAATGTCCTTTTAACACGCCGGAGGGCGATATCATTCTGTGCTCGGAGGACACCTTTATGCAGCTAACAGGAGAATCCGCCTACACCATCATCGACATCCAGCTAAACCGCACCGCTCTGGACTCAGATATCGCGTCCATTCGTGCGCTGGCTGGCGCTGGCTGCACCATCTCTGACCGGCGCATGAGCAATCAGAGCGTCCTAGGCGCAAATTATTCCTATCAGTTATTTCTCTACGGATTTTTGGTGCTGATTGCCTTGGTGACTGTCTGCAACATCATAAACTGTGTCGCAATGAGTACCGAGGCACGCATGAAACAGTATACCGTGCTGCGCGCAGTTGGCATGAGCAATGGGCAGCTTGTCAAAATGATTGCTGCCGAGACCGTTACCTATGCGGCGGCAGGCGGCATCAGCGGAACGGCGCTGGGACTGTTACTGAATAAAAAGCTGTATGAATTTCTGGTGACTTACCGCTGGAATGACCCGTGGCAGGTACCGCTTGGCGAACTTTGCCTGATTGTGGGGATTGTTGCGGTATCCGTCATTTGTGCAATGTATCATCCAGTCAGAAAAATTCAAAAGATGGGGCTAAGCCAAAGCCCCATCTAATATATTTACCAGCTCTCCTTTGACTGCCTGCACCGGAGAATCCAGCACATGCTGTACATACAACAGACTGTACCCGCTCTGCGGGCTGATGGCTAGAAATGCCCCTCCTGCGCCGCCCCAGCCAAAATCCTTCTTGGTGGAGTACATCTGGGGACAACGCACCCCCAGACCATAGCCATAATCCCTTACCCGGTCCTGACTGAACGTATTCAGGCACGCTTCATTTAACTGGTTGCTCCACATCAGCCTGCTCGTCTTTGTATTTAAGAGAACATTTTCTTTTCTTAGTGCTTCTGCAAACCGAATGTAGTCATCCACGGAAGAGATACAGCCTGCGCCGCCGCTTTCATACGCACGTCCCAGCTTAAATCCCTGATTTTCTTTGCCGCAGTTGACGAGACATTTCCGCTCGGCGTCATATCTGTACTGCGCCATCAGTTCCTCTCTGTTCACGGTCCGGTCGTCAAATGTAGAATGTTTCATTTCAAGCGGCTCGAAAATGTACTGGCTCACAAATGCGCTAAACTGCATTCCGCTGACCACCTCGACCAGCGCTGCCAGCACATCATGACAGAAGCTGTACTGCCACTGTGTCCCCGGCTCAAACGACAAAGGCTCCTTTGCCAGATAGCGCATCATCTCGCGCGTGGGGCAGACTCCATTGGTTTCCACCCAGCCTCTTTTGAGCTGCTCAGATGCTAAATCATAGGAGAAACCTGCTGTCATGCAGAACAAATCGCGGATGCGGACAGGGTTCTGGGCACTTTTTTCGTGATTGTTTTCCCCATCTTATCCATCCTTTCTTTATTTAAATTTTTTGAATAAAATATTCTCCGTATTTCAATGCGTTCAGGCGCCACTTCCCGGATTGTGCATGCTCACAGCGCCCTGTTTCAATTGATATATTCATATTATTAAAATTTTGTAAATTCGTCCATGAACTGTATTGGACAAATCATGCACAAAATGATACCGTTAAATTTTTTCCCACAATTTAGGTGATATGTGGTATACTATACAAAATAAAACAGGATTTAAATCAAGAAAGAAAGGATGATCTCAACATGGTTTTTGAATTTACACAAGACTGCATCACAGGCATAGACACAATAGATGAAGAGCACCGCAATCTCTTTGCCCTGCTCTCCAAGGCGTACAACCTCGCCAGCACCGAGTACCACAGCGATTACTATCAGGAGCTCAAGAATATGCTCGAAGAACTGGATGAATATGCGGAGACCCATTTTACCCACGAGGAGGAGTACATGACACAAATCCGCGACCCGGAACTCATCCGCCAGCGCGCGCAGCACACTTTTTTCCGCGACAAGATACGAGAGTACGAATTTGTCAATATTGATCATGAGGAGGAACAGCAGCGGGTTCTCACAGAGCTGGTGCGCTTCCTTGCCAAATGGCTCTACCGCCATATTTTAAGCAGTGACATCCTGATCGGGAAACTGCCGCCGCTTGAAGAGTGGATGATCCGTGAAAATCCCTGTGAATTTACAGATGATTATCTGACAGGCATCGCGCTCGTTGACGCCGAGCACAAGGAGCTGTTCCGCATTGTAGACAAGGCAAACCAGCTTGTGAAATCCTTTGACGAGCTGTCAGGATATGACAGTATCATAGAAATCCTGAATGAATTAAAAGAATATACCAAAGAGCACTTTTCCGATGAAGAAGAGTACATGGAAAGCATCCAATACGAGGGACTAAGTGCACAAAAACGCGCCCATGAGGCATTTATCGACAAACTTGAGAACATAGACCTTGCCCAGATTGACGCCAATCCGCAGGAATACTTACAGGAGCTTCTGGAATTTCTGCTTGGCTGGCTGATCAACCATATCCTGTATACAGACAAGAAAATTCCAGTGAAATAATATATAGTACATCCATTTACATAAAGAATGCGCACCAGCCGCGAATGGTGCGCATTCTCTTCTACTTCATCTCATTTGCCATTGTATAAAAATGATAATACATCCCCTCTAGTGCCATCAGCTTCTCGTGATTGCCCTCCTCGACAATCCCCTCCTCCGTCAGCACTAAGATTCTGTCAGAATTGCGGATACTCGACAGGCGGTGTGCGATCGTGAGCGTCGTGCGCCCTTTCGCCAGCTCATTCAAGGACTTTGCAACCGCATACTCGCTCTCATTGTCCAGCGCCGAGGTCGCCTCATCCAGTATCAATATCGGCGGATTCTTCAAAAACACCCGCGCAATGCTGATGCGCTGCTTCTGTCCGCCGGAAAGTTTCACGCCGCGCTCACCGACATACGTGTCATATTGGTCTTTGAGATGCCGGATAAATTCATCCGCCCCCGCACGCCTTGCAGCCTCCATGACCTCCTCGCGCGAAGCGCCCGGCTTGCCGTAGGCAATATTGTCATACACCGTCCCGGAAAAAAGATACACCTCCTGCTGGACAACGCCGATACTCTGCCGCAGGCTCCTCAGCGTCAGCTTTTTGATATTTTTGCCATCCAGCGTAATCTCCCCACAGGACACATCATAAAAACGGGGAATGAGATTACACAGCGTTGTCTTTCCCCCGCCGGACGGCCCCACAATTGCCAGCTTCTCGCCCGCATGAATCTCAAGATTCAGATTCGCAAATACCTTGTTGTGGTCATCAGGATACTCAAAACTCACATTGCGAAAGACAATCTCTCCTTTGGGCTTTACAAGCTCCTGCGCATCCGGCTCATCAAAAATCTCAATATCCGCATCCATAATCTGCATAAAGCGTTCGATACCCGTGATTCCGCGCTGAAACTGCTCCGCAAACTCAATAATCCTGCGGATGGTCGCTATCAGCGTGGATACATACATAACATACGCCACCATGTCCCCCGGCAGAATCCTGCCGTCCATCAGGAAAAAACCGCCCCCAAGAATGATCGTGAGATACATCAGCCCGTCAAACACTCTGGTGGACGTGCTGAAGATCCCCATCAGCATATAGGAATGCTGCTTTACCCTCAGAAATTCCTGATTGCCCTGCTCAAACTTCTTCGACTCGAGCGCTTCGTTCGTAAATGCCTTGACCACCTTCTGCCCTAACAAGCTGTCCTCAATCCTTGCGTTCAGCTCGCCAATCTGGTGACGCTGCGCGCCAAATGTCCTGCGCACCTTCTTATTAATGATGTGACAGACAAGCGTCATCAACGGCACAAACACAAAAATCATCAGCGTGAGCGGCAGACAGATCTGCGCCAGAATCACAAACGAAATGACGATCTTAATCGCCGCAATAAAAAACTCCTCCGGGCAGTGGTGCGCAAATTCTGTCACATCGAACAAATCATTGGTAATCCGCCCCATGATCTGGCCAACCTTGGTATTATTAAAATAAGTATTGGACAGCAGTTGCAAATGCGCATAGGCATCACGGCGCATGTCAGTCTCAATCCGCGCCCCCATCACATGACCCATATCTGCCATATAAAAATTTGCCAGCGCATCCAAAACCCTCAGTCCAAAATACACCAAAGCAAGCCCCAGCACCATGCGCGTTGTCAACAGCGCCACATCCACAAGCGCCGTGTTCGTGATCTGCCGTATAATCAACGGCAGCACGATCTCGCACACCGTCGTCAGCGCCGCGCAGCACAAATCCATGCACAGCGTCCCGCGGTACGGCTTAAAATACGGCAGAAACCGTCTGATCAGTGCCCTTGTTGAATACTCCTTATACTCCATTTTCCCACCCTTTCTAGTTTTACCTTTCTTTTTATTTTCCTCATTATAGCAGAAAAAGGGACAAAAAGAAACCATTAGAAAGCATCTGCCTTTCTTGACTGACTACCATGAATGAAGTATAATGTATACAGCGAAATACTTATTTTCCTACAATTTCTAAGATAGTAATATAGATCAAACAAAAGGAAATAACGTTTATGAATAAAATCCTCTGTTCTACAGGAGCCTTGCTCGTATATGGCGGAGACTACCGTCTGTTAGAACCCCTCTCAGAAAAATTATTGTACGATGGATACGAATTTATGATGGATGCGCCCTATTATGAGGAACTAGAGACCTTGATTCATTTCCTGCGCGGACTGCGTCTATACATCCCTGTCATACACTGTGAAAAGAGCATTGGCGAGGCCCTCAGCCAGACAGACGCCTCTATCTTACGCTCTGCTTATGAGAAGTTTGAACAAAACTGTTCTCTCGCGAAAAGCATTGGCGCAGAGAAGATGGTCCTTCACCTGTGGGACGGGCGGACTTCCGATGCTGCTTTTGCGCATAATCTTGACCACTATGATGTCCTTGACCAGATCGCGCAAAACTATCACATTAATCTGTGCGTGGAAAATGTGGTATGCACCACGAACAACCCCATGGAGCACTTTTGTGCACTGAGACAGCGATATCCTAAAATTCATTTTGTGTTCGACACCAAAATGGCAGCTTTTCATCATCAGCTCGAACTCTTATATCAAAAGGAATATGAATGGCTGTGGAAAAATGAGCACATCTGCCACTATCATATCAACGATTATAGTGGAGGATATATGGATTGGGAACACCTGCAATCTCTTCCTGTCGGCAGTGGCGTGATTGATTTTGATGTTTTCTTTTCATTTATAAAAAAGATTGGATATCATAACACCTTGACGGTGGAAGCAACCGCCGTCAGACCAGACGGTACAGTGGATATCAGCATGCTGAATGAACAATTTCGACGGATTCAATCTTACTGTCGCTAAAAAACTGTTTATAAAAAACTGTTTATACGAAACGATTCATTAAGAGACGATTCATTAAACAACGATTCATAAGAAAACGAGGAATATACCATGAAAATACAAATCAGACCCGCAACAATCCATGACTTTCCGGCTGCTGGTGCCATCATGCGGCAAGTCCAGCAGCTGCATATTGACTGGCGCCCGGACATCTACAAACAGTGCGAGACCGTCCTGCCCCTAGAGGAGTTTGAGCAGGCAGTACATGACCAGACTTTTTTTGTCGCAGAATACGAGGGGCGCGTAGCAGGAATTTTGTTTATCATTTACCGCCATATTGAATGTACCACGCAGGTCACAAGAGATGTGATCTATGTCGAAGCAATGGCAGTGGACGAAGCATACCGCCGAAAGGGAATCGGTCATGCCTTCTTTGACTTTCTAAAAGAACTCAAGGCGCAGAAAGGCTTGGACGGAATCGAACTACAGGTCAACGCCAGAAACGAAGCTGCCTGCAAAATGTACACAGCGTACGGCTTTACTAATAAGTCAATCAACATGGAGCTTTTATCTGAATAAAAAATCTATCACTTCCGCTGCACTGACCGGCGACATGCCATTGGCATCCACTCCCACATCATAGCGCAGTATCCCGTTCTTTCTGTTGTTGATATTGTACTCCCTGTGGTTGTGCTGGTGCCCGTGCAGCATAACCGCCCCTTTTCCAAATCGTGAAACAAAAGAAGTTCCTTGTCCTTATACTAATTTTAGCGCCGCTGTGTCTGCGTAAATTAAAGGGGCTTTGTGCTGGAAAAATATCGTCCCGTCCTCAGGCGCTCTCAACTGTTCTAATATGGTTCCCTCAAAAGGATCTGTGATCTCGGCAAGCAGCTGTCCCTTATACACTTCCTCCCCCACATGCACCCTGTTTTCATAAATACCTGCCTCCCTGCACCGCACAGACACCAGACTGTCATCGCTGAGCACTTGGGCATTATAGTGATATCCTCCGCTGACCTTACTGTCTAAGATGCCTTGCGCGATGAGCATTTTCTCAATTCCTTTTACTGCATCCGCGGCACTCTGACGGTCAATCTCATCGGTGTCTGTCGTGTAAATGCTAAATGCCTTCGTCTCCCAAATCTGCCAGTTATAATTCAATGTTGTCGTGTCAAATGGACGGGTATCTCGAACCATGACATAGGGAAACGCAAATTTTTTTGCCGTCTCAATATCCTCAAACCCTGTCCGCATCATTCGGATATGCGGCAGAAACCGCCCTGACATATAATTCGATGCAAACTGGATGCCAATTTGATAATCCTTTATCACATCAAACACGCCTGCTGCAATGCGCTGCGTTGTCTCTCCTTCGTGATATCCGGGAAACATCCGGTTGATATCTGTGTTGTCTGTTGACCAGAACCGCTTGCCGATATTCATGGAATACGAATTGATACAGGGGATGACAAGAATGCTTTTTCCCTCTGTAATCTCCTGTCTTGCTTCCAGCTCTTTCAGACGACGAATCAAATTGCTGCATGAAAACATCTGCTGCACTTCGTTTCCACGCATACTGCCAACCACGCACACGGATTTTTCACCTGTGCCAAACTCATATCCTGTCACCTGCATTGGCTCCCTGTACAAAGCATTTAATTCATAGATTATTTTCTTTTTCATTATAATTCCTTATCTTATTAACAACCTTCCCACAAGGGAACCTTCATCGACTACAGGGTACTCTCTGATTGTAAAAAGAATCCCTCTTTCGGGTGTGAGGATCTCGGAAAGAACTTCTCCTGTCAGTGGATCGATCAGTTCACCGACTTTGTCTCCTCTCTCAAGTGTTGTCCAGTGTTCTGCTGAAGGGATAAAGATTCCTGCTGAAGGGGCATTAAAAAACACAACACCGTCAGCCCGGTCCTCAATCAAAGGCTTCCTCACAGCACCAACTTCACCTTGCCATATGCCAAGCACTCTCATAATGTTCATCAACCCATCCGCAAGCTGTATACAATAACGCTTTGTAATACGCATTCCTACCCCTGCTTCGACCACCAAAGCCGGCGTTCCTGTACTGTTAAGACTGTAAGCAAGTGTTGATTCCAGCACCGTATTCGATGCGTGCACCCAGACAAAATCCACATTCATATAATGTGCAAGCGGCACCAAAAAATCTTTGTGCAGTTCATTGATACGGATTTGGGGTATTTCTGTCAGATAAATATTACTGGCATGTATGTCCACAATCAAATCTGCTCCCGCCAAATCTTCAATAATCTCATGTGCCACATACTCTGTCATGGCACCGTCTCTGCTTCCCGGAAAAATGCGGTTCATATCAAGGTCAAATCCCGGAATCCCCCTCGTCACCGAATCAATTCCCATAGGATTCATCGCTGGATATACATCCACGATTCCCGTAAGAAATTCTGGATGCTCCCTGATGCGCCGTATCACCTCATAACAAACATACTGCCCTTCGAGTTCATCACCGTGAATACCAGTGACAATCCCAATCCGCTTTTTCTCTTTATGGTTCTGATCCGAAGGCATCAGCCTGTTTTTCCTGATATTCAGTATCTCTCCAACAGGCAGTTTCACCTGACAGACGGAATGAATCTTTGTATTGAATTCCTGTGACATGTTATCTCCTCTCTCATACACGTCTTTTTCCGATCGCAATTTAATCTACACAGGGTCATTGTCAACGCGCACACATACCGTCTGCATCTGCGTCCCATTTCCCAGAAAAGTGCCACGGTTGACGATACAGTCCTGATAATCGCGCCCATGTGATATTTTAATATAGCTGTCATCTACGAATTTGTTATTTGTTGGGTCCATACCATGCCATACACCCTCTGTACATACCTCAACCCAAGCATGGGAACAGCCCTCCCCCTGCATCATTCCGACCACATATCTGCTGGGAATCCCTGCCATCCTGCACAGCGCAATCATAATGTGGGCATAATCCTGACACACGCCCCTTCCGCCTGCCAATGCTTCCTCCGCCGTAGTGTGTATATCTGTCACTCCCTGCACATAGGTCATATCCTCATAAATCTGATGCAATAGTCTGATGCAGTACGCATATGGCTGCTCATCTTCTTTCTGCCCATGGCTTTCATGATACCCCTTCAGACAGGCTCCCGCTTTTGTGTACTGCGACATATAACGAAAAGGCGCAAGCGCCATCCGCGGTTTGTCACACAAAGACAATGCCTTACTGCTGACTTCAGCCGCGCCGCAAACCTCCACGCAAAATGTCGTGTGCGGATGTATGATTTCTCCATAAACATACCGGTTGCCAAACGTATCTGTATCCTCTGTCAACGAACATGCCGGTTCCAGCTTTACATTGCACGACGTGATCTGCTGCCGTTCATCCGACTGCGGTATCATGCGCAGCGCAAACTGGTGCTTTTGGACCGGCTGCGAAAAATCAAGCGCCATGCGGTAAACAAATCGCAATCTCCTGCTATCCTGTATCATTTTCTGCCCCTTACTTCCATCGTATTTACACCATTACCAAATTTTCCACATTCTTAACAATTCCTTCGTAATCTGCCACTGCTGCCTCGTCGATATGTTCAATCAACGCAATCAGTCTGTCCAGACACGCTTCATTATAATGCATACCACTGCTGACAAGGCGGGTGTGCATACGGCGAAGCTCGCTCTTGAGCTCCTTTATACCCAGTTTCAGCCGCGCGTACAGGTCAATGCGCTCAACCCTTTTCCCTGTTCGAATGATATTTCTTATCGTCTCACTCTCTATAAAATCGTCCGCAATTCCCCAGAATGCAAGGATATTGTCCTCCACATTCTGTAATTCCAAAAGCGGCGCCCGTGAAATTTTTGCCTTGTTAATCGCATAGATGGCAAGCTGTATGTAGGAGAGCGTCTCACTCCCAATCTCCTCCCTGAGCACCACTGCATTATCATAGGCGCGTATCAGATTGCTCAAGATAGAATTTGGGTCTGACTCGTCAAATCCATACCGCTGATTAAAATCCTCTTTGTCCTTGTAGATATTTGGGATTTCCAACATCCTGCAAAAGTCTGCATAATTCTCCCCAATATCATCAATCATATCGTCATAACACTTTGCGTAAAGCCGGATTGTCGTGTAAACCCGCTCCGAATATCTGCCAAGCCAGTACAGCCTGTTGGTCTGTTCTAATGAGATAATACCCATGTATCCTTAAATCCTCCTCCCTGTGATGAGTTTACAATAAATGAATCTGGATTGCGGGAAAACCGTGTCAGTCCGCTCTTCCATACTTGCGGTTCATCCGCCATCAGCACAAAAGCGCGCAAATCTGCCTTTCTCTCTACCACTGCATCTTCATCCTGTATCTCCAAATCCTGAAAATCTATTACTTCCTGTGCGATAAACCGGCGCGGTTCATGTTTTAACAGCGCGATAAAGTCTTCCTTTTGCGCCTTCGTCATGCTGCTGCCAAACACAACGCCATAGCCGCCCGCCTCCGCAACATCCTTGAGCACCAGACTGTCAAAATGTGCAAGCACATAAGCCATGTCCTCCTCATAAAATGGCAGATAGGTCGGCGCATTGGAGAGCACTGGCTCCTCGCCAAGATAATACTGAATCATCTTAGGAACGAAATAGTAAATGCCCTTATCGTCCGCGATACCGTTTCCGGGCGCATTTAACAGCGCGACATTCCCTTTTCGATACACATCAAAAATATGTGGTATGCCAATCACCGACTCCGGGTTAAAATGCATCGGGTCAAGATACTCGTCTGAAATCCTGCGGTACACTGCGCCGATACGTTCCTTTTTCCCCTTGTAATCAACATAGTAAAGCCTGTCATGCTCCACTGTCAGCTCACTTCCATTCACCAGATGCGCTCCCGTCTTTTCTGCCAGATAAGAATGTTCGAAATAGGCAGCATTGTACCGTCCCGGTGTCAGAATCACTGTATGTCCTTCGACATTGACCGTATCCATCGCATTTCTTAGAAGCTGTGCATAATTTCTGTTGTCCTCTAACTGATTGTCGCGAAATGTTTTCGGGCTGCTGCGTCTGCACAGTTCCCGCGCAATCATTGGATAGGAAGCTCCAGACGGCACGCGCAGATTGTCCTCCAAGATGTACCATTTTCCATTCTTGCCTTTTACAAGGTCAATTCCCGAAATGTGGGCATAGATCTTTTTGGGTGGTGTCACCCCCTCACACGCTGGCAGATATCCACTCGACGCAAAGATAAAATCCTCTGGTATCACCTGATCCCGCACGATTTTTTTGTCATGGTAAATATCGTCAAGAAAGAGGTTAAGCGCCATGACGCGCTGCTTTAGCCCTCTCTCAAGGTAATCAAACTCCTCTTTTTGAATGACTCTTGGTATCGCATCAAACGGAAAGAGCTGCTCCTTGAAAGTATTATTTTTGTAAATGCCAAATTTCACGCCATATCTGGCTAACAGCCTGTTTACATTTTCTGTGTTGTCCAGTAAATCCATCTCATACATACGCTCACACACCTTTCTTCTCCCCTACTCGCCGCGCGCCCATGCACCGCTTTAGCGGCATATTTCCTCTGCACGGATCTGCGCACAAAAAGGCGCTCTGCACTACGCAGAACGCCTTTGTTCAAACAATGATTATAATTAATAGTTTACACAGGATGAACCATTTGTCAATGATTTTCTGCAAAAAAAACAAAATTTTCTTAGGAGAGCTGTTCTATCATATATTCCGAATATTTCGAAAAATCCGTATGAATCCCCAAAATTTCTTCCTGCTGGATCGATTTCCTAAACCAATATAACGCCTGTTGTATATCATTTCGCTCTTTATATACACAGCCAAGTTTCATACTGGAATAAGGAGATGCGCTAGTTTCTGTACTTGCGGACTTTGTAAACATCTGGACGGAATCGAACTACAGGTCAACGCCAGAAATGAAGCCGCCTGCAAAATGTACACAGCGTACGGTTTCACCAATAAGTCAATTAACATGGTACTTTTATGTGAATAAAAAATCTATCACTTCCACTGCACTGACCGGCGACATGCCATTGGCATCCACACCCACATCATAGCGCAGTATCCCGCTCTTTTTGTTATTAATATTGTACTCCCTGTGGTTGTGCTGATGCCCGTGCAGCATGACCGCCCCTTTTCCAAATCCATGCCATTCTAAAATAGGATAATGAAACAGTACAAACTGCATATTTTGACAGGTCAGCTCCATATAGTCCTGTATCGACACAAACAGAGACCTGTCAAAACTGTCACTGTCCACAAAGTTATCATGATTTCCACGGATTAGGTGTTTTTTTCCTTTGAGAGAATATAAAATTGCAGATGCCGTCTCTGCGCCTTTTAAAGTAAAATCACCCAGAATATACACCTCATCATCGCAGGAAATTTTATCATTCCACTTTTTGATCAATATCTTGTTCATCTCCTCCACCGAATGAAACGGACGCTTTGTGTGCTTAATAATTTTCTCATGATAAAAGTGTAAATCGGCTGTGAAGTATATCAATTGCAGCACTCCCTCATTATTTCTGGAACGATACGCATACAAGGTGTAAAGCCTTAATCATTTCATAAGACCTTACACCTTTTGCAATTTCAGCATTACTTAGCATTTACAACCTCACCTTGCTTTCAATCTGTATTGATTGTTGCATTTTAATCATAACAGATTATGTATAAGGTGTAAAGTCTGATTAAATTATCAAACACAGTTAACACAAGCTTTATAAATTAATTATGATAGCACAGTCCTCGAGTATCACTTCTGAACCCGGTATCATGGCGCCGTCCGCATTCCATTCCACGTGCACAGGAATCAGTTTCATTGTCTCAGAAGAGGCATCAAACCCAACAATCTCCAGATCCTGCGCAAACGTGGTGCATTTGCCATCCTCGTCATACTCTGGCACAGAACTGCCGCAAGAGCGCATCCATTCAGCATCCGTAAGCCTTTTTCCAGATGCATCCTCCAAAAGATATCCTCCCCACTGTAAAATCTGTACCATCTCCTCCTCGTATACTTCCCAGTCCAGATGCAGATTGATAACAGAGGGGCTGACTGTCACCGAATAAGAAACAACTTTGCCAAAACGCAAATCTGATACTGCTCCTTCACGCTGTGAGGCAGAGACAAATTTATCCGATTCTACGGTAAAGGCATAGTCCGATTTTTTGTCGGGGGCAGTGTACACCCCTACTTTTACATGAAGGGAGTCTATCGCTGCTTTTTGAAGCTCCTGATCAACCACAGAAACTTTGCATTCATAGACGCCGCTTCCCTCCTGCGTCTCCGCCACATACTCAAGACGGCTGTCGATCTCATTGATATAGACATGATCACTCAGATCAAAAAAATCATTTTGCGTAGCAACCCAGAAAATCAGCGTGGCGCCATCATAATAGACATCTGTCACATCAAAGGAAAGCGCTTCCTGTCCAGCGTCGAATATCTCTGGTTCCATGCTCATCCGTTCTTCTGTCTCCTCACTGTGGACAATCAACTGCTCCGCTGTCCCGGCATTGCTTCCCAATCCATTCAGCCAGTTTTGAAACACTGGCAAACGCGCGGCAGCGACAGTACCGCCTGCCAGTATCAGACAGGCAGCAATCGGCAGCAGCACCTTATACGGCATCCATTTTCTCCTGCGGACGATCTGCTTCCCTTTATTCATCTGCGCACAAACCTCCTGTGATACCATGCGCTGAAACCGCTCTGGTGTCCTGGGATAACTCCTGCTTAATTCTGCGGCAAAATCATCATAATCCATTCTCATAATCTCCCTCCTCTTGATATTTTTTCTTCATCACACTGCGAAGTGCCCTGCGCGCACGGCTCAGACGGCTTTTCACAGTGCCCGCTGGAACATGCATAAGATCCGCAATCTCCTCGATCGAGTATCCTTCCAGATAATGCAGTACAATTGTCAGGCGAAGTTCCTTTTTTAATGTGTTCAATGCATCATACAGATCTGTATAATCTGAATGAACATACGGCTTATCATCTGGTTCTGTCAGCATTACCGCCGTCTTTTCCCGCTTTTTTAACAAGCTGTAGCATTCATGAATCAAAATTCTAGTCAGCCATGTCTTCGCATACGCCTCCTGACGCAACGTATTTAACTTGCCAAACCCTGTGGCAATTGCCTCCTGTACTGCATCCTCACAATCCGCATCATTTTTCAAAATACTTTTTGAAATACGATAGAGACTGTCTGTAGAAGACAGCACTACACTGGCAAATGCTTCTTTGTCCATTTTATCCTCTCCTTTCGTAATTCTAACCATTAGAGAAATAATACCAGAAAAAGGTTCCCTTTTTTACTCAAAATATCAAACCCAGACTGACACACTCTGCTATAATGAATCTACGATATCGTAAAAACCGCAGCAATCACAGGAGGATAGACGATGCAGCATATAGAACTATTAGTGACAGTCCTTGAATACATCGAAATACATCTGCGCGATGACATGAAAACGGATGATATTGCAAGCGCCTGTTTCTGCTCAAAGTCTGCACTCGAGAAACTATTTCGCAGTGTATATCATATTTCCGTTCATGGATACATTGTCCGAAGGAGAATGATGCTGGCGGCAAAGCAGCTCTCCATGCAGCCGCAGCGCTCCATTCTGGACATTGCGATCGAGTACGGATACAGTACACACGAATCTTTTGCACGTGCATTTGAACAAATCTGGAACTGTAAACCCTCTGCATTTCGCAGCGCGAAATATACAGAATTATTTCCGAGGTTTATTGTACCTCCCACGAAAGGAGACGATGATATCATGCAAAAACGACATATTGATCTTGGTGAATTATACGATTTATTTCAGGAAAGAACAGACTGCTTTTTTGTCCTCTGTGACATCAAGCATATGATCCGCATCAATGACATTTCGAGAAAAGCGGGCGATTTGGCGATTTTAGAACAGATGCGCCGCATGACGGCAGCATCCGGTGAGAACGATATTGTGTTTCGCATTGGCGGCGACGAGTTCTGCATTCTGACAGACAGCAGCGACCCGGCATACGCAGAACAGATCGCTGCGTCCATCCGAAGCATGAACGGTGATTCCTTTTCTTATGAAAATCAGGCGATTCCATTACACCTTCATGTAACCACTGTGCGCTTAAAGGACTGTAACCGCTGCGATGAAGTCTTTGCCGGACTGCACAATGCGATTAAGGACGGGAAGATGAGTCTGTCAAAATAGAATGACGGAACAGATTCGTCATTGAAAGTACGTGACCCGTGCGCCACTTTAGCGACATACTTCCTGTGCACGGGTCTGTGCTTAAAATTTCTATATATTCTCTTTTATACCACGGCTTCAATAATAGTCTTCCCCTCTACACGCAGTTCTTTGACCCCAATCTGTTTTTTCTGATTAAAGTTAAAGCTGAGCATGTACCCTTTTTCCTGATGGAAATAATCAAGATACTCCGCAAGCTGCCGCTCGCCGCGTTCGTTATATTCATTTCCATGCCAGATTTTCATTTCCACGATAAACTGTTCACCGAGATAATCCACCACCACATCCGTCCGCTTTGCGTCCCTTGTCTGCGCCTCTAGGTAATAGTTTCCTGTGCCGTTTATAATCGGTTTCAAATATAGCAGGAAAAATTTGCGTCCATAGGCTTCGATGAATTTCTCATCATTATCGCCATAGATATCATGAAAATGTTCCACAAACTTTTTGAGTACCATATCCAGCTTTAAATGTCCATCTTTGATAAACTGGTTTCTGTCCCGTTCCCCGTACTGAAATGCTGTACTTTTAGATGCTTCTTCCGCAATGAACATATTCAGTAATCTCATCTCGAAAATGCGATTCACAATAGCAGCATGACCATCCTTTTCCTTTAGAAAACCAAACATTACTCCGATGTTAATTGATTTTATATCTGGACTATAAGGGATTTTTTTTCCCTGATATAAAATATCTTTTATCATTTCCCTTAAATCCCTATATAAATCTAACTGCTTAATCATGCTGTCAAACAATGGCACATTTTCTTTCAGCAAAATCTGAACTGCCTCCTCTATTCCCTGTTTCGTCCACACATCACCGATATGCTCAAACCCCCTTTTATCGGGAACTTCCTCATCAAGATATTTGCAAATCACAGAAACAAGATATGGATAGCCGTCAGTATACTGGTATATTTCCGCTGCCATTTCATCCACGTCCATCCCCGTCTGGCTGTCTGCCTCATATTCCGTAAGCATGGCTGCAATCTGTTTCTCTGAAAAGTTCATATCCATCTTAAATTCAGCCGCAATATTCCACGGGCTGTTATACTGATGCTCCGAATCAGGGCGGATTTTTAGTTTCAGATTTTTGATGTCATATAATCCTGCAAGGATCACCGAATGAAATGTCGGTTGATTTTCCCGGTTTAAATAATATCGCCTTAGCTGTGCAAGGAAGTCGATAAACACTTGATTATTGGATGCACTATCCACTTCATCAATCATTAAAACAATCGGTTTGGAAGCTGTTTTACAAATTTCGCTCAACAGATAGAACATCTCACCCAATGTGTTCTGTTGTGTGCCATTTGCAAATGCCGCGGTCACTCCGCCTTCCTCAAATGTTTCCGCAAACATCCGCATAAACGCCTTCACAAAAGTGAACTCATCCGCATATTCTTTCGTACTGATTCCCTGAAAGTCCATAGAAATCACCTGATATTCCGTTTGCAGATATTCTGCCAAAGCCTTCAGTGTTGTCGTCTTTCCATACTGCCGCCCCCTGTTTATCAGAAAATACTTTCCCCTGTCAACATAGCGGCGTTTGATTTGCTCCAGCCTGTCGTCAATGCGCACCATATAGTGAATATCCGGTCTGCACGCTCCCTCTGTATTGAAATAACGTCTCATTCTTAACTCGTCCCTTCCGCACACATGTTTTTACACCACAGCTTCAATAATTGTCTTCCCCTCTACACGCAGTTCTTTGACGCCAATCTCTTTTTTCTGATTAAAGTTAAAGCTGAGCATGTATCCTTTTTCCAGATGGAAATAATCAAGGTACTCCGCAAGCTGCCGCTCGCCGCGCTCGTTATATTCATTCCCGTGCCAGATTTTCATTTCCACGATAAACTGTTCACCGAGATAATCCACCACCACATCCGTCCGCTTTGCGTCCCTTGTCTGCGCCTCTAGGTAATAGTTTCCTGTGCCGTTTATAATCGGTTTCAAATACAGCAGGAAAAATTTGCGTCCATAGGCTTCAATGAATTTCTCATCATTATCGCCATAAATATCATGAAAATATTCCACAAACTTTTTGAGTACCTGCTCCATGTCAAGCCTTTTATTCTGAATAAATTGATTTTTATTTCCCTGTCCATACAGAAAGAGCTCGCTTTTCACCGATTCCTCCGCTATAAACAGATTGAGCAGGTACATTTCAAAAATGCGATTTGCAATGGTGACATATCCATCCTGTTCCTTTAAAAAGCCAAACATAACCCCCAGATTGATGAATTTTTGTGCAGGACTAAAAGAGATGCGCTTTCCCTGATACAGGATTTCCTCAATCATTTTTCTGAGATCCTGATACTGATCTAACTGCTTGATCATGCTGTCAAACAATGGCACATTTTCTTTCAGCAAAATCTTCACTGCCTCCTCTATTCCCTGCTTCGTCCACACATCACCGATATGCTCAAACCCCTTTTTATCGGGAACTTCCTCATCAAGATATTTGCAAATCACAGAAACAAGATAAGGATAACCATCCGTATACTGGTATATTTCCTCTGCCATTTCATCCACGTCCATCCCCGTCTGGCTGTCGGCCTCATATTCCGTAAGCATGACTGCAATTTGTTTCCCTGAAAAGTTCATATCCATCTTAAATTCGGCCGCAATATTCCACGGGCTGTTATACTGATGCTCCGAATCAGGACGGATTTTCAGTTTCAGATTTTTAATATCATATAATCCTGCGAGAATCACCGAATGAAATGTCGGTTGATTTTCCCGGTTTAAATAGTACCGCCTAAGCTGAGCAAGGAAGTCGATAAACACTTGATTATTGGATGCACTATCCACCTCATCAATCATTAAAACAATCGGTTTGGAAGCTGTTTTACAAATTTCGCTCAACAGATAGAACATCTCACCCAATGTGTTCTGTTGTGTGCCATTTGCAAATGCCGCGGTCACTCCGCCTTCCTCAAATGTTTCCGCAAACATCCGCATAAACGCCTTCACAAAAGTGAACTCATCCGCATATTCTTTCGTACTGATTCCCTGAAAGTCCATAGAAATCACCTGATATTCCGTTTGCAGATATTCTGCCAAAGCCTTCAGTGTTGTCGTCTTTCCATACTGCCGCCCCCTGTTTATCAGAAAATACTTTCCCCTGTCAACATAGCGGCGTTTGATTTGCTCCAGCCTGTCGTCAATGCGCACCATATAGTGAATATCCGGTCTGCACGCTCCCTCTGTATTGAAATAACGTCTCATTCTTAACTCGTCCCTTCCGCACACATGTTTTTACACCACAGCTTCAATAATTGTCTTCCCCTCTACACGCAGTTCTTTGACGCCAATCTCTTTTTTCTGATTAAAGTTAAAGCTGAGCATGTATCCTTTTTCCAGATGGAAATAATCAAGGTACTCCGCAAGCTGCCGCTCGCCGCGCTCGTTATATTCATTCCCGTGCCAGATTTTCATTTCCACGATAAACTGTTCACCGAGATAATCCACCACCACATCCGTCCGCTTTGCGTCCCTTGTCTGCGCCTCAATTCCTCCTCGGACAAAAACCAGTTATACAGGCATGTCTCAAAAATGCGGTTCGCCACCTGAACATATACGCCATCATCTACAACATATCCAAACATGCATGCCAGCGCAATGGTGTGATTATACTGATTGTATGCCACCTGTTCCCCCTGAAACAGTATCGCATACAGCAGTTCCTTTAAATCTTTATATTCACGAATATGTTTCACCATGCTGTCAAACAAAGTGGTTTTTGACCGCAGCAAAAGTTTAACCGCCTCCTCAACCCCTTCTTTTGTCCAAATATCGTGGTTTTGAGCGAAACTATCCTTATAAGGCAGTTTCTCATCCATAATTTTACAGATTGCGAATACCAGGTACGGATACCCCGATGTATACTGGTAAATTTCTTCTGCAACTGCATTTGTATCCATTCCAGTATGATAATCAGCCTCATATACTTCCAGCATAGAAACTATCTGCTTAACAGAAAAGCTCATATCAATATCGAAATCAGCCGCAATATTCCACGGACTGTTATACTGGTGCTCCTCGTCGGGGCGTATTTTCAACTTTAGATTTTTGATGTCATACACCCCTGCAAGTATAACCGAATGGAAAATTGGACGGCTCTCCCTGTTCAGATAATATACCCTAAGCTGCGCAAGGAAATCAATAAACACTTGATTATTAGACCCACTGTCCACCTCATCAATCATGAGCACAATGGGTTTCTCCGCATCCGCACAAATCTTACTCGGCGTACAAATAATTCTCTTAAATTCCTGTTTTTTTCGTCATCTGCAAATTCCTCTAAAGATTTCAGCAGATCTTTTGTTTTTCCATCAGGATGCGCATCAGGAAACACATCCAGAAACTCTTTTGCAAATGCATACGCAAAGGTTTTTCACAAACTCTTCTGTCCCAATTCTTTGAAAATCCATGGAAAGGACGATATACTCCTCTTTTAAATATTGCGCTAACGCCTTTAGTGTCGTTGTTTTTCCATATTGCCGGCCTCTGTTAATGACAAAATAACATCCTTCATCCACATAATCTTCCCGAATTCTTTTTAATCGGTCGTCAAGCTTTACCATATAATGTTTTTGCCAATTACAGGAACCTGTTATATTAAACCTGCGCTTCATTCCACGAGCCTCCATTCGGTCTCTATTGCTACAAGTTTATTTTATCATTCCAGCAAAAAGATGTAAACATAGGAAAACTAACTTTCTATCGCCCCTGCAAACGATCTGCCAATATCCGCTATAAATGCCAGCACACTCCTTTTCATTGACTCTGGAAACGCCGTCAGCACAGGCGCTGTCTCAAAGCTCAGCACACCATCAAACTGAATCTTTCGCAGTCCTCTGACAAATCCATTCCAGTCCGTAGACGGCAGATTCTCACGCGTTTTTGTAAAGGTATATGGTATCTGATGCAGATCGGAAATCCCGTCATTGTCATGAATATGCAATACTTTCAGACGGTAATCAAGCGCCGTGATAAACCGCTCAAAATCAATCCCCACCAGATTTGCATGTCCTGTGTCAAAGCAAAACCCTAGAACTTCCGCACCATATTTTTCATTGATAGCATCAATCCTGACCGCTGCTTTGCGGGCGTCACAGCATGGTCCTTCTACAATGTGGCTTCCGATTCCAGTATAAATATTTTCGATACAGAGCGTAATGCCTAACGCTTTTGCCAACGGTGCCAGATACTCTATAAATTCAAGTGTTTTCTCCCATTCAGCCTCTTCTGAGCCCAGATAATGCGCCAGTTTAAAACCATGGATAACAATGTAGCGGCAATCCATAAAGGCGCATATTTTCAAGCTTTTAGGCGCCACAACAGTTTTCAGATAATTGTTGAGTTCATCCCCGCCATTTGGCACATAATTGGGATATGGCATATGCATCTGGCTTATGCGAATCCCAGCAGCCTTTGCCGCATCCTTATGCGGCATAAAAAATGCCTCCAGCTCATGCTCTGACTGGTCAAAAAAATCATTTGTTTCCGACCTGTACAAAGACGAATTCAAAAGATATGCGTTCAGGCTGAAATCACAACAAGTAAATCCTGCCTGACGCAGCAGTCCAAATCCTTCTAATGGGTTTCTGTCCTCTATTACATTTTTGGTCTGTACGCCAATTTTCATCTCATCTCTCCCTGTATAACTGTACTGTAAAAAGCCTCCTCTGGAGGCTCTCTACGTTAATCTCATCGGTTCTCGAGACTGTCAAAATAGAATGACGGCATATATTCGTCATTGAAATACCCGATGTTTTCAATCTCCATGGCACGCAGCTGCGCTTCGATCTCGCGGTAATAAATATTGCAGATGACCACACAGCAGTCGCTGGGGAGCTCTTTTAATACCTCAGGATTTTTTACTTCCAATCCCTCAAATGTAGTTCCCCATAATGTTGAATTGTTGTCACAGGTAAACAACGGCGGATATTGTTCCCCATAGCATTTCATATAATTGCGGCACATATTGCCTGCGCCAAAGAGGACGAATGTCTTGTACTTTTTCAGGTTGTTTTCGATCTCGATCTGCCATTGGATGTAGTCACCAACTTCTCTTGCAAGCTGAAATAGCGCTGGCCTTATGAGCGGTGAAAATGCTGCCAGCGTATCCATAAAATCGACAATCAGCTCTCCATCAAACCTGATGTCCCGAAGTCCTCTGATCAGTCCCATCCAGTCAGTGACAATGCCACCTCGGTTTACACAGGTAAACGGAAGCAGCGAAACATTACTGTGTCCGTTATTGTCTCGCAGTATTACAGCTTTGAGCCTGCTCCCCAGCGCCTTGATAAAAGCCTGTGTATTACTTCCGCAGATATTGCAGACACCCATATCCAAACAGAATCCAAATACATCATTTCCTGCGCGCTGATTCAGCCTGTCTATGAGTTCCGCAGCAATTTGGGGTTCACATAGCGTATCCCGCACCAGATGCCCTGAAAGGTCTGCCGTCTGGTTGACAAGTAATACCATTATGCCTGCCTCCTGCGCTTTCACTGAAAGTTTTCCATAAAAACCTGTATAGTCCTGATCTCTTTCCGGCATACCGACAATCAAATATTTGCATCCTGCCCTTTTGCAAAATGCAATGCTTTCAAACATTACCTCCATAATATAGTCCTGCATCCATGGCTTATCCTCTTTCCGGGAGAAGCGTGGTGCATATAATACTGGTACTTCTATCCCATTTGTTCGACAGGCAGTGATCATATTCAAGTAGCGTTCCTTTATCGTGTCTGGTTCTTCCCGTTTTATTGGTGCTTTCTTTTCCTCCCACCTTGACGGCTCCCTGTCATCGTTTTCTTCCGGTGCCCAAAGCCATGCTACAATGCAGAGCATCAAACTTTGAATTCCCGCGTTTTTTAAATCTCTGATTCCGCCTGCAGGCTTTTTGGTATCAATTAGATAAGTATTTCGGTAACTTACATTCATATCTGCTTCCCTCACATCAGTTTCTTGTCAATCAATCCTTTTATCTTTGTAGAGCTTGTACTTTCTGTGTATGGGAAAAACACCATCTCGGACCCTCTGCTCCTCAAAAATGCCTGCTTGTTCAGCCATGCTGTACTATGTTCATAATCACTCCCTGAGAACTGCACATCAAATCGAAACTTTCTGTATGCGTCGGCTGTATCACAATAGAACAATGGTATCTTAACCGCTTCGTTCACATATCTGCAGGCACGCACCATTTCCAGCCGCTCCGCAAACTGTATAAATGGTTCTGTGTGCTTATTTTTCCGCACACCCTCATCACTCACCACACCGACAATCAGATAATCGCACTGTTCCTTTGCACGCCGGAGCAAATTCAAATGCCCTATGTGAAATAAGTCAAAGACGCCTGCTACATATCCGATATGGTATTTCTTCCGAGTACTACCACAATCCAAAAAACTTATTCGCCTTCTCTTTAACAGCTCCTCGCGTGGGCGTTCAAACTCTAAAGTGTATATTCCATAATGCTTCACGCCTCGTTCTTTGAGTTGTTTTAATACCTGCTCATAATTCTTTATGCAGATAATCACTTTATAGGTTTCAGGATCCAGACCATCCAGTTCAGTAGGTGCTGCTATTCTGATGCCTTCTACACAGTTCTCCCAACGCTCTGCATTATTATCCAAAAGCAGTTCGACGCTGTACTCATCGCCAAAAAGTTCTATAAATTTATAGGCATATTTCCCTGAGCCAAATAAAATAAGCTTCTTGTTTTCAAGCCCGTCCAGAATATCAACAAACAGTTTTTTGTATTCTCCTGCGGAATAGTTCATGGCAAGACGGTTTGCATTGAGTGTTTCTGCATCCTGTTCGGTATCCCTTCGAAATTCCTTTAAGATATCCAGATTTCGTAGCCATACCATGAAATCATCCGAATAATGCATTAACTGGTCTCGATTCTTTAAAAGTCCATATCGCTCCAGAAAAAACTCTCTTGGAAGGATCTTTTCCAAATCCGGCTGCCCTCTGTAAATTAAGTCTATCATGCGCATTACGACTACATTGATTGGATAATTTTCCATATAAATCTCCATTCCGCCGCCTTTCAGTTGGCGGCACAAATAGTAATGAAAGTGTTTCAACTCTCTACGC
>VSNR01000309.1 GCA_009774345.1 Lachnospiraceae bacterium | reverse complement strand
GATATAACGAGATAAAGGGAGTATTTGGAAGAAAATAGAATAAAATCAAAGCTAAATGCGTTTGCAGAATGCTCAATGAGAAATTATTATATGATTTGTTAGCACTCAATAGATAAGAGTGCTAATCAAAAGAGTCAATTCTATTTTTTTATAAATCATGAAGGAGGCATTTAACATGAAATTAGTACCATTAGGAGACAGAGTCGTATTAAAGCAGTTGATCGCAGAGGAGACAACAAAGTCAGGCATCGTATTGCCGGGACAGAACAAGGAAAAGCCGCAGCAGGCGGAAGTGATCGCTGTCGGACCGGGCGGTGTCGTTGATGGCAAAGAGATCAAGATGGAAGTTAAGGCTGGCGATAATGTCATTTATTCTAAGTACTCTGGAACAGAGGTAAAGATTGATGACGAGGAGTTTATCATTGTAAAGCAGAATGACATCTTGGCAGTTATTCAATAAGTACGATTAATTAGATTATATATGGAGGAGAATTGAATCATGGCAAAGGAAATTAAATATGGAGCAGAGGCTCGTAAGACATTAGAGACAGGTGTGAACAAGTTGGCAGATACTGTGAGCGTGACACTGGGACCCAAGGGAAGAAACGTCGTTCTTGACAAATCCTTCGGCGCGCCGCTCATCACAAATGACGGTGTGACAATCGCAAAGGAGATTGAGCTTGAAGATGCATTTGAGAATATGGGTGCACAGCTCGTCAAGGAAGTTGCCACCAAGACAAACGATGTGGCAGGAGACGGTACTACAACAGCGACTGTTCTGGCACAGGCTATGATCAATGAGGGTATGAAGAACCTCGCAGCAGGCGCAAACCCGATTATTTTAAGAAAAGGTATGAAGAAGGCTACAAAATGTGCAGTGGAAGCAATCGCATCCATGAGCTCTAAGGTGAATGGCAAGCAGCACATTGCAAGAGTAGCAACGGTTTCCTCTGGGGATGAGGAAGTTGGAAATATGGTAGCAGATGCAATGGAGAAGGTTTCCGGTGACGGCGTGATCACGATCGAGGAATCCAAGACCATGCAGACAGAGCTTGACTTGGTAGAAGGTATGCAGTTTGACCGCGGATATATCTCAGCATACATGGCAACCGATATGGATAAGATGGAAGCGACAATGGAAGATCCGTATATCCTGATCACAGACAAGAAGATTTCCAATATTCAGGAGATTCTGCCGGTATTAGAGCAGGTAGTGCAGTCAGGTGCTAAGCTTTTGATTATCGCAGAGGACGTTGAGGGTGAGGCACTCACAACACTGATCGTCAACAAGCTTCGTGGTACATTCAATGTCGTAGCAGTAAAGGCACCGGGATATGGTGACAGAAGAAAAGCAATGCTTGAGGATATCGCAATTCTTACAGGCGGTCAGGTAATCAGTGAGGAGCTTGGTCTGGATCTCAAGGAGGCAACACTTGAGCAGTGCGGACGTGCGAAGTCTGTCAAGGTTCAGAAGGAGAACACGATCATCGTTGACGGTGAGGGTGACAAGGCAGCAATTGATGCGAGAATCTCCCAGATCAAGAAGCAGGTTGAGGAGACAACATCTGATTTTGACAAGGAGAAGTTACAGGAGAGACTGGCGAAGCTTGCAGGCGGTGTCGCAGTGATTCGTGTCGGCGCAGCGACCGAGACAGAGATGAAGGAAGCAAAGCTTCGTATGGAGGATGCCCTGAATGCGACAAGAGCAGCCGTGGAGGAAGGTATTATCGCAGGCGGCGGTTCTGCTTATATCCATGCATCAAAGAAGGTGGCAGAGCTGGTTGATACCCTTGAGGGTGATGAGAAGACAGGTGCAAAGATCGTATTGAAGGCACTGGATGCACCGCTTCATATCATTGTGGCGAACGCAGGTCTTGAGGGCAGCGTGATTGTGAATAAAGTAAGAGAGTCCAAGGCAGGTATTGGTTTCGATGCTGCCAAGGAAGAGTATGTTGATATGGTTGAGGCTGGTATCCTTGATCCAGTGAAGGTGACAAGAAGTGCATTGCAGAATGCATGCTCTGTAGCAAGCACCCTGCTCACAACAGAGTCCGTAGTGGCAAATATCAAGGAAGATACACCGGCAATGCCAGCAGGCGGTCCGGGAATGGGCGGAATGATGTAATTATCGCGAAATAGATACAGAAAGAGAACGCAGACACAGCGTTCTCTTTCTGTATCTATATGGAGGGTTTATGATAGAGAATGTAAAGGACTGCGGCAGCATCCATCTGTTCCGGGATATCAAAAAGGAGGAGATCGAGAAGATGTTTCGGTGCTCTAAGACGGTGGAGCGCTGTTTTGAGGATGGAATGTATATCTTCCGTCAGGGAGAAACTCCCCAGAATCTGTTTCTGGTATTGGATGGAACCGTGATGATCTCGAAGGATTTTGCTTCTGGAAAGCGGGATGTGCTTTTTATGGTGGGGCAGGGAGATGTCTTTGGAGAAATGTTTCTTTTTGCAGATTTTGCGGATACGAAGACGTACTGGTATGATGCCATCGCGCAGGAGAAGGTGCGTGTCCTTCAGATACCATGGCAATTTTTTTACTGTTTTTGCAGCAACGCCTGTGAACATCACCGCATGATTACCAGAAACATGCTTGAAATACAATCTGAAAAAAATTTTAAGATGACCAGAAAATTACATCTGCTCTCTGGAACGACGCTGCGCGAGCGCATTGCCCTGTGGCTGTTAGAACAGGCAGCAGAGGGGGATGTGATAAAACTCGCCATGAACCGGGAAGAACTGGCAGATTATCTTGGAACCACCAGACCATCCCTGTCCAGAGAGTTGATGAAAATGCAGCAGGAGCAGTTAATCGAGACGGACAAGAATATGATTAAGATTGTGGACCGCGCTGCACTGGAGATTTTGTACTGAAATTTTGTATCGAAATTATGTATGAAGAAAAAAACATAAAAAATGAAAAAGTGTAACAAATGTTACCGATATTTCTCGAATAATAAAATATACTAAAATCACAAAAGAGCAAATACAGAATCATCAATATTT
>VSNR01000308.1 GCA_009774345.1 Lachnospiraceae bacterium | reverse complement strand
ATAACAAGTAATCTACAAAAAAACAATAAAAATCGATTTACACCACTCGACACATATCGACAAAAAGTTTAAAATTTGGTAAAATAAGGATATGGTAAAACTTGGTAACTATCTTATGGAGAGCATTGTTTTGGAAAACGAATATGGACATTTGGAAATAAAATTAAATGAATTGCTAAAAAAGAAGGGACTAAACAAAAACAAGTTGTCCCATAAAGCTGAAATGAATTGGAAACAGATTGATAACTACTGCACGAATACGGTGACACGGCTGGACGTATCTGTCCTGTGCAAACTCTGTACTGCGTTGGACTGTGAGATACAGGACTTGCTGGAATACTGTCCGCCAAACCAAAAAACTGATGTAAAACAGGTGTAGCTCCTGCTTTACATCAGTTTTTTATTGATGGATCGCTTTGCGTGTCTTATGTATCAAGCCCCTCACTCTACTTTGCTGTAAGAAAATATCATAACTCTTAATAATCAACACGGAACACTGGGCCTGCTCCATGATCTTGTCTGTCCGAAAGCCAGTCACCACCTCCTGGATTCCCCAGTCAAGTGACGCGCCCATAATAATCAGATCATACTGTCTGGAATGCGCTACCACCTGCTCAATCAGATCACCGCTGCATACCATGATCTGCGTGGGCTGGTCAAATTTAGCAGCGGATTTATTCAGATATTCTCTCGTAGCTTCCACATCCTCCTCGTGGTCTACCACATTTAACAGCGTGATCTTCGCGCCGTAGGCATTTGCGATACGATTGACCACTTTTGCCGTCATCTTGGAATACTTTCCGCCGCCATAGGGAAACAAAATATTTTGAAATGTACTGCTCTTGCCGTGCATCCGCAGGACTCCAACATCCGCAGGCGCCTCCTGAAGCATGCGATACGTAATGTTGCCATGCATGTATTTTGCAAGACCCGAACCATGCCAGCCCATGATCACCAGTGGATTCTTCTCTTTCCTGACCACGGACATGATTGCGTGAAACGCATCTCTTGAATTGATTAACACTGGTCTCATGCAGGGTTCCGTCTGATATTCCTTGAGCATCTGGACGACACTGTCCTGCACGCCCATTGACTGCATCATGACATCATAATCCGCAATGGTGAGCAGGTTATCAGGAAAGACATTGACCTTCACCGGAACCACTGTCGTACTCTCCTCCGCCAGCGCTATCCTTCTGCCAAAATCCAACAGTCCACTCGCTGTTTTGGGATTGGATACTGGTATGATAATCTCATTCTTTCTGTTGTCCTTCTTCTGCTCTTTGATCTCTGGCACATCAACTATCGAAATACCCTTTGAGGCGTATTTTAATCTAGGCATAATAAAATAATAATACAAAATTCCTGCTCCTATCACAGAGACTGCAATAATCAATGCAGGTCGGTCTGAAATAGCCAGATTCACAATCAGAAACAGATTCATCCCAATACCAAGTATCGGTGTGAGCGGATAGAGCGGTACACGGAACCTGCGCTCAAGCTCCGGCTTCTTCTGTCGAAAGATTATGAGCGCTACATTGACGAGACTGTAACCTGTCAGAGAAAAGATACTTGTCACCGTCGAGATATGCTCCAAATCCCGAATCGACACCGCAATGAACACAATGATCGAGGAAACGACAATAGAAAAGACCGGGGTCTTTGTCGTGCGGTTAATCGCCTTAAATAAACTTGGCAGACGCTGATCTCTTGCCATCGCAAACGAAGTCCTAGAGGAAGCCATAACCGCCGTATTGATGGAGGAGAGCGTAGCCAGAATCCCGGCAAAAGCAAACAGATATCCTCCAACCACCCCACCGATCTGTACCGCTGTGTCAATCATAGGCGTACTCGTCACCTCTGGAACAAGCTGCTGCCATGGCAAAATGCCGCATCCGATAAAAAACACTGATGTCTTGATTGCAATCACTGCTGCGATCGAGATCAGGATCGCTTTTGGAATCGTCTTCTCCGGTTCGATAACCTCCTCGCTGGCGGTCGTGATCAGCCCATAGCCAATATATGTCATATACAGAAATCCCATCGCATTAAATACGCCCGGCATCCCCTGCGGCATATAGGGCGTCTGATTGTCCATATCCATATGGAAGATACCGACGATGACATAGAGCGCCAGCAGCGCAACCAGCATTGTCGTGATGACATTTTGCAGCGTGCCAGAGCTCTTTGTCCCCTTAATGTTCGTGAACATGACATAGACCACCAAGAGATATGCCGCTGCCATCTGTGGGATAAACGGAAAAATATAATTGATAAAGTTTCCAAAACCCAAAGCAAACAGACCACACGACATGGCGTACCCAAGCCAAAACCCCCAGCCGCAGATAAAACCAATGATATTGTTTCCTGTCGCCTCCTTCACATACACATAACCGCCGCCCGCTTTTGGTATGACAGTGACCAGCTCCGCAAAGGATAACCCGGTAAAGACTGCTGCGATGCCAGCCAGAAAGATTGCCAGCGACGCGCCCGGTCCTGCCGTTGCATAGCTTGTACCAGCCAGTACAAATATAGCCGAACCGATCATCGTCCCAATGCTGATCATCAACGCTGAGTACATGCCCAAGGTTCTGTCCAGTTTTTCTTTCATCTAAAAGTCCCCTTTCCAGTTTGTATATAAAAAGACTATGACTTTATTATACACAAAAAAGACTGTGATGTTAAGACAAAATTTGAACTGAACTGTTACATAGCGTGGTCATCAATTCATCGTCACTCAAAATAATCCCCTGTAAATTCCACCAGCACCGCACTCGTTACCCCTGCAAGCTCGGACAATGCTGTCACAAATGCCGTATTATCACCGCAGATGCCCACCTCATAAGTCAACTCTGTCATTCCCCGCGCCGTCGTCTTGTTCTTGAGCACTTTCTTTAATGCTGCCAGCTCTCTTGCGACAGACTCTGACGCTTCGTTTTCATATTTGACAATCAAAAGATACTGATGCTTCCTGTTGCGAACCTTTACCAGCAGTATATAGTGTCTGCTGATTAGGTTTAAAACACTTGATTTTATCGACTTTTACCGCATTTTATGGTATAATACCTGCAAGG
>VSNR01000307.1 GCA_009774345.1 Lachnospiraceae bacterium | reverse complement strand
CGGAACCAACAAGATACGTCAGGAACCTATGAGGATTCACTGGCTTCTTAATAGTGCAAACTTTTTACTCTCAAGTCAATGTATTAAAATAGAATTATTCTAATTCTTATTATAGCATTCTGGAAGTTTTTGTCAACACAAAAAGGGACCTACTTTCGCAGCTCCCTTCTTTCTTGATTCCTTTTTATGCCTTTTTACAATACACTTCAATTGCCCGGCTGGCAAACGTCACAGTGCCTTCTCCGCCCGCCTTGTCGATATTGCTTTGCATGCGCGCATCCTCTGTATACATCTGCCCCAGCCCGCTTAAAATCTCATTCGTACACTGAAAATAATGGTCCGTAATAAACTGCTGAATCGCTGCAATTCTCTCCTGCACTGCCGGTTCTTCCGGCGCATAGGCTTTGAGCTTTCCAAGCTCGGCAAACTGCATCAAAAGCTGGCTGCCAAGATCCTCCTGCTCCTTGTCTGTCCTGCCCTTTGCCTTCTGCTGGTATTCTGCATATGCCGCAGTCGTTCCCCAGCGCTCGCTGACCTCCTTTGCATACTGCACAAGCTCACTCTTATCAAACGCCTTAAAATCTGTTTCTTTCATTGATTCCACTCCCTTTTCCTGAATGTTGCGCGCAAATGAAATAAGCTCCTGCGTATGTTTGAGTTGAAGCTCGAGCAGTTGAATCTGCTGCGCAAGCGCTTCCTTCTGGTCAAAGCCCGGGCTGTCTAAAATCTCTTTGATCTGTTTCAGGGGAAATTGCAGCTCCCGAAACAGCATAATATTTTGCAGCCGCGCCAGTTCTTCATCTCCGTACAGCCGATAGCCCGCGAGTGTCACTTTTGCCGGCTTCAGCAGCCCAATCGCATCATAGTGGTGCAGCGAACGGACACTCACACCTGTACGCTTGCTTACTTCATTTACTGTCATCATCGTTTTTTATATACCTTTCCTGCCTGAAAATATCACGCATGTATTTTTGTATTCCCGGGAATGTCTCTATCTTAAACTATGACATAGTGTGAGAGTCAAGTGTTTTTATAAATTTTTTGTTCTGCATCCCACTCATACAGAATCTGTTCTTCTTCCCCAATGGCATTGTTCCAGATGCTTCCATAAAATGCAGTACCCTCGCCGCGCTGAAACACTGTAGAAAAATCGCTGCCGCACTTTAGAAGCTCCTCGCCGATCACCCCAATCTCGGCATTTTCCCACAGCGTATACATGGTATAAGAATTGGTCGAGGAGGAGGCAAAGGCACCGATCGTAAAGTCTGGACAGGCATCTTGATTGTAATCCTCTACTAATATTTCAAATTCACCGGAAAAATTCTGCCTTCCCAAATCCCGCTCTGACAGTATCGTTCCCTCCTGATCCCGTACAAGAAGGCGGTATGTTCCATCAAAATTCTCCTCATAGATGCCCCCGCCCCATCCAAATGCCTCACCGCTTCCATACACGCCCTCGTCAAGCCAGAGCTCTACGCAGACCGTTTTCCCGCCAGTCTCCATCTTCTGGCTGCACAGACGATAGTCCGTCAGAGATAACAAACCATCCTCAGACAGCGTATCCTCTTGCAGTGCGGGCTGTATTGTCTGCGCAGACGAACGCTGACACCCTGTCATGCAAAATACGGTCACCGCCGTAAACACTGTATAGCTTCGAAACTTCCTTATCATACTCTTTATCATTCTCTTCACCTCATATCACTTCCCATAGCTGCTCCATCCAACTGCATTCATATGAGTATATCAAAACACTGCATCATTTTTGCATCATTTACGCGCACATCTTTACCTTTCCAGACAAAGCGCGTATACTATTCTCATACGGTATTTTATAAAACAATGTAAAACAGGAGGCAGCAGCATATGAAGAGAAAGCATAAAATTTATCTGGGCATGACATTTTTTCTGTTCACCATCTATATCGGGCTGCTTGTCCTCCTATGCCTGTCAGAGTACCATGACAGCAGCGCGACAATCCGCTCTTTTAAGGATGCGTTCTGGTACTCGCTGGTTACACTCACCACCGTCGGATACGGCGACCTGACACCGGTGACACCGCTTGGGCAGGCAGTCGGCGTCGTTTTCCTGCTGATGTCTGCCGGCATTATGATGACCCTGTTCGGCGCAGCCGTCTCCTTTGTCACCAGCGAGGGACTTCCGCTCTTTCTGCTCAGTTTCCAGCGCCACAAAAACTGGTATTATTTTGCGGACTGCAGCGAGGAATCCAACACACTAGCCGCCAATATTCATTGTGAAGAACCCGACACTGTGATCATCTTTGGTGAAAAGCGGGATGAACATACAGAATTTCCAGACTATCCCTGCCTATTTATCAACGCTTCTCCCGCCAGAATCGTAGCCCACAAGAAAAATATCGGTCCCAAGTGCAAAATCTTTCTGATGAAAGAAAATGACATCGGCATCAACACCCGCGCGGTGGATTTACATACGCTGCCTGTGGAAGTCTACGCAAGGACTACAAACGGGCAGGATCACCTCTCGGGCAACATTAACTTTTTTCACAGCTACGACTGCTGCACCAGACAGTACTGGCATTCCAAGCCGCTGTGCAGCAGTGAATCTACCATCGTGATCATCGGCTTTGGCAATTATGGGCACTGTATCCTTGAGCGCGCAATCCTGACAAACATTATCGCGGTTGACCAGCATGTCGCCTATCATATCTTTGGCGACGCGGCTGCTTTTCTTGCCATGCACAGCCATCTGCATGAGACGTTTTCTCTGGACAGCGTCTCAGCGACGACGGATTCCCTGATTTTTCATAAAGAATTGTGGGAGGCAGACCACGCACTTATGCATCAGGCGGACCGCATCATTATCTGTCCCGACAATGAGCCGGAAGGATGGAATATTTACTGGCGGCTGAACAGTTATTATCAGGTGTGCGGACAAATCCACCTGCACAGCAACCGCAAGACGCCTGGTGTGACCTATTTTGGCACAAACGAGGAAATCTATACGCCAAACCAGATCATGCGGACTACATTAAATAAAGCTGCCATCACAATCAACGAAATTTTTCCACCTGTGCGGTTTAGATTAACCAGTTTAACGGCTGGACATTTTCCCATAACGGAGTATATTAGATGTATAATCCGAAGGAGGAATGTCTTTATGAAACTAGAGATAAGCATCAAATTCATTGATG
>VSNR01000306.1 GCA_009774345.1 Lachnospiraceae bacterium | reverse complement strand
TGCTGGAATTGGCAGACAGGCAAGACTAAGGATCTTGTGTCGGTAACGACGTGTGGGTTCAAGTCCCATCTTCCGCAGTTCTTATGCTTAGAGCTTATGTTTGAAAGTTTAAAATTTGGTGCATATGGGTGCTCGACATGCGAGTAGAGGAAAGGTTTTCCGCTACTCGATTTTTTTGTGTATTTCTGTTTAGAGAGAATGCTTCCTGCATAATTTGATAAAACTTTGTAGATTTTTAGATAAAAGAAGGAATTTTGAAATCCGCGTGGAATATATTAAATATGGAATCATTTTGTGAATCATACACAAAGCGGGGGTTTTATTATGACAATACGAGAAAACCTTGAACAGTGGGAGAGTGAGTACCTGAGTCCCTATGCCACGTTGAGCGCCAGATCTAAGGGCAGGGACCGGGAGGAAGAACAGTGTGATATCCGCCCGGTATTTCAGCGGGACCGGGACAGGATACTGCACTCCAAATCATTTCGGCGACTCAAGGATAAGACACAGGTTTTTTTGTCACCGGAGGGGGACCATTATAGAACAAGACTGACACATACCCTTGAGGTATCGCAGAATGCGCGGACGATTGCGCGTGCATTACAGCTCAATGAGGAGCTGGTCGAGGCGATCGCACTGGGGCATGATCTGGGGCATACGCCCTTTGGCCATGCGGGAGAGCGCGCGCTCAATGAAATCTGTCCCTATGGTTTTAAGCACAACGAGCAGAGTGTCCGCACCGTGGAACTGCTGGAGAAAGACGGGGACGGACTCAATCTCACATGGGAAGTGCGGGACGGAATGCGCAATCATCAGACCTCAAGTATGCCGGCGACGCTTGAGGGGAAGGTGGTCCGCTTTTCAGACAAGATCGCATACACCTATCATGACATGGACGATGCGGTCAGAGCAGGCATTTTGAAGGCGCGTGATATTCCAAGAGAAATCGGGGAGATCATCGGCTACAGTCCGCGGGAGCGGCTCAATAATTTTATTCATGATATTGTGACGCAGAGCAAGGGGACAGATGATGTGCGCATGTCAGACGATGTGGAGCTGGGGATGCGCAATTTAAGACGATTTATGTATGACAAGGTGTATAGCAATCAGGTGGCAAAGTGTGAGGAGAAGAAGGCAGTTTCACTGGTAAAGACGCTCTATGAATACTATATGCGGCACACGGATGCGCTGCCTAAGTTTTTTGTGGAACTGGGGTTACAGGGGGAGCCGCGGGAAAAAGTAGTCTGTGATTATATTAGTACGATGACGGACCGTTTTGCAATCTCGTTGTATGAGCAGTTATATGTTCCGAAATTCTGGATGGGTTAATTGAAATATTGATTGGCATTGTAATAAAACTTGGAATAAACTTTGGAATAAAGAAAGAGAGTTGGATATAGATGTTTTATCCAGAGGAATTGATCGAGGAAGTCCGGCAGAAGAGCGATATCGTGGACGTGATTTCTGGGTATGTATCGTTACAGAAGAAGGGCAGCAACTATATGTGCTGCTGCCCTTTTCACGGGGAGAAGACCCCATCCTTTTCGGTGAACCGCGCGCGGCAGATCTACAAGTGCTTTGGCTGCGGCGAGGGCGGTAATGTGATCACGTTTGTGATGAAATATGAGAACTGTGCATTTCCCGAAGCCTTGAGAATACTTGCGGAGAAAGCGGGGGTAGCGCTTCCTGAGCCAGAGTACTCGGAGGAGGCAAAACGGCGTGAGAGCCGGCGGCTGCGGCTTCTCGAAGTCAATAAAGAGGCGGCAAAATTTTATTATGTGCTTCTTCGAAACGGGCGTGGCATCAAGGCAAAGGAATATTTGGACAAGCGCAGGCTCTCTGATGAGACGCGCAAAAACTTTGGGCTGGGATATGCGCCTGCAAGGGGCGAGGAGCTGTTGGCATATCTGCATCAGAAAGGATTCAGCGATGATCTGATCCGCGATGTGGGACTAGCCAAGATGGATGAGCGCCGCGGAACGACGACACAGTTCTGGAACAGAGTGATGTTTCCGATACAGGATATCAATCATCGCGTCATCGGTTTTGGCGGGCGTATCATGGGGGATGGAGACGGTGGTCCTAAGTACCTGAATTCACCGGAGACAGAGATTTTTGACAAGAGCAGAAATTTATATGGCATGAATTATGCGCGCTCTGCAAGGACTGGGAATATGATATTGTGTGAGGGTTATATGGATGTGATCAGTATGCATCAGGCGGGCTTCACGCAGGCGGTGGCGTCTCTGGGAACAGCGTTCACGCCGGGGCAGGCAGGACTGATCAAGAAATATACCAGAGAGGTCCTGCTGGCATACGACAGCGACAAAGCCGGTGTGAAGGCGGCGCTGCGCGCGATACAGATTCTCAGGGATGCGGGCATGTCTGGCAGAATTATCAATATGTCGCCGTACAAAGACCCGGATGAATTTATCAAGAATCTGGGGCAGGAGGCGTTTCAGGAGCGCATCGATCACGCAGAGAATGCCTTTCTGTTTGAGATTCGGATGCTGGAGCGGGAATTTGACCTGAATGACCCGGAGGGAAAGACGGATTTTTATAATCAGATTGCCAGAAGGCTCTGTGATTTCGGGGAGGATGTAGAGCGGGAGAATTATCTCGAAGCCGTGGCTGAAAAGTATCATATCGGCCTTGAGAATCTGAGGAAACTGGTGGTGAACATGGCGGCAAAGACAGGGGGATATGCGGTGCAGACGATCGAGCGTCCAAAGTCAGGCATACAGAGCAAAAAGAGAAATACCCCTGAGGAGAATGCCAAGAAGTCCCAGCGGCTTTTGCTGACATGGCTGACAGATTATCCCCAGCTATATCCTAAGATTAAAGCGTTTTTGTCTGCGGAGGATTTTACGGTGGAGCTGTACAGCAAAGTAGCAAAGCGAATGTTTGAGGATATAGAGAAGAATGATCTCAATCCTGCGGGCATCATCAATATGTTTGAGGAGGAAAAGGATCAGAGTGAGGCGGCCTCTCTGTTTACGACAACCCTGCCGGAACTGGAGAGTGATCAGGAGCGAGAGAAAGCCTTTCACGATATCCTTGTGAGCGTGAAAAAAAACAGCTATGAATACTATTTGGCGCGTTCTGGCACAGACTTGTCAGCGCTCAGTAAGGTAATAGAGGGCAAAAAAGCGCTGGAAGAACTTAGCAAAACGCATATTTCTTTAAATTAAGGATAAAAAT
>VSNR01000305.1 GCA_009774345.1 Lachnospiraceae bacterium | reverse complement strand
TATTTATTGCAAAACCATCAAAATACATTCCTAATATGATAAAGTAGCGAATGTACAAAGAAACAACTTCCAGTTTGTCGAACTCACAGCCTATCAAAAAACTAAATAATTCGCCGCCCACCAGCGGCATACCCAAGCAGGAAATCTGAAAAGGCAAGTTAAGGCTGTATAATAGAGCCAGCGATAAATCGATATTTGTCGGGGAATCAAGCAAAATGAAAATTGGAAATTTTATGGAGGAAAAGAATATGGACTTAATGAATGAACTTTTGAAAAGCCTTAATAGTATCGACTGCAATATATTTGATGAAGATTACCTAAATGAATTGCTTGACAGTAGGGATAGTGACCCGTTCGATACTGAATGGTGTCGAGTTAATGAAGAAATAGAGACACTGAAAAATACCCAAAGTTATACAGATAAAAATGAAGAAGAACAAGGCAAAATAAGAGAAAAGGCGTTCATGATAATTGAGGAAAATATCGGCGGTGAACTGTCGGAATATGTTTCTGATGACTTTGGACTGATTTATGATAGTCTTGTGTTAAACTATGAAGACGAGTGGCTTAACAAACTAATTACGGCATACAGAAATAAAAAAATTCCTGCCGGAGAGCTTTAATGCAATTTCAGTTTGTCGAACTGACAGCCCATCAAAAAACTAAATACCCGCCGCACACCAGCGGCACACCCAAGCAGGAAGCTGAAAAAGTTATCCTGCTTTTTCTATGCCCGAAATCCGGGAGAAAGGAGGACGTACACTTGCCATGCCCGCACTGTAAAATCACCATTATCAAGCGGAGTAACAATGAATCCGCCGTTTCTGCCGCCGCTTACCAGAGCGGCGAGAAGCTGTTCTCTGAATATGACCAGGAGCAGAAATACTATCCTTACAAGAACGAAGTCACCCACAAGGAAATCCTGCTCCCGCCCCATGTGCCGCCAGAGTATGCAGACCGCAACACTTTATGGAACTCTGCCGAAGCGCAGGAAAAACAATGGAACTCCCAGCTTGCCCGGAGGTTCGTGCTTGCCATCCCAAGGGAAATCCCATCGGAACAGCACGCCGACCTTATCCGTGACTACTGCCGGGAGTTTTTTGTTTCCAAAGGCATGATAGCCGATTTTGCCATCCATGACAAAGGGGACGGCAACCCCCACGCCCATATCCTGCTCACCATGCGGGCGATGGACGAAAAAGGGAAATGGCTCCCCAAATGCCGCAAGGTATATGACCTTGACGGGAACGGCGAAAGAATCCGGCTCCCGTCCGGCAGATGGAAAAGCCACAAGGAGAACACCGTGGACTGGAACGACCAGAAGTATGCCGAAATCTGGCGGCAGGGATGGGCGGACACGGCAAACCGCTATCTGGAAGCAAACGACCGCCCAGAACACCTTGACCTGCGCTCCTATGCCCGGCAAGGGATTGAAAAAATCCCCACCGTCCACATGGGGCCAGCCGTCTGCCAGATGGAGAAGAAGGGAATCCAGACCAACATCGGCAACCTGAACCGGGACATCAAAGCTGCCAACTCCCTCATGCAGTCCATCCGCCAGATGTTGGATAGTGCGGAGGGGTGACAAACAAATACAAATAAAAAAGGGACTTCCTCAATCCTTAAAAGGCTATGACATTAACGGTTATAGTCTTTTTTTATGCGGTAATTACCGTATGAAATGTACTTCTGTTTCCCCAAGCGGAGAAATACCCAACAATGATATTCCGCAATTCAAACTCCCGACAAGTAACGAGAAAAAATCATATATAAGCACCTAAACCAATCAATCATATCAATCCATATCAGAGGAGGGCAAAGACCATGAATAAAAAGCAGGAACAGCAGATTTTAGATTATTACAGCACCACAGACAAATATATCCGTAGCAAGACACACTCCAATGCGCATCAGACTGTATTCACCAAAGAAAGCGACAGATACCAGTGGCTTGTGTTGGAGCAGAAAAGTCAGTGCGAAGTTGAGGTAAGGCAGACCGACAGTCATGGAACAATCACAGCAAGGGATAATTACGAACTGACAAGAAATCTCCCTAAGTGCGTGGGCGTGGAGCGTTTATGTGAGGGTGCAAATATACAGATACCTTTTAACGATGATGAAATTAATCTAATCTATCAGTTTGGGGAGCGGAGCAAAGCGGAAACGTGCGCCAGTCTGTCCGCTATTCTTCCGCAGATAAAGGACAGTGACACAAAGCAGATAGTAAGCGATACTTTGAAGAAATTAAATGCCCTGTCAGAAAAAACGTGTGCGGAACTGACCGCCACTACCAAAAGACGGAAACTGACCGAGCGTGACCATTCCATAAAGACAAGGTCAGCCAAAGCAAAGGAACAGGCAAAACAGCCGACAGTTGCCGAGGGAAAACAGCACAGAACCCACAGCAAAGGAAAGGGGGATATGACGTTATGAAACTTTCAAGATACGAGCAGGAAAGTATTCTCAATTACAACGCAGGAGAACAGACCGCCACCCTTTATACAAGGGATAAGGCAGTCATGCGGAAACTTGACACGCTTGTTGCCGACTTCCCCGACACATACAAGCTGACAGGGCAGGATGAGGTATCTAAGACCTATTCCTTTCCGAAGTCTTATGTCAGCTACCGCAAGCCGAGGGCAGTCAGCACCGAGCAGAGGGAACGGGCAAGGCAGATGATGATTGCAAAGAATAGGGCAAAGGAAGTTTAAGCAAAATTTAATGGAATCGTGTGGGTGTTTGTGATAAAATAAGGGAATTGAACAATTGAATAAATTAGGATTTATTCAATTAGATTGGAGGAGTAATCAAATGATTATTTTGGTAACAGGAGCATCTCATACAGGTAAGACAGTACTTGCTCAAAAACTACTTGAAAAATATAAATACCCTTATTTATGCATAGACCATTTAAAAATGGGGTTGATTCGTAGTGGGAATACTATACTTACCCCTGTTAGTGATGAAAAAGCACTAACAGATTATTTATGGCCTATTGTGTCTGAAATGATAAAAACAGCTATTGAGAATGAGCAGAATCTTATTGTAGAAGGATGTTATATTCCTTTTGAGTGGTCGAAAGATTTTGGAACGGAGTATTTGAAAAATATAAAATATTATTGCTTAGTTATGAGCAATAAATATATTATGAATCATTTTGGTGATCCTGAATCCGTGAGCTTAGCCTCAAATTAAAACCGGACGAAATTATCCGGTAAAAATGTGGGGTAAGACATTGCT
>VSNR01000304.1 GCA_009774345.1 Lachnospiraceae bacterium | reverse complement strand
TTCAGGGAGCAGAATTTCATAACGGAAGCGGACGGGGATATGCTCCACCGTGAAGCCCGCGCCCTTGCGATCCGGCGTATTGAGGAAAGCGCTAGGACAGAGGAAGATTTTAAGGAAGTCATCCAATGGTGGAACAGGCTGGACGCTAACAGGGAACGGAAAGAAAGAGACCATGAGACAGGACGCTCCACTGTCCCATTGGAATGGGACGCAGGTGAGTTTTATGTTTCCGACAAGCCCTCTTATGACATGATTTTAAGAAGGCTCCTGCTTGCGGGCGATTTCCTTGACTTCATATTTGACCATCCTGAAACAATACACGAACTTGTCACAGACACAGATTTATCGAAAATATTGAAGGAACTAAAGCCACATCTTAAAAATATGCTCTATTATCTGTTCCTGCGTGACTATTCCACCTCGGAATATGCGGAGAGTATCGGACAGACTGACCGGAATATCAGGGGCATCAGGGAAACTGCTCTGAAAAAGATACGGGGACTTTACGGCGGCATACTTACATACCGGAAAGAAAACAGCCTGCCGATGACCATTGATGAAAAATATTTTCTTTCATTTAAAAACTCCTCGCTTTCTTCAATCAATATCTTTTTGTCTTTATACGTTCTCTCTGCGCAGGACGCAGGGAAATGTTATTTTTCTTCTGCTTTGTTTTAGCTTCGCCCGGTGTTTTAGAGATTGCGATAATAAAGGCTGAAATCAACAGCATTGCGCCAAGCGACGCAAGCCCCAATGGAACACTTGCCTTACTTTTTGCGCTGATATATGATGTGGTGTCAAAACCAATCACCGTAAAAGAAGCTAAAAAAGGATAAATATTTCTAAGCAGACCACTTTTAAAAAACATACTGCAATAGCCCAATACAAAGGCAATCACCGAACCGCCCATAAAAAATCCCGGTGTTCTTCCACAAAAGGCGATAATTGGAAGAACAGCAATATAAATGCAAATGGAAATCCCCAACATATAAAACATACCTTTTGTCAGAGTAAAAATATCCAAACCGGGAAGCCCCGCAAAAATGCCGACAATAATTGTGATTATAAAACTATACATTCCCAATATAAGGGATAAAATGCCAATAGCAGTCAATTTCCCTGTTAATAATTTAGGGAATGAAACAGGAACAACTAAGACATTTTTCAATGTGTCGTCCGTATACTCCCTGTTTATCAGATAACCACCAATCAGAGTAAAAATAATAGGCATAAATACGGTTGCATTGTTCCAAATTGTGCTGTCTACTAATGCGCTAAGGTCAAAATTCGGGTTTTTTGCTTCTTCAATCGCAACATTCTGTGTGATAATCCCAAGAATAGGCGAGAGAGCCATTCCTATAATGCCGATCAGCAGAATATGATACCGCTTTATCTTTTGTAATTCTGTTAAGACAATAGATAACATATAAAACCTCCTGTTATGCTTCCTGTTTTTGATAAACCCGTGTAACCAATATAATACATACAATCGCTTCCGCAATCAGTACCGCAAATATGACAGGCGTTGATACAAAGTACGGGCTTAGACGGTTGTAAAAGTCTGTCATAATCTCCCCTTCCGGCACCTTAAACTGATACAGCCACCGAAAGACCATAGGTACAGGAATAAATGTGCTGATATTCAGCCCTAATGGTTTCATCATAATGGCATCACTTAGGTGCAATGCAAATCCAAGCAGTGTATAGAAGAAAGCGATTATGACAGAAATTATATAGGACTTATTGCACCAGACCACAAGGATAATACATGGCAGAGCTGCCGCCCAAAGTAAAATACCTGTACAAAATGTAAGGAACAGCTGTAAAGCCCACCCATTTAAAGAAATACCCTGTGCAAGAGCAATTAAGATACCAATACAAAAGCCTAACAGTTCATAAGCAACTGAAAACAGAAAAAGTACAGTAACCTTTGCTATGACTAAGTGACTTTTTGAAACTGGAACACAAATAAGATTTTTTAGGGTGTCGTTATCGTGTTCTTCAAAAAACAGGTTAGCAGCTATAATTACTAATATCGGGATCAGAAGTAAGAAACCGCTTTCCTCACGCACACTGCTCATAACATCTGCTAAACTTCCCTCTGATAAAAGCATAATATTAAAAACAGGGAATAAAACAGCCGTAAAGAGAGCGATTTTAAACAAGCCTTTCCGTTTCAACTTCCAAAATTCGCACTTTACAAGTTTAAGCAATCCCCTCACCTCCTGTCACACGTTTGAAATAATCTTCAAGGCTTTCTTCTGAAGTTGCGGCTTGCGACACTTCCAAACCGTTTTCTACAAAAGCGGTGACAATCTTCCCTACAGAAATATCCAGATTATGCAGCCGCATGTTATGGTCATCTTGTATGGTAAACTGGTTTTCATGGAAACTACGTTCCAAAATCCTTGCTGCCTGTGCCGTATCCGAAACAGTAAAGCGGATATGTTTACTGCTTTTTGCTTCCAGTTTCTCAAGGCTTTCTTCCTCCAAAAGTGTACCGTGGTCAATAATTCCAATATCATCAGCCAATAATGCAATTTCGGAGAGTATATGGCTGGATATCAGGATTGTTTTTCCCCGCTCATTACAAAGGTTACGGATAAAAGTCCGTACTTCTGCAATTCCAATCGGATCAAGACCATTGATTGGTTCATCCAGAATCAAAAGCTCTGGATCGTGCATAATGGCAAGAGCAATCGCCAGCCTCTGCTTCATACCAAGCGAATACTGTGAAAACAGCTTCTTGTCCTTGTAGGGCAGACCAACCAAATCAAGTGCGTTCTTAATCGCATTGCGGTTCGGCACCCCACGCAGAGTAGCAAAAATCCGTAGATTTTCTGTAGCGGTCAGATTAGGATAAAAACCGGGGGATTCAATCAGACTACCAATACGAGGCAGAAGTTTCTTTTCGTTTGCCGCTAAAGGTTTGCCCCATATCGCCACTTCCCCAGAAGTAGGCTGTGTCAGTCCAAGCAGCATTTTCATTGTTGTTGTCTTTCCAGCACCGTTTCTTCCAAGCAGACCATAGATACGCCCTTTCTGAACATGGATATTCAGATTGGCAACACTTTTCTGCGTTCCATATTGCTTTGTAAGATTTTTTGTTTCAATTACATATTTGCTCATTACGAAACCTCCCTTTTATGAAATAAAAGTTTTTCATGTCTGCTATTCTATCCCTAAAGTCGTGAAATAGTTACTCAAAACATATTTTGTACAGATAACCCATGGGGTATTATAGGCTGAAA
>VSNR01000303.1 GCA_009774345.1 Lachnospiraceae bacterium | reverse complement strand
TGATTATCAAGGTGCTCTAACTGTACGATATCATAGGCTGCGCTCCTTTTATAGACGCCGATTATTTGCCGCTTACACTGATTTATCGTGTTGATTCAAGCGGGAACAAAGAACTGGCTGGCTATGAACATCTAAAAAACTTTGAAGTGCCGGAATATTATCGAATCTTGTCAGGGTGTCTCCTTCCTCGGCAGATACAGACACGGAAAGCCCACAAAGCCCGTAAACACGGCACTTTTGGCACTACATAGCTTTCAAAGTTACATTATTTCCGTGTGCTTTTAGGGGCGTTTTTACATTAGCGAGGGTGCGAACTTTTGTTCTGAGGTTCTTTTGCCTGATAGTATATACTCGTAGGCAAAAGTCGCTTATTATCACGGAAACTCGGATACTATCAGGCAAAACTCGATACTATCAGGCAAAAGTCGATACTCGCAGGCAAAACCCATATACAAACACGGAAACTGCCTGTATTATCACGGAAACTGACAGGGAGTTTTCGTGATAATATAAGGGTTTCCGTGATAGTGTAAAGAGTTTTCGTGCTTGTATAATAGTAAAGCGGTAAAAATAAATGGATAAATGATGATAGGAGAAAAGGGCTGTTTCGGCAGTCCTTTTTATATTTTGCCGATGTAAATAGGAAACGGTGGAATCCGCCAAAGGCTTCTGAGGCTTATCGGCAAAAGCACGGAAAACCTGAAATCCCATATGCAGTGCCAGTGGAGCCTTGTCGGGGGAATGGCTGGCACGTTCAGGGAGATGGAGTAAGTGTGAAAAGGGACTGTTTTGGCAGCCCTTTTTTTCCTGTCTTCATAATGTTTTCCACCTTTCGTTTTGTTTGTGTTTTTGTGCTGGCTGCTTGCCTTGTGAGTGACAGCTTACGCATTTTGGGTGTGAAAGCAAGCCTTTTTTCAAAGAAATTTTCTGTATAATGTAAATTGTTTTTCGGGGGAACATTTATCAAAATTAACATTTCACAAACATTTCTTTATCATTTCATAAATATAGGGGATGTATGATAGAGCCATCAAGTGAGAGATCACAAAAAAGAAAATGGAGGTCATTCAAATGACAAAGAAAAATTTCCGGCTGTGCGGTTGGAATATGAGACGAGGAGGGATTTTAAGGGATGAAAAGACTGCGTAGAAAAGGAGCACACAAACAAGACTGCTGTCTGTTTTTACTTCGCAGTCTGTGCAGGAAATGCTATAGGAGTTACAGGCCTTGAGTCATGCTGCTTTTTGGGTGTTTTCAAGTGAAGGTGAGAATAAACGTAATTCTTTTTTGTGAAACCATAGCTCAGGCTGGTGATTTAGGTAGATCATCTGTAAAGCGGCAAGTGCCCCGCTTCCATCAGGAGACCAGGCCATTCCATTGTGTTTTTGCCGCCCGGCCACGATCAGATCGTTTGCTTTTTCCACAGGATTGCTGGAATTCCTGAGCCCGAGTTTTGCCCTTAACGCATAACAGGTGATGGCATCGCCTTTTTTCTGGAAATATCCAAGAAGGTCATCCAGCCATTTCCTGTTCTTAATGTCGGCAGGGTCCAGGGATGCAAGGTATCCTGAGGCGCTTACCACATCGCCTACCCAAAGGTAACGCAGCAGCTTCTCAAGAATGGCGTTCCGGCGGTCTTTTCCGCGGATTGCCATACTGAGCCATTCCTGGCATCTTTTCTTAAGATGGAACCAGTCGAGGATGATCGTATAGGGATGGAATTGAAAGACAGACTGGATATGGCTCCTTATGTCCTGTGCACCATCAGTCAGGAATACGAGTTCTCGTGAGAGAAGGCTGTTCACCAGAAGAAATGCAAGGACAGATTTGAAGACATTTCTCATGCCTATCCCTGTCAGTATGTATGATTGACCGCCATACTGGATATGGGCGACTGTGTTTTCAACATACTTGTAGTCCCTTACGGCCCCTTCTTTGCGGGAATCCTTTTGGCGCTTAACGCCAATGTCATCGATAGAAATATAGACGCACTCATCTGGAACCGATTCGATTTTTATTTCTGCTGCTGAAAATGGAACCTTCTCATCCCGGGAATCATTTATTGCAGCAATTACCTCATTAATCTCCGGACTGCCAGGTTTTTCACCCCGGGAGGCGGCAACCGCCGTTATGCTGTCAGATAGTACTGCATCCTCTAATGGAAGTCCGCTTTCCTCGTCAAAACCGTACATGGTCAGGATATGTGCAGCAACCCTGGAAAGTTCTTCGGAAATCTCGGCACCAATGCGGCATATGCTGTCCGATAATGTGCGGAGTTTGATTGTATTTGTGTCTGTTCTTCCAAGAAACCGGTTAAGAATATCGGTAGCATCCCGGTAGCTTGTCTTAGTACATACACATGAGGCGGCTTCCAGAAAGGATCGCGAGAGGACCCGCTCTTTTGGCTGAAGGGAATCAGCAAGTGCGCCATATACACGAATGGGAATCCGTCCGGATTCTGACTCCAATGAAGTTGATGTCACTTTTGTTTCCTGTTTTTTTTAGACGAGGCATCCAAGTATTCACAGGACAGTTCCCCATTGAGTTTTCTGCTGGTTTCAAGGACAGTTTTTTCCAAAAGGTCAAAGTCATTTAGAAGGCCTTCCCGTGTAGAAAGGTCAAAATCCTCAGGGGAAGGGAAAGTTCCTGCTGTGGAAACGGTCTTTTCAATGACTTCGCCGTTTGGAAGAGTAATCTTTGCAGTATATTCGATAACAGGCTTCTTTTCATCGGGATGTTTTTCCAAGGTCATACAGACTCCTTTCGCTTTTCTTGACTACGTTTTTCACGCGCAAGGATGGCTTCGGGGTCACCACGGTTAAATGCAGCCTTCAGATAAGGGAGCCGTTCTGCAGCAATAAAGCCGAAAGAAAGTACGATTTCATGCCTGGGAATGCCGTCAACACGGCGTGATTCCACCAGTGAGCAGTAGTACCCGTCTTTTTTCCCACGGTTATCTGGCACAGCCTGAATGAACACCTTGAAAGCCTCCTTCCTTAACTACATGACACAAATATAGCATAGATTAAAAAGCAAATCAAGGAATTATACAGATGTTCTTTTTGACTACAACCCGCCGTGTCAAAGGGCATAATAATACCCTTGTCAAAAAGACAAGGGATATTAGTTGAAAAATCCAACCACACAGCTGGAATTTTTTTGCATATTCTGATAAAATAGGAATATTCCTATTTGAGCTTGTTGCATATTGTTTATATGCTTCCGTCACAATTTGAATATCTACATGACTATG
>VSNR01000302.1 GCA_009774345.1 Lachnospiraceae bacterium | reverse complement strand
AACTTGAAGCTATGGGGTTGACCTAAAGGTTTCGCCTAAAGGCGAGGGTTTTAACCCCATTATACAGACAATAAAACGCTGCTTGTTTTCCACCAGCGCCCAGGAGTATGCATCAAAGGTTCCCTTGGTCACATAGCGGTATTCGGCTATCTCCGCGTTTTCATTTCCCTGCCGGATGCCCCTGCCGTTCCGCTGCTATGTCCATCAAGCATCATTTTAAAGCAGATACTTCAGCAGAGATGACATTCAGCCAGGCGTTCATTGGAGAGTCGCGTTTTTTATAGCTGGCCGGCGCATCCAAACCATTTATTTCTGCTTCTGTCATGTTAATGTACTTTTTTGCGGTGGGCGCTGACATCCCGAAAGCTTCCGCCACATTTCGGATTGTTTTTTTTGTCCAGTCTTTCCCAGTATTCCTGGATTTGGCGGATCAGGATCTGTTTTTTACGGGACTGTGCCTGGGCGCGGTATTGTCCCGATGAAAGGTCGTGTTTTTTATTGTCATATGTCATTTCTGTGTTGTCCGGGTTGCGGGAAGGCGTGTTGTCATAATGCAGGGAATCAAGAAATGCATCATCCGGCTTTTTTATCTACATGATGCTTTATCTTCATCTTTTTATGTATAAAATTTAAAATCACTCATTCTCCCATTCGTATGTTTTTAACCGTCCGGCTCTCTATCGTCAAGTTTTCATAAACTCGAATCCCGCCATTTCCAGTCGGTGCCTGAGCTAAAAGTCCTACCTTTATGGTTTTTTCGGCAGGCAGGTTGAAAAACCTCATCATATAGAACCTTTCTCCATCCGTTGAATAGTGAAAAGCAAACGATTGCCCTACCCGACACACCTGTAACCAAACAAAGTCATTTTCAATATTACAGCCATTGGCATCATCGGATTCCTCTTTTGTAACAACACTGACAACAGCATGTGTATTGAAATCTGTAAGTTCAAAACAGGCTTTCGCCCAATTCCTGCTATCCTGCATGACCATAATTGAGGAAGAATCATAAGTATCTTTGAAGTCAAGCGACACTTTTACCCGCATCACAAAGTCCCCGTTAATTTCCGTATAATAAAAGGGTGCATTGCTTAACGATTCCGGAGTAATGCCTTCTTCTCCAACTGCACCATTATTACAAAAAAAGTCACTCTCTTTAGGAGCAGTTATCTCCCACCTATCCCCTGTTTTATTAATTGCACTTTCATTAAGCCATTTAAATTCCATCGCAAATCGACCTCTTTTCTACATAAAAATCTAATACATTCCGTTAATCACGCCAATCCGCATCTGATTTCCACTGGCATTCTGTAATCTGCATATCAGAAAATGTTGCCTTGTATGAACCATCTGTCGGGCTGCATGCATATATTCCATATGTAATTTTTTCTGCCCCCTCCCACATATGGAAAATCCGCATCTGCCTGAAATTTATGCCATCCTCACTACATTCAATGCAGTAGTCGCTGTTCCTGCGCGAAAAGCGGTACCACATACTTTTAATGTCAGAGGATATGTCTGTTGTTGCCCAGTCAGAATATCCATGATTCGTGACAACACTTCCTAACCGCTGTATTTTTTCATCTTCATATTCAATAGATGCCTTAAACCAGTTATCACTATTTAAATACATTACCACACCGCACTGATCAAAACGGCAGGCACTCTCAAATTCTGTTTTAACAATAAAGGAAAAAAACTTATCAGTTGTTTCAATCTGAAACACTGGCGCATTATCATTTTGAAAGCCATAATAAGTGCGCGCCCATAAATCAGTTCCCCTTTCCGTAGTAATCACAACTTTGTCCTCACTAATCTGTACCTGCTTCGGTTGACGTGTCCATTTTGGACTGTTTTTCAAAAAATCCATCTTTTTTTCCTCTCTTTCTCTTTTTATTTTTGATAGGCAAGTATTTGATACCTATTTTTTCCTACATATTACGAGAATTCTCCTTTTGTTTTTCTACAAAGAATGATTCCCATGAGTAGCAGCACTGGAAAAATAATACCTGCCAAAATTCCCATCTTTAGGTTATCCCCCAATGCTCCTGATACCATTCCAACCAATGTAGGGCCTCCCGAACAGCCTATATCCCCGCCTAACGCCAATAACGCAAACATAGCTGTCCCACCTTTGGGCAAAGCTGCTGATGCCTTGCTGAAAGTTCCCGGCCACATGATTCCAACTGACAGCCCACACACAGCACAGGCAATCAGGCTAAACAGCGGAATGGGAAAAAGAGAAATTCCCATATAAGACAAAATACATAGGAAACTACTATAAACCATAAAGCGCTCTAAATGAATGTGATCGCCATACTTACCATAAAACAATCTTGACATCCCCATTAAAACTGCAAACGCCATCGGCCCCGCCAAATCACCCGCTGCCTTGGAAATCCCAAGTCCTTTTTCTGCAAAAGCAGAAGCCCATTGGCTTACTGCCTGCTCGCTTGCTCCTGCACACACCATCATTATCAGCAAAATCCAAAAAATTTTTATCCGAAACAATTCCTTTAATCCCAGTCCAGACTCACCATCCTCAATCAACGGCACAATAGGAACATTGGCAAAGACAAAAGCATTTCCAATTGGAATAATCGCCCAAAGAATCGCTAATATTTTCCAATTATCTATGCCAGCTATATAAAAGAACAATGTTGAGATGAGTACGACTCCGGCATGCCCCCAACAATAAAAAGAGTGGAGCATACTCATTGCCTTCTCCTTGGAATGCCTTTCTTCCATATTATCAGAAGGGCACGCCTCAACAACCGGACTGACCAGAACTTCCAAAAGTCCACCGCCAATTGCATAAATCATGACAGCAATCAAAATTGCGATAAAGGGCACTGGTAAAATCTCCGGCAAGACCGTAAGAAGAATTAAACCTGCCGCCGATAGAACATGAGCTATAATCATTGATGCACGATACCCTATTTTATCTATAAAGCCGACCGAAAGAAGATCAACCAGCAGTTGTATTCCAAAATTAAAAGTCACCAGCAATGTAATCTGAGAAAGCGGAATATGATAGCTTTTCTGAAAAAACAAAAACAGCAGTGGTGTAAAATTGTTGACTACAGCCTGTACGATATATCCCACAAAGCAGGCTGTAATTGTTTTATTATATTGGTTTTCCATTTTATTCCCTCCTAACGAATGAGATTATATCGCATAATTTGTATCCAGTCATTGCACAAAATCACATATTTATGGTACAATATCACACACTCCAGTTTCATTTTATGATATGAGAGG
>VSNR01000301.1 GCA_009774345.1 Lachnospiraceae bacterium | reverse complement strand
TCCTCCAACGTTTTTCTTTATTGTACTTGAAATGTGGAGGAATTGCAAAATCTTTTCCGGTTTATCCGGGTTAGGAAATATGGTGTAACGCTGCGCGAATCAGTATATGAACAGATATTGTGGGCAATTGATGAACTTGGGGTAGCACACATGTGGAAATGCGGAATAAGTCCAATGCAGTGTGTTTATCTCCCGACAGGACAGAAGATAATATTCCGGGGGCTGGATAAGGCGAAGAAAACGAAGTCTATTAAAGCATCCCAGGGATATTTCAAGTATTTATGGTTCGAGGAACTTGACGAATTCACGGGACCAGAAGAAATACGAACAGTACAGCAGTCCATTCTTCGTGGTGGTGAGAAGTTTGTTGTATTCAAGAGTTTCAATCCGCCAATCAGTATAAACAATTGGGCGAACATGTATGTAAATGAACCGAGGAATGACAGCTATCGTTACAGGAGTGACTATAGAGATGCGCCAGTAGATTGGCTAGGCCAACAATTCATAGATGATGCGGAGCATTTGAGGAAAGTCAATGAGAGGGCATATCAGCATGAATATCTTGGTGAAGCGATAGGAACAGGCAGCGAGGTATTCGAGTTCTTGGAGATACGTGCAATCACTGACGAAGAAATACAAAGGTTTGACCGCATTTATCAAGGGATTGACTTTGGATGGTATCCTGACCCGATGGCATTCATCCGCAGCCATTACAATCCAAAGCATGAGAAGATATATCTGCTGGATGAATATGTCGGGAACAAGATAAGCAACGAACAGTTGGCAGGGGAAATCAAGCGCAGGAAGTACCATTACCAGTTCGAAACAATATGTGACTCTGCGGAGCCGAAGTCTATAAGCGATTTGAAGCATATGGATATATGGGCAAAAGCGGCATATAAGCCACCTGGAAGTGTTGAGTATGGTATGAAGTGGCTGCAGCGTCGTACCATTGTCATAGACCCCAAAAGAACGCCACGCGCCTATAAAGAGATTACACAATATGAATATGAGAGGGACAAGGAAGGCAATCTGCTTTCCGGGTATCCGGACAAAAATAACCACTGCATTGACGCCCTGCGGTACAGCCTGCAGAGGGCAATGAACTCATGGGAGTCGAGAGCATAGGAAGGAGAGAGGTATGGATTATTTAAAGGTACATTGTTTTCATTGCGGAGGTAAATTTGAACTTTACAGCCGTAATATGAACCACAACGATAAGCCGCCCATATGTCCGCATTGCCTAGCAGGCATGAACAAGACACAGTGGGAGCGGCTGATAGATGCGTATTATACAATCAGCGAGGTTAACAATGATTTTCGGAAATACCATCAAGACCGCGGCGAATCATTGTTTCAGGTGGAACTTAAAAACCATTATGTGAAGCCGGAAAAAATGGTGCTGGATGACCAGATTCTGAAAAATCTGGATATTCTGGAGGATATCGTTAAGCATCCGGTTCCAAACCGTAACATCGAGGACTATGAGTGAGCAAATCTATTAAGGAGGATTTTATAATGAACAAATCTACGATTGAGTATTACAAAAAGGCGGTTAGATTAGCGGAGGGCGCAAGTAGCACTATCAGCAGGGCAAGGGCAGATTATGAGCATGGGTGCGAAGTGGCAAAAGGAGCTTATGAAGCTGACCTTTTGGGAGAAAAAGGCTATCAGGACAGATTAAAGGAACTGGAAGCGGAACGGGATGCACAGATAGAAAATAGCTTATCCCGGATCCTGACTGTGGTTGATGAATACGATTCAGAGATGGCAGAACTTGGAAAATTGGATGGAAATATGGTTGACAGTGGAACAATGGCACTCCTGAACAGCGGCATAAATCTTAGCCATGCAGACTATCAGGAGCTTGCGAACCGCCACAAAGACAATGCTGTTATGACACGGATTCTCCGGGAGCGGTATAACGCAAACAGGCCGCAGGAAAAAGGAACAGGCATCACTATAGTACAGTTCGGGCAATCCCCGTCAGACAGGTCGGAAGTATTCAGCAAATTTGTAAGGACTATTTACCATGCCTGTGAATCCGGCGCATGTCCTGCACTATCTGGGAGCGGAAGATTGAAGACGGTAACGGATTACTATAATTTTATCGCACAGGGTTCACTTGCGGATATGCAGCCATATGGTGATGAATCATTCGATAACCTTGATACGGATTTCCCAGTGGAAACAGAAAACGGCAGGGTGGAAAATGCCGGAAATAAGAGTTCTGATTTCAACTTCGGTTTTACACCGATAAGGTAATGATACGTATAGGGAGGCTTAGAGGGAAAATGGGAATGACGATGACGGCAGAAGCAGTTGAAGCAAGAAAGGCTTACCAGAGGGAGTACAGGCGCAGGAACCGGGATAAAATCAACAGTCAGAGAAAAAACTGGCGCGCGGAGAACCGGGACAAGGTGCAGCGGTATAATCGGGAATACTGGGAGCGCAGGGCGGCAAAGGCAAAGAATATTAGGGCATCATGGGAAGATTACGGCATCACACCTGAAAGGCTGAATGAACTGATTGAGATTGTCAAATCAAATAAACATGATGCTGTGGTGCTCTCTGCGGCTCACAGGGCAGATGAAAAAGCAGCAGGGCATATTATTATGTCTGTGAAAGAAAATGCGTCCTATGAAGCTCTGGAAGCGAAACAGGCGGCAGGCAAAATTGAGAGGATTGCTCTTGGACGCAGTGATTTTTATGGGACGCGGAGGCTGTTCTTCCATTATCTGGACGATGCATTGAAGGAGATAAACAGCCTGTGAGGGTGGTACTAAAACGGTACTAAAAAATCATGCAGACAGAAAAATCAGGGGAAAAAGACGCGCAAAAGCCTATAAAATCAACGAAAAATAGGGTAAAAATGAGGACAAAAGGCTTTGAGCGTACATTGGGAACACCGCTCTTTTAAGGAGCAAGGCATTGACAGAGAGCCGACTATCCATATCGGGGCGGTTGCCAACGCTTTAGAACGCAAAGGCATACAGACCGAGAGGGGCAATATCAATCGGGAAATCATCAAGAACAATCTGCTGTTGGAACAGGCAAAGGAAATGCTCATGCTTGCCAAGCAGGAACTTCACCGCGCACAATACGCCAAGATTAAGAGTATGGCGGTCAGCGTGAAGAATGAGGTCATGGAGATGATTACAAAAGTAAGGGAGCGCAAAGGCAGACTTGACTTGCCGATTGTCAGCGGAAAGCACCTAAGAAGAATATCCGACCGAACCGCCTTGCAGTCAGCCGACAATGCGGAGAAATTCATCACGACAAGGAAGATAGACAGCTTTGAGAGCCTTGCG
>VSNR01000300.1 GCA_009774345.1 Lachnospiraceae bacterium | reverse complement strand
ATGCCTTTTCCAGTCTGTTCATGCTGTTGTAGGCATATCCGTGCAGCAGTTCTCCATCCTGATATTCCCCTGTCAGATTGCCACGCTTATCATAGGTGTAGGTTTTCTGTATAGTATCCTCTGGGAACGCGGCTTTGCTTATTTCCTGCCTGATCAGATGGTTTAGGGCATCATATTCAGAGACTGTCATAATGCCTCTCGTGCAGTCTTCCATGACGGTACGGTTTCCAAATATATCATACTGGTAGCTGCGCAGCGGCTTTCCATCTTTTTCAACGCCTGTCAGCCTGTGCAGCCCGTCATAGGCATACTGATAGCTGCCGCTTTCCTCTGGAAATCCCCTCCTTTCTTTTCTGATGGCGGTTTTATTGCCTGCCGCATCATAGGTATACTGAAAGCGGTCAAGGATGCCGGATGCATCTGTGTGTGATAGCTCTCCCAACAGACCGGTTTCATCATACTGCCATCTGGTAATATATCCGCCGGAGGTTCTCTTTTCCGAGAGACGCCCCTGTCCGTCGTACTGGTACTGCGTCCAGAGCGGGTCCCGCCCTGCCGCGGTGCGGTTCATCTGGACTGGACGCAGCAGGCTGTCATATTTCCAGCTGATTTTTGTGCCGTCTGGATAGATCATTCCCTCGCGCTGTCCCATGCTGCCCCATTCATAGCGCACTGTCCTTCCATTGTGGTCTGTGATGCTGACTGGATTCCCCTGCCTGCTACGCTCAATTCTGGTCTCTCCCAGCCAGTCTTTCACGGCTGCAAGCTGCCGTAACGGGGTGTATTCCATCTGTGCGCTTCTTCCGTCGCCGTACAGGATGCTTTCCGGTCTGCCGTCTGGTGTATAGGTATATGCTGTCACCAGTCCTTCCCTGTCGGTCTTTTCTATCATTCTGCCAAGTGCGTCATAGCAGAAATGTTCCTCGCCGCCTGATGCGTCACGGATGCATACGACCTGTCCAAAGGCGTCTCTTTCATACGCTGTCGTGCGGTCTGCCTCGCCTGCCTGTCCATGCTGGCAGATATAAATCAGGCGGTCCGCTTTGTCATAGGCATATTCTGTCTTATTGCCAAGGGCATCCGTTACTTCTTTCAGCCTGCCGTTTAGTGTGTAAGCATATTTTGTCACATTCCCGTCTGCATCTGTGGCGGAAGTGACATTGCCCATGGCATCATAGGTGTAGGATTTTTCCTGGCCTGCGCTGCCTGAGACGGTCAAAATCCTGCCCATGCAGTCATAAGTATAGTTAATACTGCGTCCATTTTGGTCTGTTTTCTTTTTCAGCCTGCCGATGCTGTCATATTCATAGGATATGTATGTGCCGTCTGAATACTCTGTCTTTTCCAGACTGCCGCCGGGGAGATAGGTATGTCTGGTTGTCCTGCCTGCACCGTCTGTAATGGTGGCAGGTCTGCCCAATGCATTGTACTCATATCTGGTGGTGTTTCCGTGGATGTCTGTCTCTTCTGTCAGTTCTCCCAGTATGTTATAACGGAAAGTACGCTGGTTTCCTGCTGCGTCTGTGATGCTGCTGATTTTTCCGGTCTTTTTATCATATGTATAGACTGTTCTCCCGCCGGCAGGACTGATTACGGCAGTGACACGGTTCAGTGCATCATATTCATATGAAACCGCGGTCATGACCTCTTTTCCGTCTCCTGCCTGTGCCCTCAGCAGGTTTCCGGCAGGGTCATAGGTGTATTCTGTCACCCTTTCCGCAGGTTCTTCCTGATGCGGCGCTGTCTGCTTTGCCTGTATCAGACGGTTATTGCGGTCGTACTGGTATGCAGACACTGTGCCGGACGGGGATACTTCCTCCGATATGTTTCCTGCCAGATCATAGCTTATTTTTGTCTCATTGCCTTCTTTATCGGTAATCTTCTCCGGCTTTCCGACCACGTTATAGGCTGTCAGCATGACGCCGCCGTCAAAGTCTGTGGTCTTCACTAATCTCCCGCTGGCATCATAGACATAGCTTCTGACAGCGCCTTCGGGATTTGTCTCAGACAGCAGATGATCTCTTTCGTCATACTGGTAGCTTACCTGATTTCCCTCACTGTCTGTCACCTGAATGACGCGGTTGAGCGCATCATATTCATACAGGATGGCGGACTGGCCTGCATTTGTGATGCTGCTGATATTGCCTCTTTCATCATGGGTGAGTTCTATGCTGCTTCCGTCAGGCAGAATGATCTGTACGGGCAGTCCTTTATCGTCATAGACCGTCTTGCGGCTGCGCTCTAAGGCGTCTGTTGTCTTTATCAGATGTCCATCCTTATCATAGATGTTTTCCAGAAGCTGATCGCCCTCAATACTGGCTGTGAGCAGTTTCCCTTCTGTATTATAGGTAAAATTTTTCACAATGCCAAGCGCATCCTGAATTTTAATTAAATTTCCCTGCTCATCATAGCTGTACTGGGTCTTATTGCCGTTCTTATCGACATATAAGGTTCTCTGGTCATTGTCATTGTACGCATAGCGCTCTTCGCCGTCTTTATAAAGAGTACGGATATTGCGAAATTTGTGATCGCTCTCGTAGGAAGTGATATATCCATTCTGGTCTCTTGCGTAGGTGCGTTTTCCCTCATCATCATAGAGAAATTCCGCCGTGCCCCCGTCTGGAAGTGTCTGGCTGATGACCCTGTTTGCGCCGTCATAGACATTTCTGACGCCCTCGATTCCTCTTGGCGTGATCACACTCTCAAGACGCAGGTTTTCATTGTACTGGTAGGTGTATGCCTGCCCTGACGGATTGATATACTGCTGTAGTACACGGTAGCTGTAGCGCAGGCATACCTCTCTTCCGGTGTGGTCGCTGACATGGTACAGGTTCCCCTCTTTATTGTACCGGTAATACAGAATGCCTCCGTTTGCGCCTCTTGCTTCACAGAGCTGCCCGCTGCTGTTGTATACAAAGCGGTCTGTATTTCCATTCCGGTCTTTCCTTGTCAGAAGCCTGCCCTGTTTGTCAAAGGTGTATTCCCACACAATCATCCACCGCTTCTGCTACATAAGGCTGTGCATAAAAAATCCTGATATTTCGGTCTCATATCAGGATTTTTATTTTGCTTTATTCCATTTTACAGAGTAAGCTTGTCTCTGGAAGCAAACCTGTCATAATAATACACTGCCCTGTCTTCTGTCAGCTTAAATCTCCTCTGAAGCTTTTCAACCACACGTTCTCTTGGTATTCCTTCCTCTTCATTATCTAAGATGAATACTTTGATTCCTTGTTCGATTCCTTGTTCGATTCCTTGATTGATTCCCGTTTCCAGCATGATCTGTCCTATGCCCATCACTTTCTTCACCTCCT
>VSNR01000030.1:11702-29533 GCA_009774345.1 Lachnospiraceae bacterium | reverse complement strand
TTATACATACTTAGCGAAATATAAAGAATTTATATTATCGTTGCCGGACGACATACCTTCTATCGGCATGTTGGTGTGTGATCAAATTACTCATCCATCTATGTATTTTACAGAGCCATCTCCTTACTTAGAAGATACTTATTATGGAAGATTTGCGTCCTATCCGAAACATCGTTTTAAAAATGAAGATGAACTATATATAACTGCTATTTCAATGATTGCTGGCATTTTGCGTTTAGATGAAACAGGATTTACAAAGAATAGGGACGTGACAAAAAGAATTACTGTGTCCTGCCGACAGGCTTCGATATTATTTAGCGCAATTTTAAAAGCAAAAGGAATCCCCTGCCGTTCTAGGGCTGGGTTTATGGACTTTGGCGATACAGGTGATAGCTATATGGAACATTGGGTTAATGAATACTGGGATTTTAATGAAAATAGGTGGGTTTTGGTAGATGCTGATGGTTATTATGAGTATGAACAGCGTTTTGGTTACAGCCAATTTGATTTACCACGCCGAAAGTTTGTAACTGCATCCGAAGCATGGATTGGTTTAAGAAAAAATACGCTAAATAAAAAGTTAGACGTTTTTTCACCAAATCCTTTGGAAGGTGTCTGTGAATATTTGTTCATGGATTTCCATGCCTTGATGAATAATGAAATTTTTTATTCTTATCAGCCCTTATATCTTCGTGGCGGCATACATACATTAAACGAAAGTGAATTGCATGAACTTGATCGTTTGGCAGAATTGCTGTCAGAACCTGATAAAAATATGGAACAGATAGAAAATTTATGGACTACAAACGAGAAATTTTCTGTTCTGACAAATAATACACAGAACATCTACTATGATACTTTTGGATAACACTATGTCAAAAAATCTGTGATACTTTAGAGAAATCTTAGTGACAGTTGGCTTTCAATAATTCGGCTTAATCAGATGCAACAACACAAAAATAACCGCCCCAAGTCTCAGAAACTTTAGCAGTTATTTTTCATTAGCATTTCATTTAAAAGCAAAATAATCAAATCTCCGTTTTCAGCAGAGAATACATCTTCATATCGATAACTTTGCCATTTTTTACAGCATTGCTTCTCAAGGTACCCTCATACTGGAAGCCTGCTTTTTCAAGCACTCTGCAAGACGCTTTGTTATATGCAAATGGTTCTGCATAAATACGGATAATATCACTTTTGTCGAAAACATATTCGCAAATTTGCGTTACTGCTTCGGTCATTATACCTTTCCCCCAGTAGTTCTCGGCAATATAATATCCCAACTCAGCAGTCTGTCTATGAATATTTTCCTGTCGAAAAATGCCAATGCTGCCCACTGCCTTGTCATCTACTGTAATAGCAAAAGCAAAAGTTTCATTTTCATCTGCGGAAATCATAGAAGAAATATAATCCAATCCGTCCTGCTCCGTATAGGGATAGGGCAATCCGTCCCGAAGATTATCTAGTATCTTTCTATTGGAGAGCGCCATTGCCAAATCTTTTGCATCTGATAATTTCCATTTTCTTATCTTACAAGTCATTTTTTATTCCTCATCTATGTATTTTTTCTCCAATCTTTTTTCAATATTCTCTGCCCCCGGCAGCAAATTCATTCATGCAGATATCAATCACGCTTCTCGCTGGCTGAATCAATGCATCCTCATAATGGCACATCCATTGGACACTGGCATCCATGTTTCCATTGCTGCTGTTTACGCCGTCGATAGGATCGCCATTTTCTATGGGATTCTCATGATCATAAATATAGGACAGCATGTTATAGGCGTGATTGACCACCCAATCCGGCTCCATCCCATGAAAATGATACTGCAAATCCGGTAAGAATAAGATATTCATTCCCAGTGTATCTATGAGCATGTCCGCGGAATCCTGAATATTGAAATAGCGTACATTCACTGCAAAATAGAGAAACCTTCTGTCCCGTGGAATACGGTGGTTCTTAATTTTCTCTACGGTAAACATCTTTCCCGAGGACGCAAAATAGACTGCTTCGCAGGCAGGATACAGTTCTACCAAAGCCTCTAGGAAATTCATCAGCAAATCTGCCCGCTCCTTATAGTACATGTTGGCTGCGAGCATATCGACAGCACACACCTGATAGCTGCATTCCGAGAGAATACGCTCTCTGTCCTCCTGACAATCCCACATCTGGCTGACTGTCATTTCATCTATGAAATCCTTTTTGCGCTCCGAACATCCAGTGATCATAAGCTGTGGCGGGATTGTCCCCTGCTCAAATTCTACCTTATAGTTATTGGGTGCAAATCCTGCCGCATTGTCACTGTATGTAAAACATTCTACAGCACCCAGATGCTCCTGCATGACAGACATCATCTGCTGTTTATCCGGCATCGCACACGCTTCTTTCATTAGTAGAAGCATCATAAACACATATCCGGGAGATTCTTTTTGGCTTAAATCCTGCTGGAAAATTTTTTCATCCTTTTTCATAGTGTACTATCCTCCATTATTTCCTGAACAGCAGGCTGGGGTTGTATCCGTCTCAGCATTGTCAATTTTTTCGCTCTTCTGCAATTTTCACAATACATGGAACGTAAACGTGTGTTTTTGACCGCTTCCACCTTTGTCTTACAATTCGGACAGATATATTGATCCATCTCTTTCTTATCGCGTTTCATATTCCCTGACCATTCTTAAACATATTCTTTATAAGCTGCACTTATAGCATAACATGAATCCAGAAGTGATGCAATGACCAAGCTGCGCTCTTATCTTAGGAACTGTAGGAATTTTTATATTTCTGCCAGCTGCATATCAGATAAAGAACAGACACCGCAATGACGAAGCCAAAAACCCCTTGACGCACCCATGAAAACCCTTCATGATATTTTATGAAATCTAAATCTCGGACTACCCCATTGGAAAAGAGCAAGACAGGCACTGAATAATAAAATGGAAACCAGTATCTGAAATATTGTCCGACCAGCATCGGAAGCACACAGCACAGCACTTTACCAATTCGGTATACCATTGGATGCAGCGTATCCGGCACCAGACTCATCAGCGCTATTCCCGGAAACAGCAGAATGCTGAGCTGGCTAAGTAGAAACACAATCCCGCGAAAGTTGTCCCGCCCTAATAGATTTAGAAAAACTGGGACGAACAAACACATGACAGAGAGAATGATTGCCTGAAACGGGCTTTTGCAGTGTGATGAAAAATATAAGGAGACCGCAGCAACCTCTACAAACCCCAGAAAGCACTCAAAAATATAATACACTATGTAATACATGCCGCCCCATGTAGAACAATTCTGATAGTTGTGATATGCGGAAAGAAATTCGTCACCAATTATCTGACAACTAAAACAGTCCCCTCCATTCAATCCATAGAAACTCGCTACATACAGGAAATCCAATAGAACAATTACCGCAAAAATACCGACTGCAACTGTCATGCCCGCCGCAATCTTAGCCGCAATATCTTTCTGCTTCCCTTCTTTTGTGGTAAAGAGTAACTGCTGTGTATTCTGATAACTCTCGTCAGCGTAGACAGGCGACAGGGAGAGAAGAATGAGAACCATGCCCAATAAAGCGCCTATACTCAGTATATCATAAAAAATCTGCCAGCCATAAGTGTATTCTAATTGCAGCGGCTTTCCGACGGCTGCGCTCGCCTGTCCCAACTCTGTCTCTGCGATTGGATAGGTGCGCGTAGCCACTTGATAATTATCGTATCCTTGGAAATATCCGTCCGAAAAAAATTCCATGATAAAGGTATTTAAATAATTACTGTCAACAAACCCATAATGCCGTTCCTCTACCCCACTTGGAAACCCATAATTTTCTACAATATCTCTAATCTTTTCATCCGTCAGAACACCACTGTATTTAGCGGTAATCTGACGGTCCATTTTAATTGCCTGATAGCCAGTATATTTTACACCATTAATCGTTGTAGTACTGCTCTCGACATAAGAATACATATACAGCAGCAAAATAGAAAATGCGGCAGCAGCACTAAACAGAAACAGCTTTTTCGAGCAGATTTTATAGAGTTCCATTTTATATAATCTCATATAGTACCTCCCTTCTGCGGCTTCGTTCGCACAAATAGTAATATAAATAGGCATCCTCCAAAACAGGCTCTGCCACTGCCGCGTCTGGATGCGGCTTTTCCTGTGAGACAATCCTGAGTTCTACCTGCCCGCTGTGCTCACCGCCCCTGAGATTGCTCACAGCATATGCCGCGTTGAGCGCATCTGCCTCAGGTTCTGATACCATGCATTTCCAGACACAGCCAGCGACAGGTTCCAATATCTGAGCCTGCGTCCCTGCCTTGATCATGGCACCCTGCTTCATAATCATAATCTGATCTGCGATATATTCCACGTCCGATACAATATGCGTTGACAGAATGACAATGCGGTCTTTGCCAAGCGCACTGATAATGTTTCGAAAGCGCACGCGCTCCCTCGGGTCAAGTCCTGCTGTCGGCTCGTCTAAAATGAGTATCTGGGGCTCATTTAACAGCGCCTGCGCAATGCCAATGCGCCGCAGCATTCCGCCGGAAAATGTCTTTAGCTTCTTATTGCGCGCATCCGCCAGTCCCACAGTCTCAAGCAGTCTGTCAATCCGCTCAATTGCGGTCTCGGGCGCAATGGCTTTCAGCGCTGCAATGTAGTTTAGAAAACGTACTGCGCTGAAATCTTTATAATACCCGAAATCCTGCGGAAGATAGCCCAAAAGGTTTCGATAGGCGCCGCCAAGCTGCCGTATAGGAACTTCGTCATACGTGATCTGTCCCCGTGTCGGTTTTAAAATACCGACAATCATACGCATCAATGTAGTCTTACCAGCACCATTTTCACCGAGCAGTCCATATACGCCGTGTTCAAAATGCACGGTCAAATCCTGCACTGCCTTTTTTTCTGTTTTTCTGTCTCGATATACTTTTTCAAGACCAGTCAATGCTAATCTGCACATACAATTTCCCCCTTATCCAATATTTTGAAGAACCATTTGATCTGTACCGCGAAGATGCCAATGCCCGCGAGCAGCGCGGCAACCCAGAAAACCATCGCTGACGCTTCATACAGGCGGGGCATGGAAACCAGTATATTCCAGAAAAAAGCGGAAAAGATACCAGCCGCCGCCAGCACCAAACTGTTTCTCCGCCCGATCTCTGTGAGCATCACTGCCAGACAGACACATTCTGTAGACACAAAGGGAACAAGGATATAGATTCCCGTCATCAGAATGTTCTTTTCCAGTCTGATATTGGCAAAAACCGTTGACAGCAGCAATGCCGCCAAGCTGAGAATGCCGGAATACGTCATCTGAAAAACAGTGAGCTGGCGCACATTATAATAACAGCTTGCTTCGAGCTCTGTCATCCTTGAGAAAAACATACTGCCGGTTTCCAGAATGGACAAAGCGCCAAGAACACCTGAGAAGATCATGCCATATTTTTCCCAACTCTGTAGTTCATACCAGTCTGTCCAGACGAAGCATACCATACTGATACAGACAGCCAAATGGATGTACAGAATACTTTTGTCCATATAATGGAACTGTCCCCTTACAATATGATACCACCGCACAGTTGGTATATTTTTTATACTTGTGTTTTGGGCGCGGATACACTGCATTGTCTCCTGTTTTCTGGACGCATTGATTATGACATTTCTGTCATTTTCTTCAAATAATTTTTTGATATCATCACACTCTTTTTTATGCATAGATTCCTCCTATCGTTTTCCTGATACTGGCAATTCCCAGACGAAAACGCGATTTCACTGTCGATAGATTGCACCCTGTGATTTTGGCGATCTCATGAAACTTTAATCCGTCATGGATTCTCAAGATCACAACCTCCCGCTGTTCCTGTGAGATACTTTGCAGCAGCTCTTGCAGATAAAATGCACTGTCGCAGCCATCAATGGTTCTGGCAGCATCCAAGTGACCGCCTTCTGCGGTATCTTCAAGCAGATCATAAGAAAGGAACTTTTCGCGCTGTACGGACTGTCTGTGAAAATAGTCACAGCACAGATTGCGCGCAATCATAATCAAATATGCTTTTAGATTCTTATGTCCACAGGAATCCATATATTTCATATATCTTAGAAATACCTCCTGCGTGATGTCGTAGGAATCTGTCGGATTGCCAGTATAGTACCGACAGAAGCGATAGACATCATCATAATACGTTTCAACTGCCAACTCGACGCGGTCCTGCCTGTTTTTCTGATGAATCATTTGTCACTCCTTGCAAGGAAAGTTCATAATGTTACCTGTATACACTATATAAGACTTCATTTACACAAAAAAAGATGAATGAAGTACAAAAATATTTAAAAAATAGAAAAACAGAAAAAAAGGATGCTGTTATAACACCCTTTCTTTCTTAACTCAATATAGCGGTCGAGCATCATATTATAAGTGGCTGTGTCATTGTTCTCCTTCGCTGATAGTATCCAATTTTGTAGTCTTGAAAATTCATTCTACTACAGAATCTTTTACAATATCTGACATATTAGGAAACTGTTCACCTCCTGTTAAATAAATTCTAATACCGCCTGCTCCACTGCGTCATATCTTGGCGACATGAGCTGCTGTATCAGCATCTTGTAGGGATCAACCTCATTGCTGAGTACCATTTTGACAATGGCAGGTGAAAATCCGCTCACAAGCGCTACCCCAAGCGCATTTTCCCGAACAGGAATGGTGTTCGTCCTGCTTCGGATGTTCCAGAATACGAGCCTCGGAAGCTGATAACCATGAGACGCGTACTTTTTGGCAAACCGTTCAAAAAGCTTTTCATCCGGTGATACCCACTTGCCGTTGACAGCGCTGACTGTCGCGGAGTCAAATTCCATATCGGACAGAATCAGCAGATTCTGCGGAAGCTCCCGCTGTGGCATATGATACTTGAGCGCCGTGTCCAGTATCAGGTCAAACACGGCTTCTATGTTAGTGTTTGCGACCTCATTGTGATGAATCGCAATACACACCTTGTCATACAGTGTTTTTCCCTTGGACAAATCTACAAACTGCGGCGTCTGGCTGAACGTGATGTATGTATCTCGAAACTGTCCTGTACACCGCTCCGCGAAATAAATCGCAAGCGCATTTGCCACATCCAGACAGGATACATTGGTATTCCCGACTTTTGACCACATGCTTCCAGAACCGTCCGCGATACAGAGCGTATTTCCTGCTCCCTGTACATAATCCGGCAGCGCTTTCCACAACGCTTCTAACGTGTCGTCCTTTGGCTTCACATAGAGCCAGCCCGGTTTCTTTTCCAAATCCATATAGGAATGTACGATGTCATGCGGATAGAGTACGCCGGCATGAATCGCCTTCTCTCCCTTTTTCACTGCACCGAGAAATTCCCGGCGGCGCTCCTCATCATTGCGCAGAAAGGCAGTATTGTATATTAAATTCGCCCGTGACGGAACTGCTTCATAATCAATGTCCGCCCAGCGCTTTTCGCTCATTTTGACTTCCACAACATCCAGATAACTTCTATAGGAAGACAGTGTTTTGCGGTACTGCCTGCTTGTCATGGACAGCTTTTTTGCCAGCAGGCGCGCCAGACGCTTTGTGTGGGCTGAGGAGGCATTTTCTGACGGCAGCCACTTCGCGCACAGACTGATGGACGCACCCTTTTCCATATTCGCGCCGTCCTCCGAGAGCTGCTGATGTATCAACGCCACAGCCTCCTCCGCAAGCGGTGTGTCAATCAACGCCACGAGCAGATCCCACCTCGAATATTCTGGAATAAACGGCATCAAAGCCTTGGCAAGCTCAGGACGGCTCTTTGCAAATTCAAGCAGAATCGTCTTAAACAGCCTGCGCTCTCCGAGTCCCTGCCGCACATCCCCTGCGAAAAACAGCCATCGCAGCGCAAGCTTGGGTTCCTCATAATAAGCCTTGATAAAACGGTCTATGATTGCGTCTACTGAGGCGTTTCGAAGCGAGGAAACAGCAAAATTTAAATCAAGCAGTGCTTTCCCTGATGTTCTGTATCCAATTGCACCATTTTCGGTGATGGATGTGTTGTATTCATTGTTTAACATGTTCTTTACATTCTGCATGAATCCCATTTCGATTCCCTCCTTTTAAATAATCGAACAGTGTTGAACGCCCGTGCGCATAAAACGGAGCTGGCAGGCTTCGAACCTGCGACCTATATGGGGACTGGAAAGTTGCTGCAAGCGCTTTTGACAAAGCGCCTTTTGGCATATCGTTCTATCCAACTGAACTACAGCTCCAATCGGGGCTATTCGGATTCGAACCGAAATATGTAACGATTGCTGTAAAAGACTCTTTGACAAGACTCTTTGCTCTGCCATTGAGCGATAGCCCCGGAATAAATTATTTTAATCAAGTAGGGAAGAGCCATCTTCCTCTACTTGCCGCGCGACCCGTGCGCCGCCTTAGCGGCATACTTCCGCTGCACGGGTCTGCGCATAAAAAGGGCTAGCCGGACTCGAACCGGCGACAAGGGGATTAAGAGTCCTAAGAAAATTGCTGCAAGCGCTTTTGACAAAGCGCCTTTTTACCTGCTCTACCAACTGAGCTATAGCCCTATATACAGGAGTGGCTTGAGAGCTCCTTATCGTGGAACCCAAATCTATATATTTTAGATATATATGTAAAGTTTTGCTGTATATGTCTTTGTCAAGACACAGACTCAAACCACTCCATGCATCTACTATATCATGAAAAGAAACATAAAACAATATACCTGTGGTATAATCCAGCAGGAAAAAAACAGCAGAAAAAAATAAAGATACCGCAGTATCTCTATTTTTTCGATTCTAATTTTCCGATTTTAATTTTACTTGTTCTTTTCCTCAAAATCTTCTATGTATTGAATGATGAGCTTCACTGTCCCATCGACACCGAGGATGCTGCTGTTGATTGACAAGTCATAGCTGTCAGAGCGTCCCCATTTCTTTGTAGAGTAATAATTATAATAGCTCTGGCGCTGTCTGTCCTTTTTGATCATCATTTCGCGCGCCTTGTCGGCATCGACATTGTATTTTTGCTTGATGCGCTCAATCTTTGCATCTTCGTTGGCATGAATAAAGAGATGCAGGCAGTTCTTGTACTCCTGTAAAGCATAGTCTGCACAGCGCCCCACGATCACACACGGCTCCTCCTCTGCTATCTTCTTGATGGTGTCAAACTGTGCCATAAACACCTTATGGCTGATTGGCATATCGACGAACGACGACGAATTGTATCCAAAAGTATACGTGTCCATGACCAGATTATACAGAAATGAATTGGTCGGTCTCTCATCGTGGTTTCTGAGCATTTCCTCACAGAAGCCGCTCTCTTTTGCCGCCCGAGAAAGCAGCTCCTTGTCAAAACATTTGATTCCATAATGATTTGCAAGTTTCTCACCGATCTCATGTCCTCCAGAGCCAAACTGGCGCCCAATTGTAATTATAGTATTCATACGATCCCATCCTTTCTGAATGACATTTCTTTAACCTACTCTCATTATATACTTTTTGAACAAAAAATTCAAATTATTTTTTACCACGCAGTACAGATAAGAGCTTTTCAAAGTAGTCGGGAAGCGGCGCTTCGAACTCAACATACTTCCCGCTTCCCGGATGGATGAAGCCAATCGTCATCGCGTGCAGAACCTGTCCGTCTAGGTGAAATGGTGATTTGCGGTTCGTGTACACAGCATCGCCCAGCAATGGATGACCGATACTCGCCATATGCACCCTGATCTGATGGGTCCTGCCAGTCTCTAGCTGGCATTCAATATATGTATACTGGTCAAACCGTTCCAGCACTTTATAGTGTGTGACAGCATGTTTTCCATTCTTTTCATTGACTGCCATTTTTTTGCGGTCACTTGGATGGCGCCCGATTGGCGCATCGATGGTTCCCTGTTCCTCCTTGAGTACCCCATACACGACTGCCCGGTATTTTCTGGTGATGTCGTGTGTCTTGAGCAGGGCGGCAATCGCAGCATGCGCTTCATCATTTTTGCAGACAATGACAGACCCTGTGGTGTCCTTGTCTATCCGATGGACGATGCCGGGGCGCAGCACGCCGTTAATACCAGAAAGCGCACCTTGACAATAATACATCACCGCATTGACAAGTGTGCCGTCATAATGCCCGGGTGCAGGATGTACCACCATATTTTTCGGTTTATTGATAATTAGTATATCATCATCTTCGTACAGAATGTCCAGCGGAATATTTTGCGCTGCAATATCAGGTTCTATGCAGTCTGGTATGACAAACCGTACTATATCATCCACTTGGACTCTGTAGTTTGACTTGACAGGCACGCCATTTACAGACACGTTCCCGTCCTTGATCATTTTCTGTATATAATTTCTGGATAAATTCTCCTGATAGCTGCTGATGCATTTGTCAATACGCTCGTCCTGCATCTCGGGCAGAATCCCAAATACAATCTCGTTCATAGACGCTCCAATTATTTGATATCGCGGAACTTTTTCGTCCGAAATGTCAGAAATTCCAAATCGGATTCTTTATACACAAACAATAACAAGATCACCAGATAAATTGATGACAGTGTCACATAGATATCAGCCACATTAAAAATCGGAAAATTAATCAGGCTGAAATACAAAAAATCAACAACGTAATCATAGCGCAGTCTGTCAATCAGATTGCCAACCGCACCGGCGGCGATCAGCACAAGTGTGATGTGCAGCTTGGTGTACATCTTCTGATAAGGCGTTTTGACCAGCACATACAAGATCACAGTTAGAATAATCACGGCGATCAGGATAAAAAGCACCTTTTGGTCCTGAAGCATCCCAAATGCTGCGCCGCGGTTTTCCAGATAATGCAACTCAAACACACCATCCCAGAGCACCCACGGTTCATGATTTTTCAGGTTTGCAACTGCAAAATATTTCGTAAACTGGTCTGCCATAATCAATAAAACCATGAACAGCAGATCAATGGTGAGTAATCTCTTCTTTTTTTTATTCATTTTTACGAATCCCAATCCTCGTCAGTGAAATAGATTTCATTGATGCCGGCTATGATTTCCTCCTTGGTGACAGTGGTGTCAATCATAGCCTTTCCTACTTTTTTCAACAGGATAAATTTGATCTTGTCTCCCTCCATCTTTTTATCGGAAGTTGTGAGGTTATAGATTTCCTCTGGGTCAATATCCTCTATCGTGATGGGGAGATTAAACGGTACGAACATATCGCGGATTTCATAGAACTCATCCTTTGACAACAGCTCTCTTTTCCATGAAATATAGGCCGCTGCGATACATCCCAGTGCGACACACTCTCCATGCATCAACTCAAAATTTTTCGCCTTTTCAATGGCATGGCCAATCGTATGACCAAAATTTAAGATTGCGCGTTCTCCCTTTTCGGTCGGGTCCTTCTCAACAACAATTTTCTTGCAGGTACAGCTTTTATAGACCATATCTTCAAGGATGTCAAGATTTCTGTCATGAATTTCATAAATGTTGTCAAGAATCCATTCATAGAAACTTGCACTCTTGATAAGCCCGTGCTTCAGGACTTCCCCCATGCCCGAATAATATTGTCTGTCATCCAGTGTTTTGAGCGTTGACACATTCATATATACCAGCTTGGGCATATAAAAAGCGCCTACCATATTCTTATACTGGTCAAAATCGACCCCGGTCTTGCCGCCGATGCTGCTATCCACCTGTGCGAGCAGCGTCGTTGGAATCTGCACAAAATCAACTCCTCTAAGATATGTAGCAGCCACAAATCCTGTCGTATCGCCTACCACACCTCCGCCGAGCGCCAGCAGCAGATCTTTTCTGTCAAACTTATTTTGTATCAAAAACGTATAAATATTCCTGACAGTATCTAAATTTTTGCTCTGCTCTCCATCTGGAAAATCATAGACAAAGATCTCTTTACAATGGTCTTTCAGCGCATCGCGCACCTCATCCGCGTAAAATCCTTTCACTCTCGAATCTGTGATGATGCAGAGCTTCTTATCCTGTATCTCAAAAGGTTCCAGCTCCTTTGCCAGTTGATTGAAATCCTGTTCATATACAATATCATAGATGGGTTTATTGTTCATATTGATTGTTAACCGCTGTGACATAATTTCCTCCTTTGGGTGGTGTTGACGGGTCTGTGCATAAAAAACTTCCCACTGTAAGTACAAGTGAGAAGCCCATCCTTCGTTATACGAAAAAACTCCTAAACTACATTGCGCGACATTGGTATAGGCACATCATATGTACCCGATAAGATCTCCTGAAAATCTCCTGAGATATCGACACAAGCAGGTGTGATAATAAATATGAAGTTCGAAATCTTCTGAAGATTACCACTGATCGCATAAGTAGAGCCTGACGCAAAATCAATGATACGCTGTGCAATCTCAACATTAAGCCCCTCTAAATTCAAAACCACAGTACGATTTGCAAGAAGTGTCTCTGTAATCTCCCTCGCATCTTCGATACTGTTTGGTTTGATCACACACACTTCCATGCCATTTCCGGGCGCACGCTTGACAGACCTGATCGGAGTTACCTTTTGGGACTGCTTTCTCACTTTCTCTACGGGTTCATCATAATCATCCTCATTACGGACAACCTTCATCGGTTTTCTGACTGTGTTGTCAATGATTTCTCCTTCATCATAAAAATCATCTTCATCATAGTCTTCCTCTTCGCTGTTTAAATGTAATGCGTCTAAAAACTTGTCCATTACTCCCATAGTCATTTTCCTTTCTTTACGGCATATACTGCCTTACTCCAAAGATACCGGTTCCTACTCTGACACAGGCAGCTCCCTCTGACACAGCTACCGCGTAATCACCTGTCATACCCATAGATAAAATTTCCATAGTTATATTATCAATGTTTTCGTCCATAATGTCAACCGATATTTTTCTTAATTTACTAAAAATTGGTCTGTTTTCTTCAGCATTTTCGACAAAAGGCGCGATTGTCATGAGTCCTTTTACACGAATGTTGGGTAATTTTGCGATTTCGTGCACAAGCGGCTTTACTTCATCGCAGGTTACACCAAACTTGGTTTCCTCCTCCGCCACGTTTACTTCTATTAAAATATTGACACAGATGTCTTTTTTGACCGCCTCCCGGCTGATCTCTTCCGCCAGTCTGAGAGAGTCTACACTGTGAATCAGCGCCACTTTATCCACAATATACTTTACTTTGTTACGCTGTAGATGTCCAATCATGTGCCAGCGGATATCTTTGGGCAGCACTTCGTATTTGTCAAGCAGCTCCTGTACTTTGTTTTCACCAAAGTCCCTGCATCCGTATTCGTATGCTTCCCTGATAAGCTCCACAGGTTTTGTCTTGCTCACAGCAATCAGCGTGACCTCTTCCGGCGCGCGTCCTGATTCCTGACACGCGGCTGCGATCTGATTTTCCACTTCCTTTATATTTTCCTTGATTCCGTATTCTTCCATACGATTCCTCCACTTCTGTTCAGATTATTTATAGGTGAAATCATTATTTTTTACACTGGAGGCATCCAGCACAATTCTGTCATAAACAGTAAGTCCATATTTGGTGTTTGAGCTGACAATTGCATACTCGTCATTTTCATCTAATTTCGTTATCTGTTTAAAGTCGGCATAGCCCTTATTCATATTGTACACGCCTGTCAGTTTGCCCGACCTGCTGACCGCCATTTTATCCGGTGAATCTGGTTTGCAGATGTAATCGCCAACCTTTAGATCAATACTGTCAATATAAAATTCCTTGTCATCGGAGCTGTATACTGTTGTTTCTACAAAGGAGCTGACCAGATTGCCGTTTTCATCCGCCTTCTCCTTTAAAACGCCATAGTTTCCGTTTGGTCCGCCTTTGGTCATATACTCTGTGGGAATGATAAAAAATTCCTTCTCGACAATTGCAGACTGTGGTACTTTTAACCCTGTTATATCATCCAAGATCAATTCAATGTCAACATACCGATCCGTACAGAAAGCAACACAGGAATTGTTAAAAATCAACTGTGCATAGTCCATGTCTGCAAGGTGATGAATGACAACCTGCCCCCATGAAGTTTCCTGTGTCTTGACAAATTTTACCTTGACATACTTTTCTTCCTCAAGCTTAGCGCTTCTGTCCTTATCGACAGGAATGATCAGAGACCAGTTTTCATCTGTTACCAGTTTTCCCACGGTTGCATTCTTTTCTATTAAGTCATTATTACTGACTCTGGTTTTCTCATACTTTGACTGGTCAAACATCTCCGGTGTGATCTGTTCAGGGGTAAGTCCCTCATAGCCGTCTGTACTATATACAATATACCCTGTTTTGCCTGCACTGCACAGGGAGACCATTCCGCCCAGACTGGACTGGTTTAGGGTTTCCATGTGCTCATACATGCTGATATTGGCCAGTTTGAGCACCGTCCCTTCAAGCTCATATTTAAAATCATAGACACTCTGAAATTCCTTGCAGTCAAACATTCTGTCGTATTGTATCACTTCAGAGCGCAGCTCTGAAAGATCGGCATCCGTATAGGATGAATCATCCATATTTCCTGTATTTAAAAGCGAAGCGAGTTTTCCGCTCTCATCAACCGAATAGACGGTATCTCTTGAAGAGACGCGCTCGCCCTCTCTGATATAGTAATTGATGTAACCTGTATAGGGGGATTTCAGCAGCTCCTCCTGACGGATTGCAATCCCTGTATAAGTCTTTGCTACAGACAAAGACCCGATCTGTATCTCATATCCCTGAATCGGTTCCATTCTGAAATATGTAACAATAACAGCAATAATATAGATTGTCATTGCGCCGAATATTGTAATTTCTATTCGATTCATGGTTCTGCCGGATTTATTTAATTGTTTCTTGCGTACCTGATGACGTTCGGATGCCACAAATATTAATCTCCTATCTTACTGCTATCATATTGCTAACATGTAAAAAGCCCCGGTGGAATTATTCCGAGGCTTCTTCTACACCCTATGATGCACACAGCCGCATAAGGAAATATGCCGCTTCGCGGCTGCGGCTGGCGCAATAATCATTATACAAATAAATCATTATAATGCCACGACCACCTTAGACTTCAAACTCTCGGGCAGCTCTGTCTCATCCAACGAAATACTTGCTATAATCTTAAATCCATATGTATTGCTAATTGAATCCAGCTTATTCAACACTTCTTCGACTTTCTCTGCACCTTCAAGGCATGAAATATTTAAAAAGCCATCAAAATAAACCTGTTCAAGATCATGATCTTGGGATACGATACCACGAATGAAGCCTACAAATTCGTCTGAATTAGCCACCCCATAATCCTTCACATTGATCAGTCTTACCTTATTATTCAGTTCATACATATGATCATTGCCTTTGTCAAGATACACGATGTTTCCAGATACGGCAGATACCTCTTTGTTTACCATATCCAGAATAATTTTTGTCTTGCCTTTCCCCTTTTTTCCTACAATAAGCTGCACCATACGCAATACCTCCTATAATTTGTATCATTAATGTAATGAAGTAAATAATTCCATTAATATAATTATAGATGAATCCTTATAAAAATACAAGTAAAAATCAAGGGAACCATCATAAAATAAAAAATTTACGGGATCTCACTGAGCAAATCTGTCATCTCACTGTACATTGTCGTCTTGTCAATTGATTTTAGTACAACAGAGATAAAAGGATTCCCTGAACTGTTCTCTGCAAAGAGGATCAGACAGCTTCCTGCTGCGTTGGTCGTTCCCGTTTTGCCTCCGATAACGGTGACATGATCGGGCGCAGGCGTCTCTCCCCGTATATAGGCATTCGAGTTCTGGATGTCGATTTTTTTTTCATTATTATTCTGATCATGATATGTAGAGGTATAGGTTGACGTATGGATTAATTCTACAAACTTATCATATTTTAATGCTTCGTTGGATATCAGATACAGATCATATACGGTGGTGTAATGGTTGGGATCTGTCAGTCCGTGAGGGTTCACAAAGTTGCTGTTGGTTGCCCCCAGACTTTTAGCAGTCTCATTCATCAGTACAGCAAATTCCTCCACACTTCCACCTACATGTTCCGCGATCATGACAGCTACATCATTCGCTGATTTTAGCAGCAGTGCATGCAGCGCCTGATCCATTGTCATCGTATCACCCGGCTGAAGACCCAGTTTTACAGCGCCGGATTCACTGATATTGACATTCTCTGTCGCTGTGAGGATGTCATCCAGATTCCCATATTTCAACGCGCACAATGCTGTCAACACTTTTGTCAGGCTTGCCGGATTCAGTTTTTCATGTGCGTTTTTTGCATAGATAACCTTCCCTGCCGCAATGTCAAACAGACCGGCAGCCTCCGCCTGAGACATATCAACATCCGTCCCTTGAGAGACATCGCCAGCCGTGACGCACAAGCCAGCCGCGAACGCATTCATTGTGGCGCCGCGTGTCTGCGATGCGATCGAAAAGCTGGAATTATTTCTGTTTCTGTCATATGCAAAGGTGTATTCTTTGGCGCTGCATCCTGTCAGATTGACAGTCATCACCAATAAAATCAATATCGCACATGTTATTCTGCAAGATTTATTTATACATTTCACGCCAGTCTAAATCTCCTCTGTCAAGTGACTTGATCAAAAGCTCTGCGGATGCAAGATTGGTTGCCAGCGGAATATTGTGCATATCACAGAGCTTTACCGCATTATTCACGTCTGGTTCGTGGGATTTTGAGTTCAATGGATCTCTCAAAAAGATAACAAGGTCTATTTGATTGTGTTCAATCTGTGCACAGATCTGTTGTTCTCCTCCCAGATGTCCCGCCAGATACTTGTGAACATTTAAGTTTGTAACCTCCTCTATCAGCCTTCCTGTCGTTCCTGTGGCATACAGTTCATTTTTACTCAAGATACCTCTGTAAGCAATGCAAAAGTTCTGCATTAATTTCTTCTTTCCGTCATGTGCGATTAACGCAATATTCATAGTCCTTGCACCTTCCTTTGTCAATTATTCATCTAAAAATATTTTAACCCTTTTGCATCTAAAAATCTATAATTTATCATTTAATTCAAAAAAATTTAACATTTTCATCTGTCTTTGTGCAACATGACCAATTCTAAATTAATTATTATACTTTCTGACACACTGTAATCGTATATTTAGCACAATACCCATCCCTATATACAGACTTACCAGCGAGGTGAGTCCATAGCTTACAAATGGTAAAGGCACACCCGTATTGGGAAAAATCCCCGTGGCAACTGCGATATTGACAAAACTTTGAAATCCGACAAGCGCTGCGATGCCAGATGCAATACAGGTACCTGCCAAATCCTTTGCCTTTCTCGCAACATTCAGACATTCCAGTGTGATGAGGAACAACAAGACCACTACTGCACATCCGCCTGCAAATCCCATCTCCTCTCCGACAATCGTAAAGATAAAATCCGTCTCCGGCTCTGACACAAAGTTACCGTTTTTCACAGAGAGCATTGTATTGTTCAGCCCTTTTCCCCAGAGTTGTCCAGAGCCGATTGCCATCATGGCATTTGTCTGCTGGTACGCTACTGTCTGAGCGTATTTCTCTGGCTCCAACCATGCGAGGATACGCTTCTGCTGGTATTCATTGATCAGCGTCTGGTCTGGCTGCAACACCATCACAAAAAAGATGATTGCCGCAGGAACGGCGATGGCAAGTGTGCCGAATATAAACTTATAGCTCAATCCCCCCACATACCACACAACGCAGAAAACCATTGCGACGACAATACTGGTAGACATGTCCGGCTGATCGTAAATCAGATATAAGGGGGGCAGCAGCAGCAAGACCATCAATACCATATATTTTAATGTATTTATTTT
>VSNR01000030.1:0-11692 GCA_009774345.1 Lachnospiraceae bacterium | reverse complement strand
CTCCCAATGCTTCATGATATATTGGGCATAAAACATCGTGAGCATAATCTTGGAGAGCTCTGACGGCTGGAACTGGATTCCACCAATCACCAACCAGCGTTTGGCATTGTTGACCTCTTTTCCAAAGGCAACCACCATGAGTAGAAACAGGATATTCACTACATAGATTACCCAGTGAAAACGCAGGAAAAAGGAGTAGTCAAAAAACGATAATACAATCATGATAAACAAACCCATGACAAACCCCAGAATCTGTTTATTCTGGACTTCCGGCTTGGCACTGCCAATGGACAGTATCCCGATCACCGTGACTGCGATCAGCAATAGTATTAGTTTAAAATCATAATCCCGTACTCTGTATCTTTTCAGCATATTCCCTTTCCCTGTCTTTCATTCTGTCAGCTGCGCAGGTCCAGTATTGGTATATTTGCGTATAATACTGGCATCTTTTTTCCGTTTCGTACAGAATTTCCAGTCTTGGCAATCTGAACCTCCATACTTGCAGCATCAATTTTCATATACTTTGATATCACTTGTGCAATATCGTTTTTGATTAGTTCCATCATTTCAGGAGAACAGTTCACCCTGTCTGATATCAATAGAATCTTCAGCCTGTCTTTCGCGATCTGACTGGATGTTTTTCGTTTAAAAAATGAAAAGAATCTCATGCCCGCTCCTCCTGTAGATTTTTTTTGAATAATCCTGAGAACCGTGTCCAGATGGTTACACTCTTTCCAAAATCCCTAAAAGGAACCTCTTTGCCTTCAAGCCGCTTGCAGATATTGTAAAAGGCTTGTCCGGCATCTGAATTTTTTCCAACCAACGGTTCTCCCTGATTCGTTGCGATCACGACATTCTCATCATCAGGCACCACGCCAAGCAGCGGGATACCGAGAATATCAAGCACATCATCGACAGTCATCATCTCGCCGCGCCGTATCAGATCTTGGCGCAGTCTGTTCAGAACCAGATCGACTTTCTTGATCTCATTTGCCTCAAGCAGACCGATAATCCTGTCTGCGTCTCGGATGGCTGAAACCTCAGGCGTTGTCACGACAAGCGCATGATCTGCACCCGCGATGGCATTCTGAAAGCCCTGTTCAATGCCCGCAGGACAATCCAGAATTATGTAGTCAAACTGTTCTCTGAGAGAGTCTGTCAGCTTTACCATCTGTCCGGGTGTAATACAGTTTTTGTCCCGTGTCTGTGCTGCCGGCATGAGATACAGGCCCGCATGTCTTTTGTCTTTTATCAGCGCCTGTTTTAAACGGCAGTTTCCCTCTATCACATCGACAAGATTGTAGACGATGCGGTTCTCAAGCCCCATCACGACATCGAGATTTCTAAGCCCGATATCCGCATCAATCAACACGACACTTTTCCCCATTTCCGCCAGACCTGTTCCTACGTTTGCTGATGTGGTGGTCTTGCCCACACCGCCTTTTCCAGATGTAACAACGATTACTTCACTCATAGGAATACTCCTCCATTACAAATAATGGTTCTCTGGACGCCTGTGCTGTTCTTACAGGGTAAAATTGTCCAGCAATTCTTTTGTAATAGATTCGATCTGCACTTCACCATCGCGTGTATATGCAATCTTCGGTACAGTATGAGGTTTCTTAAATCCCCATCGCATCGTCTTTTGCGGCTGACTGTTGTACACATAATCTCCAATCTGAAGGATGCCCGGAAGCATATTGAGCGCCACAACAAAATGATTGCTGTTCCCCCCTGCCCCGGCATATACATCGCCTGTCAATGTGCCAAGCACCACAATATCCTTATTGGAATACACACAGCTTCCCTCACAGACATCTCCCAGAATGATAATACTGTGTTCCGTCTCAATACTCGCCCCATCCTTTAGTGTCCCTCTGTAAAACTGTCCACTGTTTTCATCGTTTTGGAAGTTCAGCTTGCTCTGTACTCCGAGAAATTTTAGATTTTTCTCCTCATCCTTTCCCATAAGGCATAGTATCTTCAAACGCGAATTTTGCGTGATTGCATCCAAGATCTCACGCTCCTGTTCCTCTGTCAGCTCTCTTCCCTCGATCGAAATTGCAACTGATGCATCTTTAAAGAAACCATCCGCCTCCCGAAACTTGACTCCAATATCAGCCAGCAGTTCCTGAAATGAAATTGTTCCATCCAATATGACCGATATGCCATTAGGAAAACTTTTTAAAATCACTGAATTTTTCACATTTGCTCCTTTTAATCTTGTTGTATACCACTGACAGCCTCTGGAATTTCTGCTGTTCCTGTCAGAAGTTCATCCTCCTCTGCCAGACCATAGTAATATTTATATACATCCCTTGCAGTCTGTGCCGCATAATCTGAGCTGTAACCATATGCAATGCGCACTGTCACCGAGATCTCAGGATTCTCATAGGGTGCATAACTAAGAAAAAGTGCATGGTTGGTGCGGTTCCGCCCTTCCTGTGCTGTACCAGTCTTGCCGGCGACATTGACCGGCAGATCTTTATAATAGGACTTCTTTTCAACCACCGACCGCATTCCAGTATGAATGGCATCCCATATACTGCTGTCGATGTCAATCGTGTTTCGAACCTCCGGCGTGTAATCCTTGACAAGCTGCCCTTTGGCATCTGTCAGCTTATCTAAAATACTCAGATTAAATACGGTACCGCTGTTTGCAACTGCCGTCACATATCTCGAAAGCCCCACCGTCGTGTAGTTGTTAGACCCTTGTCCGATGGTGGAGGTGACAATTGTCTCATCGGAGAAATGAGGGTCCGATTCTGTGATCTCTATTCCTGATTTCTCTGTAAGTCCAAATAAATCTGCATATTTTCCAAGCCTTGACAATCCGTATTCGCTGTTATAGCCAGTTCCATCCTGCGCGAGCCGGTAGCCCACTTCATAAAAGAACACATTGCACGAATTTGCGATTGCGTTGGACAGGTTCATATTTCCATGTCCGGCGGAAGACCAGCAGCGGCTTGGCGGATCAAGTTTATCAAAGATTCCGCTGCAAAAGATCGTCTCGCTCAACGATGAAACAACGCCTTCCTGCATTGCAGCGACGGCGGACACCATCTTAAAAGTAGAACCCGGCGCTGTCTCCTGCTGGGTGGCAGCGCTCCACTGCGGCACAGATAAATCTGCCTGTAGCTTTGCAAAATACGCTGCATCCACGCCGTTTGCAAGTTTATTGATATCATATCCCGGATAAGAGACCAGTGCGCGCACTTCCCCGGTCTGGACATCTGTCACAACACAGGAGCCTGAGCAGGGATCAAGCGCCAGCTGCGCAGGGGTGATCTGTAGGGTCTGTATCATTTCCAGTATAAAATTATAGGCGTTGGTAGAGCCATTTTTCAGTGCGTTGATCTTGCTCTCCTCGACGGTGATCAGATCTTGTTCCCATAGCAGCATACATACCTGTCTGCCTGTGATGGTCTGGTCACTGATCATATATTTATACATTTTCTTCGAAAATCTGGTATTGTCCTGAAGATTTTCAAGAATATATTGTATCACGCTGTTTAGCACTTCTGTCGAATCAGAATACTGTGACTGGACAGACAGCTTGGTGATGTCAATCCAGTTTTGTGAGATGGCATAAGTCAGATACTCATTCAGGCTTATGACCTCATCTGTCGTCCACGCAATGTACGTGGGATCCTCTCTGTTGATGGCAGAGCTCATCAGAACCCCTTTGTCTGTGAGCATGGAGACAATATAGCTTTCGTAATTTTTGTATTCCTTTGTCAGCTTATCATAGGGCGTCTTTGTGACAGAGAGTTCTTCCTGTAGTGTCGCCAGGACGTTTCGCTGTTTTTCCTGAAAAATCTGATAGACTTCCTTTTCGGTATCGTAGGCATTCTCATCCGTGAAATGATTCATATCTATGACATTATTGTCAAAAAGTGCAAAATAAACATTGTCAATGGGGATGATAATGTCTTGGCGGGACGCTGATTTCAGTGGGTCATAGTTGTAAATATTTCTGGTTTTGGCAACGAGGATGCCGGCTATTTTCTGTTCCAGAATATTATAGATTGCCACCTGCAAATCTTTGTCCAGCGTAAGGTACACATCATTTCCAGCCTGTGCATCCACATGGTCTGTCGTGTTGATCACCTTTCCCATGTTGTCTACATAAATGGTCTCGGAACCTTTCTCCCCTTGGAGTTCAAGCTCCATAACCTGCTCGATGCCGCCCTTTCCGACCGTATCATTCATGGTGTAGCTGTCATCCTGCTCTGAGAGTGACGCCAGCTCCTCCGACGAGATTTTGCCTGTATAGCCAAGGATGTGTGAGAAGTAAAACGGATAGTTATATTTCCGAATCATGTCCTCCTCAATGGCAACTCCCTGTAAATCAGGCGCATTCTCCATGATCACTGCGACCGTTTCAAGAGATACGTCTGTGGCGACTGTCGTGGGAATATACTTCTGAAAGCTGTATAAGCTCATCTGATACCGAAGTGTCACCAGCTGCAAAGTCTCCCGCTTCGTATAGCCTTCTCCCGGATAAAATTCTTCCTCCCCGTCCGCCTCCTCATGATACGCGCCGATCTTAAAGCGCGTGGCAAGATAGTCTATGATTTCCTGCGCTGAGGCATTTTTCATATAATATTTAAAATCTGAGCTGTCGATAGTACGTATGCTGTACACGTCCGCCTTGAACCTCAGAAGCCGCGTTCCCTCGACTGTAAACTCATAGTCGTTGTTTTCATTTAATATAATATTGAAATCGCTAATAATTGTATCGCCGTTGTCTTCAATCATATGAATCAGCTTATAGAGTGTCGCATTGAGATTCTCGTTTTTGCCGGACGTCTCGTACACATCCTCGATGGTCACAGAATACGCCAGCTCATTGTAGGCAAGCAGATTGCCATTTCTGTCATAGATATTGCCGCGTGTCCCCTCTAATGTCTTGACTTTTTCTATCATCAGGCGAAAGTTGTCCAAATACGATTCTCCGTTAACAATCTGTAAGTCAAACAGCCTGTACACCAAGACTGCACCCATCGCTGTAAAAATGATAAACAGTAACAGCAGTCTGGAAGTAAGCAGATTAAACAGGCTCTCACCAATCCTTTTAAACAACCTTATTGTCACCTCTTTCGATCTCTTCTATTGTCCTGTTCAGCAACAAAATACATGGATATATAAACACTGTAACAAAGATTGTATAGACAATCTCCGGCAGTATAACATGTTTCAGATAAAAAATGAAATCAAACCTGCTCCTCAAAAGGTACAGCAATACATAGCAGGTAAAGGAATACACAAAGTCACTTGCCAGTATCAATACCAGCGGCAGCTTGATATCATCCTGATAAAAAATGCTGTGAAACACCCCGTTTGCAGCTCCTATGTACAAGTAGACCAGCGCATAAAACCCAAGGACATCTCCATAAAATACATCCATCAGCAGCCCACATAGAAACCCTGTGACCATGCCGCATTTTTTCCCGTACATAAACCCATAAGACACGGTAATGATAATCAGAATATTGGGGGATATTCCACCGAAACTGAGTGCCTGAAAGAGTGTTGTCTGAAGCACAAATCCACATAATATAATAAAAAATAATATGATATTTCTCTTCATGAACCTGCTAATCCCCTATCTGCTGCTTGGTCTTTAAGATGACAAGCACCTCCTCAAGATGTTCAAAGTCAACCGCCGGTGTGATTTTTCCAGACTTCGTGATATTGTTTGTATCCTGTGTGATCTCACTGATATATCCTATCAAAATGCTTGGCAGGTATTTGTCACTGATATTCGAAGTGACCACCTTATCCCCCACCTCTACAGTATTTTGTGAATCGTTGAGCTGTCCAAAACCAATCACACCTTCCGCCATAAGCTGTAGGGAGCCTCTGACCATCAGATTATCAGAGCTTGCAAGCACCATACCGCTGACATTTGAATTATCGTTGATAATCGCATTCACCTTTGCCCAGTTTGAGCCGATCTCGACAATCCTTCCCACCAGTCCTCCGCCGGCGATCACATTCATATCGACTGCAAGCCCGTCATCAGTCCCTTTGTTGATCGTAAATGCATGAAACCAGTTTCCACTGTCTCTGGCAATGATTCTGGCGCCTACTTTTTCATAACCGCTGTACTGTTCATCGAGCTTGTACAGCTCGCGAAGATTGTTCAGTTCGTATTTATCCTGCTGAAGCTGTGTATTTTGGACGGTCAGCTCGTCTATCTGCTCTTTGAGTTTCTGATTTTCCTCTAATATGATTCTCAATTCTCCAAGCTCGTCCATACGAACAGATATCCAAGTGCCGATACGGCTGACGCCATCCTGAAACGGAACAACGACATAGCCCACCAATTTATTCAAAGGCGTCGCGGAATAATCTGTAAAAAAGGTGACTGCCATGAGTGCCACACAGACACAGGTTAAGATCAACAACAAATATTTGCTTGGAATAGAGAACTTATCCTTTTTTCGCTTTGTCACCGGACTCATGAATACTAGCGCCCCATTCCTTCTAAATATGCAACGGATTTATAGTTATCATCCTTGATGATCTTCGCAAGACCAAGCGCGACACCGGACACTGGATTCTCACTCACATTGACCTTCAGACCCGTTCCCTTTGCGATCAATTCTGCCAAGTGCACGACCTGTGATGCGCCCCCTGTCAGATAGATGCCCCTGCGGAAAATATCTGCTGAAAGCTCTGGCGGAGTCCGTTCCAAAATCACCCGGATATTGTCAATAATCACATTAAAGTTTTCAAGCATGCTCTCGCTCACTAAATCCGTCGGGATCTCCTTCTCCATAGGAAGCCCTGTCACAATATCTCTGCCGTACACAACCGCCTTTCTCTCATCCGCCTCAAGCTCGCGCAGATCAATCTTGACATTTTCTGCGGTCTTGCTGCCAACAATCAGGCTGAATTCTTTGCGGATCGCATTTTTGATAGACTCATCAAATTTCTGTCCGCCTACCTTGATCAGGCGGCTGAGCACGATGCCGCCCAGTGAGAGAATCGAGATCTCTGTCGTGTGGAATCCAACATTCACGACAAGAATCCCCTGTGCATTCTTGACATCAATGTCAAGTCCAAGTCCGTCTGCGACTGCCTTCTCAACGCGCAGGATTTTCTTTGCCTTGATGTTGGCATCCTTCACCAGATCGGAAAAAGCCCTCTTCTCCACCTCTGTGATATCAGAGGGAACTGCAATATAAAATTCCGCAGGCTTCACAGCCCCCTTGTTGCAGTCCAGTATAAAATTCTTGAGAATCAGCTGCATATTTTTAATATCCGCAATGACACCATTGCAGAGCGGATATGAGATTTCAATATTGGATGGCGCTTTCTCAAACATTTCAAATGCCGAATCACCATATGCAAATAAATTTTTCTTATCCTCGATCGCGATCATATTTTTCTCGACAATGACATTGTCACTGTGAGCGTTGTAAATCTTAATTGTTCTGGTACCTAAGTCGATACCAAATGCGTTGTTAGCCAACATAACAACTCCTTTCCTCATAAAAGTCCTTTTTGAATAAAACTGGTATATCTGTTATCTCCAATAATGATATGGTCCAGCAATGGAATTTCAACTAAATCGGATACTTCCTTTATCTTCTGTGTCACCAGCACATCCTGCCTGCTGGGCGTCGGATCACCGCTGGGGTGATTGTGCAGAATCACGATATAGGATGCCTCATTGCGCATTGCCCTGATACAGATATCTCTCGGCGAGATCAATGTCGAATTAAAAGTCCCTGTCGATAGTACAGACTCATTCACAATATGCCGCTTGGCATCCAGAAGCACCAACAAAAGCTGTTCTGTGTCTCTATGGCGCATCCGTTCCATATAATAAGCTGCCACTGTCTCAGGCTTGTCAAAGGTCAAATCCGGTCTTGCCTGCATATTCGAAGTGCGCTTGGCAATCTCGGCAATGCACAGCAGCTGTACTGCCTTCACTTCTCCGATACCCGGGATCTGCATAAGCTCCCTGATATCAAAATGATACAGACCCAAAAGTCCCATGCCCTCGCCGGCAAGCTTGAGGACATCTCTTCCAAGTTCGATCGGTGTTCTCTCCCTCGTTCCGGTTCTGAGCATGATAGCAAGAAGCTCGGCATCCGAAAGACAATCCGGTCCAAGCCTCATAAACTTATCATAAGGCAGCTCATCCTTTGCATATAATTCTTTTAAAAGACTCATGTATTTACGCCTTGCTCTCCATAATTAAGCGCAGTATATCGTCCCAAAGACGATCTTGGCTGAGAAAATCCCAGCTTTCTTAGTTATCTTACCACACCAGCCTGCGTCTGTACATAAAAAAGATTAGTTTTTTTTCGACATATTTCCAGTTTAGGAAAATTTTAGCTTTACAATACCTGCATCGACTAGGCTTTGCAGTGTTTTCATAATACCAAAGCGGGCGTGCTCAAAGGTCAGTCCGCCTTGAAAATAAACGGCATAGGGGGGCTTGACCGGCCCGTCTGCGCTAAGTTCAATAGAGGAGCCAGAGACAAATGCACCCGCAGCCATGATGACCTGTGCATCATAACCGGGCATATCCCACGGTTCCGGGGTGACAAAGCTGTCAACGGGCGCTGCCGCCTGTATTCCTTTGCAGAATGCAATGACCCCCTCCGCGGTTCCAAACTCAACCGCCTGTATAATGTCATGTCTTGACTCTGTGCTGTTCGGAACTACCTTAAATCCCAGCTTTTCATAGAGATTTGCCGCAAACACGGCGCCCTTTAATGCTCCGGCTGTCACTGTAGGAGCCAGAAATAACCCGTGATAAAAATCCCGCAGGATACCAAGCGAAGCGCCCACTTCTTTGCCAAGTCCGGGCGAGGTCAGTCTGTATGCGGCATTTTCAACACACGCTTTCCTTCCGGCGATATAGCCGCCAATCGGCGCCAGTCCGCCGCCGGGATTTTTAATAAGCGAGCCGACCACCATGTCCGCTCCTGCGTCTGTCGGTTCAATGCATTCTACAAACTCCCCATAACAGTTGTCTACCATACAGATCACATCCGGCTTTATCGCCTTGATAAACGAAATCAGCTCCCCGATTCTTGTGACAGATAAGGTCGGTCTGGTCTGGTATCCTTTCGAGCGCTGTATGGTGACAAGCTTTGTTTTGTCATTGACCGCCTTTTGGATGTTCTCATAATCAAAACTGCCGTCCGGGAGCAAATCGACCTGTCTGTATGAAATGCCATACTCTGCAAGCGACCCCTTCGACGGGCGGATGCCAATCACTTCCTCAAGCGTGTCATAGGGCTTGCCAACCGGCGATAAAAGTTCGTCTCCGGGGCGCAAATTGCTCATCAGAGCCAAAGCCAGCGCATGTGTCCCGCACGTGATCTGCGGGCGGACCAGTGCATCCTCCGTATGAAAAAGGGATGCGTACACTGCCTCTAGTGTCTCCCTGCCAAGGTCGTTATAGCCGTAGCCGGTGGTTCCAAGCAGACATGCTTCACTGACCTTATTGTCCTGCATTGCCTTGAGCACTTTGAGCTGGTTGTACTCCGCGGTCTGGTCAATCTCTTCAAAACGCGTCTGTAACTGGTCTAAAATCCCTTTGCTGAACTGATAGACTTGATCTGAAATACCGAGATGGCGATACATGGATTGTGCGGTGTGTCTGTCTTCATTTGTTGTTTCCATCATTTTTTCTTAGTTCCTTCCATATTAAATAACTGCGTTTCTATATAGTGTAACATTTTTTTGTCATCATATGCAAATTTATCCTTTTCTATCCAGATGACATTGCGCTCCCTGCGAAACCATGTGAGCTGGCGCTTGGCAAAATGGCGCGTGTCACGCTTGATGATATAGACTGCCTCCTCGAGTGAGATCTCTCCTGCCAGATACGAGATGATCTCTTTATAGCCAAGTCCCTGCATGGCTGTCGAGTCACGTCTGCATCCCATATTCATCAGCATCTTTACTTCATCGACCAACCCTTCTGCCATCATGCTGTCCACCCGTCTGTCGATCGTCTCGTACAGTTTGTCCCGCTGGTCTGTAAGCACAAAATAACGGGCATCATATGCTGGTTTTTTCTCCCGCTCCGCCGCATTATGCTCAGAAATTCTTCTGCCTGTCTGACGGTAAAACTCTATGGCGCGTATCACGCGCTTGATGTTGTTTTCATGAATTTCCTGTGCTGCCGCCGGGTCGCATTCTTTTAATAGATCATGCAAAAACGCTGCGCCCTTCTTGTGCGCTAACTGTTCTAATTCTGCCCTGAGTGCTGTGTCCTCCGCGCTTTCTTTAAAATCTATATCGTAGAGCACGGACTGGATATAGAAGCCTGTGCCGCCAACAAGTATCGGAATTTTTCCTTTTGCGTAGATTTCTGCGATTGCCTGCTTCGCCAGTTTTTGAAAAAGAAAGATATTAAAATCCTGTGTTGGTTCCAGAAGATCGACAAGATAATGCTTCACTCCCTGCATTTCCTCCGGCTGGATTTTGGCAGAACCGATATTCATATGTCTGTATACCTGCATGGAATCGGCAGATATAATCTCACCGTTGACAGCTTTTGCAAGCGCTATGGAGAGCTTGGTCTTTCCAGCCGCGGTCGGGCCGGTCAATATGATCAATGGATTTGTTGATTGCAGCATATCCGGGCGATATCCTTTCTATTATAATATATACTCACGACAGATAAGATCTGCCGTGAGTATTGCGCCAGCCGCAGCCGCGAAGCGGCATATTTCCTTATGCGGCTGTGCGCATCACATTATACTGGTGGTCAGTCTTTTCGACCGCCAGTAAATATTACAGCTACGATTTTAAGAGCAGATAACGTTTGCGGTATTTTAACTGGACATAATTCATAATGCGCCTATAGTACACCGGATTGCTGATGCCGCCCAAGATTCCGGCAACAGGAAGCCCCTGTATGAACTTCGCAAGCAGCATATCCACTGCGAAGGCGTCCGCTGTACTTTTGATCTGCGCTGAAAGTGCTGTCTCCTGAACGGGCTGTGTGAGACAACGGTCCACTGCCGCATTGCATTCTACCCATTGCCCGCCCTTCGACATTGCCGTCTCCAGAAGCTTCAGGATATACCACCGCTCCTCGGGTGTGTCATAGGCAAATCCATATTGGAGTGCTGTCTCATATGTTCCCTTGAGAATGACTGACAGAAACAACACAATATCTGGCAGACCGATGCCTAGTACCCCCAGACCAATGCCCTCCACAGTGCTGACTGCCATATTGATCATCGCTGTGCGGCTGACATCTGATTTTAGCTGGCGGAGCTCTTTCTTTCCACCTTTTAGATTCATCGCGAAATCATGCACCTGAAAATCTTTCTCAATGGACTCACGGGCATATGTTTTTTCGATGACAGCCGTTCCTTTTTCAAAAATCACTTCAAATGCCATGCAAAATGCTTTTTGGAGGTTTTCGTATACTCTGGGCGGAATTTTCTGCTCGAGCGTTTCTTTCCATTTGGCAGCATGATACTCCACAGCCTGTTTTTCAAGCTTCTGTTCCTCGCGCTCAAGGCGTTCTAATTCTTTTTGGACAGGCGTCTTGTGTCTGTTCTTTTTCAGTTCCTCGAATATATTTTTATTATAATTCATGATACCCTTCCCTATATATTTAGATAATTCGTTTAAACTTTTTCTCAATCTCATACTTTGACATCGAAATAATGGTTTGTCTGCCATGGGGACAGTTATAGGG
>VSNR01000003.1 GCA_009774345.1 Lachnospiraceae bacterium | reverse complement strand
TTTCTTGCTTATTCCAAGGTTTTCTGGTTAAGATAAGGATATCTTTTTGCTGGGAGAATCATTATGAAGTTTATACTGCGTTTTATATTAAAGCCCTTGTCCTTTATTCCCGCACTGCTGATGATGTACATCATTTTCTCTTTTTCCGCACAGGATGGCACCACCAGCTCGAACCTGAGCTATAAAGTGACATACAAGGCTGTATCTATGGCAGACAATGCACTTGATTTGGAGCTGACGGACAAGCAGATCTCGCGCTGTATCAGAAAAATTCATTACTATGTCCGCAAGCTTGCACATTTCTCAGAATATTTCCTGCTCGCAGTCTCGGTTGCAGTGCCATTGTATGTGTATGGTATCCGCGGCCTATGGCTCGTGCTCACTGCGGGCATCCTCTGTGTCGGCTTTGCCGCCCTTGACGAATTTCACCAGTACTTTGTCCGGGGGCGGGGATGTTCCGCGCGCGATGTACTGATTGACAGCTGCGGTGCCCTGATTGGTATTGTGTTTGTCAGAATTATGGGATATATTGGCAGAAAGACAATTTTTGAGCCGTTGTGCCGGCGTTGAGATTTTGGATAATATATTGCTAGTATTTTACAATATAGTTATAGAAAAAAGGCTTGTTTCGTTGTATAGTTATATTATGTTTAGCAGAGATGTTAGACTTGCTAATTAGCAATTCCGGAAGAATTCCCCTTTTACACAGACAGGAAGCCTGAGCAATCAGGCTTCCATGTTTTTGTGTCTTTTTTTATCTAAAACAATGCGCAATCCAGTTCTTGCACAGCGCGATCCACTGTTCACACTGCGGCTCAACTTCATTGCCGCCCTTCTCCTGTGTCTCTGCCGTGGCAAGAGAATACCCATGGCCGCCATGCGGAAATACATGATACTCAAAGTGAACGCCCGCTTTTTTGAGAGCACCTGCAAACAACAGGGAATTTTCAAGCGGAACCACATCATCCTCAAAGGTATGCCACATAAATACCGGCGGCACTTTATCTGTCACTTGTGTTTCCAAGCCCAGTTCCTGCTCTAACGCCGCGTCCGCCTTTGTGCCCATCAGATTCACAATGCTGTCCCTGTGCGCAAATTCACCGGAAGTAATCACTGGGTATGCGAGAATCAGACCGTTTGGCTGATAGCACGTCTTTGCCATCTGCATCTTTTGTTCCAGCCAGTCCTTGTCCCAAAAGCACCCCAGACTCGCCGCAAGATGCGCGCCTGCTGAAAATCCTGCGACGATGATTTTGTCCTTATCAACCGCATACTGGTCTGCGCGCGCTCTGATGTATGCCACGGACCACGCCAGTTCTACCAGCTCCTGAGGATATTCTGCGTCCTGATCTGCGGTGTCATACCAGAGTACCGCCGCATGGCATCCCGCTGTCAGGAAGTGGAGCGCAACAGGCTCCCCCTCCCGGACAGACACCATATGATAACCGCCGCCCGGACAGATTAAGACAAGCGGGCGCTTCCGCTCACCGTAGGTCTCTGGATAATCTTCCTGTATATAAAGGGACAGCTTCGCCTGCACTGTGCCGCCAACTGTTACTGGAATTGTTTCACATTTCATCTTTTACCATATCCTTCCTCTCAAAATCCAACTAATGAAATACCACTGGTCTGCCCGTCTGTGCCACAGCGATATAGGTCTTTCCCTCGTTGAGCTGTATCTCATTGCCCAAATCATCATAATATACAGTCGGTGTGTACTCGCCTGTCTTCTGCCATGTCACATGGATACATTTCCCTTTGGTAAAATAGTATCCGTCCTCGGTGTTGTCAATATTCTGGAAATACAGATACCCTTTGTCGTCAAGCCTGCACCATTTGGTGTTCTGTACAATCACATTGGCAAATTTGAGCTGCCCGCCATTCAAACCGTCTGTCTGTGCTTTTCCATGAATTGATTTATAGTACATGCCGTCTGCGGGATTGTAGGTGAAAGCACTCTTTGTATAGGGAAAAACCTGTGAGAGATCAATCACATTTGCCGCGGGTGCTGCCGCACCGTACTGCTCTAAAGTATTCACACCCTCCGCAAAGGTAAAATGCTTTACATTGTAGAACCCCTCACGGATATTCAGAGAATAGCCAAGCTCCGCACAGGCATTGATCACGCCGGATGCACTCGTGTATGCATTGTGCGGCGCCTTTTTGTCAGAAGTCCTGAAAAATGCACCAGAGCCGGGCGCACCGCCGCCTACACCATACTGGTTTGTGCCTGAGATATTATTGATATCTGGCGCTGTGATGCGGTCCTTCATATAAAAGACGCCGCCAAAGTGAACCAGAATCGGGTCCCACTCTGTCGCCTCTGGCAGATAGTACGCTCTACAGCTCCTGACATTGCCAATCTTTGACAGCCCTGTCCAGTTGCTGATCACAGCCATCTGGCGGGAAATCTCTCCCTCTTCCATAATCTCATACAGCACGTCCGCACTGCTGATGCCATAGGAGGGCTGTGCGATCTTGTCCGTCGGCATCATGACCGCGATGGGTCTGAGCACAGACTGTTCTGCGGGAATCCACTCGTTTGTATAGACACTTCGGACCATGCCGGGGAGTGCTTCATCTGCCTGCACTTCCAAGACAGACAGTCCGCTTACGGGCATCACAGCAAGCGCCGCCGCAAGCATGAGGGCAGTCATCTTTTTTGCTGCCGCTTTCACACGATGATTGATCTTCTTATTCATATTCAAATTTTTCATTCCCTATCCCTTTCTTCTTTAATCCCTGATCTGCATGCGCTTACACTTATTATGCCTGCTCGTAGGTATCCTTTTCTCTTTTGCTTTGATATAACGCCACAACTCTCTGTACGCGCTGCCGGACGACATTCTCCTGAAATGGTTTCTGGATATAGTCCACAACATCATATTCATATGCTTTTTGGATATTGTTGTCATCCACATTGGAGCTTATGAGTATTACCGGCACTGTGTCAAGCGCTGTCTTTTTCATGTATTCGAGTACTGCAAATCCATCACATACAGGCATCACAATGTCGAGCAGCACGACCGCCACAGCATCGCGCTCCTCCCCTAAGATCTCGATCGCTGCCCTGCCGTCAGGACATTCAGCAATCGTGTAGTCCTCCTCAAAAATACTCTTTAAAACAAATCGGTTGACAGCCTTATCTTCCACAATTAACATTTTCGGTTTTTGAATCATCAAGTTCTTTTTCTTTTTCATCTGCAATCACATCCCTCAAATGTTGGTCAATTTCCTATATTCACTTTTCTTGTTTACTGCTTTTCTGAGTTTTGATTTCAGTCTCTGTAATGCATTGTCTGTAGATTTCTCATCTCTTGACAACACCCGCGCGATCTGCGAGTAGCTCATCCCTGTCAGATACAAATCCAGCACCTGCTTCTCAAAGCTGCTCAGTTCCTTCTCGATCATCGCCTCGATATCCGCCACATTTTCCCGGTCGATCATGAGCTGTTCGGGATTTGTCTCCACTGCTGACGCAATGGTGTTGAGCAGTTTCATGCCGCCATCACCCTCCGCCTCTGTCATATCGGCATACAGCGAAATATATGTATTGAGCGGTGCATGTTTTTCCCTGCGCGATGCCTGCACCGCATTGTACATCTGCCGCGAGATACACAGGTCTGCAAAAGTGTAGAAACTGGCATCTCTCCCCGCATCGTAATCCCGGACTGCCTTGAACAGCCCGATCATACCCTCCTGTATCAGATCGTCATTATCAGCGCCGAGGATATACATGGATTTTGCTTTTTTCCGCACCAGATTTTTGTACTTATTCATAATATAATCCGTAATCTGTGCATCTCCGTCTCTCAGCCTGTCGATCAGAGCCTCATCTGTAAACGCTGCATATATGTCTGGCATAGCCTGTCCTACCCCTCCTTATGGCATCCGCTGTCTGACAATCTCATACGCAAGCACACCCGCCGCAACAGAAGCATTTAAGGAGTCAATATCGCCCTTCATTGGAATGGATGCCACGAAATCACACTTTTCGCGGATCAGTCTGCCCACGCCGTCCCCCTCATTGCCAATAACAAGCCCAATCGGCCCTGTGAGGTCAAGCTGGTACATCGTTGTCCCGTCCATATCTGCACAGACAAACCACAGACCTTCTTTCTTGAGTGCCTCCATTGTCTGTGCAAGATTTGTAACTCTGGCGACCGGCGTGTAGTTCAGCGCGCCCGCAGATGTCCTTGCTACCGCGGCGGTCAGTCCTGCCGCCCTGTTTTTGGGTATGATAACCCCATGTGCCCCCGCAAGATTTGCTGTCCTTATAATCGCGCCCAGATTATGCGGGTCCTCTATATTATCCAGCAGAAATACAAACGGCGCTTCCTTCTTGCTGCGGGCAGCAGCGAGAATATCCTCCACTTCTGCATACGTGTACGCCGCCGCATACGCGATCACGCCCTGATGCTTCCCCGTCTGGCTTAATTGGTCTAACCGTTCCCTCGTGACAAACTTTATCATGGTATCACGCTTTTTTGCCTCTCTTTTGATCGTCTGTATCGGACCATCCTGCGCACCATCTAGTATAAAAAGCTTGTCGATCGCCTTTCCTGCGCGGAATGCCTCGATCACTGCATTCCTTCCCTCTATGACTGATTCCTCGTACCTCATATGAATCTCATTACCCTTTCTCACAGTTCCATTTGCAACGCTTCGAGCGCCTGTCTAACAATCTGCATTGCTCTCTCTGCATCATCTGTCAGAAAAAGATAGCCGCAGAGCGCCTCAAATCCTGTTGCCTTGCGGTAATCAGAGAGGCTCGCATTCTTGGCAGCCGAATGAAGTTTTGTATTTTTCCCACGCCTGTAAATCTCCTGCTCCTCCTCAGACAGACTTTCGTAGACTGCGTCAATCAGCTTCGCCTGTGTCTGTGCACAGACAAGTTTGGTCGTATGTCTGTGCAGTGTATTTGCTGCGCGCTGCCCTTTCTCGACGATCAGTGTGCGTATTATAATCTCATAGACCGCATCCCCGACATATGCCAGCGTGAGGGGCGAATAGGTTCTGATATCCACTTCTCCGCCGCCAAACACAGAGTGTATCTGCGAGAGCATACTGCATTGCTTCAAGCTTTTTTCCATTTCACTCCCTCGCGTGTGTCCTCTAGGATAATCCCCTTCTCCAGCAGTTCATTGCGGATGGCATCCGCCTTTGCAAAGTCCTTCTCCTTCTTGGCTGCTGTTCTCTCTTCAATCTTGGCAAGCACATACTGTTCCAGTCCAGCGTCCACCTTATTCTCTGCCTCCCGCATGGCATGTGCCGTCGTCAGATTCAGCGAGAGCACCTCATCAAAGCTCTCTGCCAGCGCATATTTGGTCACTTCTGTCATATCGTCCTTGAGCATATCATACAGTACTGTGACTGCCATAGACGAATTGAGATCATCACACAGCGCCGCCTCAAATTTTGCCCTGTAGGATGCCATTTTTTCCTTGTCCGGCGTGCCTGTCCTGTCCAGTGTGCCGACCCGCTTCACCAGCTTGTCGTATGCGGCGCTCATATTGTCCAGCACTTCATACGAAAATTCCAGCGGTTTGCGGTAATGAGACTGCAGGCAGAAAAAGCGGTATACAACTGGGTCATATCCCTTGGACTCAAGCAGGGATACCGTGAGAAAATCGCCTTTGGACTTGCTCATCTTCCCCGATTTGTCTGTCAGATGGTGCACATGGAACCAATAGTTACACCACTTATGCCCCAGATACGCCTCACTCTGTGCAATCTCGTTTGTGTGGTGCGGAAAAATATTGTCCACACCGCCGCAGTGGATATCCATCCATTCACCTAAATGTTTCATGCTGATGCAGGAACATTCAATATGCCAGCCCGGGTAGCCAACACCCCACGGACTCTCCCACTTGAGCTCCTGATCGTCAAACTTTGACTTTGTAAACCACAACACGAAGTCGCTCTTGTTTCGTTTGTTCGCATCCTCCTCCACATCATCGCGCACGCCGACCAGAAGCTCCTTCTCACTCTGGCTGGAAAAGACATAATACTCATCGAGTTTTGAGGTGTCGAAGTAGATATTTCCGCCGCTCTCATACGCATACTCCTTCTGCATCAGCGTCTCGATCATCTGGATGAACTCCGAAATACAGTTGGTGGCAGGCTCCACCACATCGGGCGTCTTGATATTGAGCTTTGCGCAGTCGTCAAAAAAAGCATCCGTATAAAACTTTGCAATCTCCATCACCGTCTTGTGTTCTCTCTTCGCACCCTTGAGCATCTTGTCCTCGCCGGTATCCGCATCGCTCGACAGATGTCCCACATCTGTGATATTCATGACGCGCTTGACATCATATCCCACATAGCGGAGCGTCTTTTCGAGCAGATCTTCCATGATATAGCTTCTCAGATTCCCAATATGTGCGTAGTGATACACGGTAGGTCCACAGGTATACATCGCTACTTTGCCATCCTCATTTGGAATAAAGCGCTCTACCTTCCTTGTCAGTGTATTGTAAAACGATACTTTGTTTTCCATCTTCTCTCAAACCCTCCAAAAGCCGATTACTATGTATTTTCTTTGTCCAGCCCCTTTTGAAGCTGTTTTATCTGACGTTCTAATTCCAGAATCCGGTTGGTCATCTCACTGTTTGCGCGCTGCAAGCCCCTGATATCCTCATTTACAGGGTCGGGAAGGTCCACTTGGTTCATTTCCTCCCGGCACAGACGCTGGTTATTGCGCCGCACGATTCGTCCGGGCACACCCACCACCGTACAGTTTGGCGGTACCTCCTCAATCACGACACTGCCTGCCCCGATCTTGGAATTTTCACCAATCCGAAAAGAGCCTATAATCTTGGCGCCGGCGCTGATCATCACATTGTCGCCGACCGTCGGGTGGCGCTTCCCGTGTTCTTTGCCTGTACCGCCCAGCGTAACCCCCTGATAGAGCGTCACATTGTTGCCGACGACCGCAGTCTCACCAATGATGACACCATTCCCATGATCTATAAAAAAGTTTTCACCAATCTGCGCACCGGGATGAATCTCGATGCCGGTTTTTCTGACCGCGCGCTGGGAAATCCACCTTGCAAGGAAATAGTGTCCGTTCTTGTACAGCTTATGTGCCACCCTGTAATGCAGCATTACCTTAAAACTGGGGTACAAAAACACTTCCATATTGGAATGGATCGCCGGGTCGCGCTCCCTGATGACCCTGATTTCATTTCTCACGTTTTTTATAAATCCCATTTTGTGCCTCCGCCTCGCCTGTCTGTATGTCTTTTTATACTATATTATTCAGAATGCACTGCGGTGTTCAGTGCGATTTCCATCATCTGTGTAAACGAGTTCTGGCGCTCCTCGGCGGTGGTCGCCTCGCCTGTCACAAGACTGTCGGAGACAGTGAACATGGCAAGCGCATTTTTCCCGCACCGCGCTGCATTCATGTACAGTGCAGCCGCCTCCATCTCCACACAGAGAACCCCCATCTTCTGCCAGCCCTCATTGGCTGCTTTGTTGTCATCATAAAAGGTATCCGATGACAGGATATTGCCCACATGATAGCGCGCGCCAAGCTGCTCTGCCTGCGCGATCGCTTCCTTTAACAGTCCATAGCTTGCAATCGGGGCAAAGGTACCGCCAAGCTGGTACTGGTTTGCATAGTTTGAATTGGTGCAGGCGCCCATGCCAAACACGATATCACGCACTTTCACATGCTCCTGCATCGCACCCGTCGAGCCAATGCGCATAATGTTCTCCACGTCAAAAAAGTGGAACAGCTCATAGGAATAAATACCGATCGTCGGCATTCCCATACCGCTTGCCATCACGCTGACCCGCGTGCCTTTGTAAGTCCCCGTGTATCCCTGTATGCCTCTGATATTGTTGACCAGAACTGCATTCTCGAGAAAATTTTCTGCGATAAACTTCGACCGCAGCGGATCTCCCGGCATCAGTACAGTCTTGGCAAAAGCATCTTTGTCCGCATTGATATGCGGTGTTGTTACAAGTGACATATGCGTTCCCTCCTTATTTATACCGATCATTCATCCAAATAGGACCAGACAGATATATACTATCAAATTTCACATTTCGTTTCAACTGGATATACTCGAAAATAAATGCTGTAAATTCACCGATCGTCGCCGTCACCTCCGGGCGCATGGAGGAATCCTGCCCGTCATCAGACTGTTCCACGCGCTCCATGTAGCTGCCGTTCACATCAATATACCACCGAAACAGCCCGTCATTCTCTGCAATTACGGGGTCCGTAATGCGGATAGCGATCGTGATCTTACCATTTCCAGCGATATGCCCCAGCATTTCAGCCATATTGGTGATTCTTGCCATGACTGCCGGCCGCTTGTGTTCCCTCACACAGAAATATCGCTCACGGTCGGTATCCTCCTCAAAAATCACCTCCTGAATGCCGGGGATGGATGCGCTGCTGCATGCAAAACAGCCTCTTCGCACCCCATCCTTCACAATCTGAAACAAATATCCGCCGTTATGTTGCAGCTCCTGCTGGAAACTTTCATAATACGCCGCACTCCGAATCACAAACAGCCCATAATTTCTACAGAGCTTTGCATTGACGAAATGTGCCAGCGAGAGCAGATCTTTTGGTCTGACCACCTCGAGCGTTACACTGGGCTCCTCCAGCACGACGGATTCGCCCCCTGCTGCACGCCGTAACATTTCCACCGTAATCCGCTCCGTATTTAATTCATAGCGCGGCCGGTCATAAATATAATGAAATCCGAAATGGCTGAAAAAATCTGCTGCAAACGCAGTTTTGCCCATCTCCACAAGGCAGAGCGGCACCCGCATCTGATTCTGGTAATCAAGCGCACCTGACAGCAGCCGTCTCATAAGCCCCTTCCTGCGGTACGCTTCCTGTGTGGTTGCCGCACTGATACAGTCCATCCCAACACGCTCAATATCCGCCATACACGGCAGGCGTCCTCCTCCCGTGACTGGCGGATTCCTGCGCATCGCAGCGATACAGGGCGTGAGCTGCAACATGGATTGTACTTCATCCTTCTGAATCTCAAACACGACGCGCTTGTCATGATCTGATTGCAGGATCTCGATGTCATATGCCGTCTCAATCCTGCCAATCACCGCCCGCCTGACTTCCCGTTCTCCGATTATCTGATCTATCCTCAACGCCAACTGTACCTCTTTTCATATCAGTGTTTTACAGCACTGCATCCCGGACAGTCCTCACAGGAACGCGCAGACACTTCTGTAGATGCCTCCATCGTCGCCATCTCCCTCGGACTTGTAAGCATACACACTGCCTGAGCAGAGATGCCTTTTTCCTCTCCTGTAAAACCCAGCCCCTCCTCTGTGGTCGCCTTCACACTGACCTGTTCAATACAGATGCCCAGCGCCCCAGCGATATTTTCGCGCATCTGGTCAATATAGGGACGCATCTTTGGCGCCTGTGCGATGATCGTCGCATCGATATTTTCGATATAAAACATGTTTTCCTCTAACAGTTTCCCGACCTTCTCAAGCAGTACCATGCTCGAAATGCCCTTGTAAGCCGGGTCTGTATCTGGAAAATGCTTTCCGATATCCCCGAGCGCTGCCGCGCCCAGCAGCGCATCCGCGACCGCATGCAGCAGTACATCCGCATCCGAATGTCCCAAAAGTCCCAGTTTGTATGGTATCGTCACACCGCCCATGACAAGCGCCCTGTCTGGCACCAGACGGTGCACATCATATCCCATTCCTATTCTCATTCCAGTCTCCTTCATTTATTTCGCAGGAATCACCAGCCTGTCATAACCATCGAGAAGTTCCAGCACAATCTCAAAGAGCCTGTCGCAGTCTCCGGCGCGAACGCCCTCGATATTGAGCGGCATCTGGGGATCGTGCAGCGACATGCGCAGCAGCAGCCAGCCTTTCACCTCCTCCGTATCAAAGGTGATGCGGATGCCCTCGTAGGAATTCGGCGCAATCTGATATCCTCTCTCCTTTGCCCTCTCCTCAAAAGTATTCAGTGCTTCCCTGCCATATGCCTTAAAATCATCGCCCTGTATCTTGAAACGGTACTCCCTCTCCTCAAAGCCCTTCTCAAGCTTCTCGATAAAGGAAGCGAGCGCCTTGTTCTCCTTTGCAGCCTTTGCCAGCGCGATCAAGAGCTTCACTGCCATATAAGCACCGTCGTCGAGGAAATAATTCTCGCTGAGCGCCCCGTGTCCCGATGTCTCGATAGCAAGCGGCGACACAACGCCCGCCTGATTCAGACGGATAGACTCATTGATGACATTCTTATATCCTCTCATATATCGGTGATGCTTCATGCCGATGCCTTCTATAAACCGCGTCAGCCTGTCGCTGGTCACAGAATCCGTCACGATCGTTCCGCCGGGGTAATCCTCTGCGATAATCGCTGTCATCATCGCAATAATCGCATCGCGGTTTACCTCGTCGCCGTTTGGCAGCACTGCCGACATCCTGTCCACATCGGTGTCAAAGATAATGCCAAGATCTGCCTTGTTTGTAAGCACCGCCTGACGGATTGCCTCCATTGCCTGCTTATTTTCAGGATTCGGTATATGATTTGGAAAATGTCCGTCCGGCTCCAGAAACTGGCTGCCTGAGGTGTCTGCCCCCAGCGGATTCAACACCTTTTCCACAAAAAAGCCGCCGGCGCCGTTTCCTGTATCCACAACGATATGCAGCCCCGCAAGCGGTTTGTCATACGATACTGCATTGATGCTCTTCTTTATCTTCTCCTGCAAAAATCTACAATATACAGAAATAGAGTCAACTTTTTCCACACCGGACAAATCTGCATCCACTTCTGTAAGCCCGGATGCCGTCTCAAGAATCTTGGTGATGTCATCATGCTCTAAGCCGCCGTCCCTGTCAAAAAATTTATAGCCGTTTCGGTTAAATGGCAGATGGCTTGCGGTAATCATAATCGCCCCGTCAAACGCAAACTCCTCAAACACTGTCGTCATGAACATTGAGGGGGTAGAGACAAGCCCGCAGTCATACACTTTTGCCCCGGCTGCCACGATTCCCTTTGCCGCTGCCGCAAACAGGCTGTCCGCCGTAATCCTCGAATCATGTCCAATGCCAATGCGGAGCGCATCTGGACTCTTGCCCTTTTTGTCCGCAAGCCATCTGACAAATCCGCCGCCAATCAGGTTTCCCGCCTCCCCGGTCAGATTCACAGCCTCCCCTGCAACGCCCTCACACGCAATCCCGCGTATATCACTTCCGTTTTGTAGTTTCATCAAATCAGCCATCTCGTATTCCTCCATATTTTCTTGTTCCCATATTGTTCGTATCACTTTACAGTTTCCAATATATCACAAATTAGATAAAAAAGGAAGTTGTCCTTTGTGAATAACACCACAAATTTCACAAATACTATCACATTATGAAAAAGAAAATGAACATCCATCCATTTGACTACTATGCACTGCTTTTTTTCACAACTGCATTTGCCGGCTGGCTCTGGGAAGTCCTGCTCTACCTCATCACAGACCACACGTTTGTCAATCGGGGTGTCTACCGCGGACCCTATCTGCCAATCTATGGCGTGGGCTGTGTGCTCCTGATTCTAATGTTTCACAGACTGCGGCGGCATCCTGTCGTGGTTTTTGTGTGCTCTGGTATCGTGTGCTCGGCGCTGGAATACGGGACGGGTGTCTGGCTCGAGCGAAAGTGGGGTATCCGCTGGTGGGATTACAGCGGGCACATCGGTAATCTTGACGGGCACATCTGCCTTGCAAGCAGCATTGGCTTTGGCCTAGGCGGCGCCCTGCTGATCTGCGTATTCCAGCCTGTTTTCAACAAACTTTACCACCGTATGACCATCGGACTGCGTATGACGTTATGTATTGTGTTTCTGCTGGTCTTTATCGCAGATGCCGCCTACGCTGCCATGACGCCCAATATGGGGAATCATATCACTGCTCACGTTATACTGGCGGTCGAAAAGAGTGACCACCAGTATAAGGTTATGCACACAGCCGCATAAGGAAATATGCCGCTTCGCGGCTACGGCTGGCGCGATACTGACAGCAGATTTCATCTGTCGTCAGTATACTATTTACGGCAAAACTGCCTTGCGTTTCATGCAGGGAGTTTTATCCTTATTTGAAAAGTTATGTCGTGCAATGAACTGCACGCCAAATGATATTGTGAAGTTTAAGGATTAACAGGAAAAGTATTGTATTGAAGAGACAGATACGTTACAATGATATTTATTAACCGAGTATAGCAGAACGATATAAAAAATATAGATACACCAAAAAATAAGGAGCTCCACGAATATGAAAAACATGGAAAAAAACATGGAAATAGAAAAGAAATACACGATCAAAGAACTGCCCGAAAACCTCGAAAGCTATCCCTGCAAAATCATCGAACAGGCGTACTTAAATACCGCCCCCGTCGTGCGCGTCCGCAAGTCCAATGACACATATTATCTGACATACAAGGGCAGCGGGCTGATGGCGCGCGAGGAATACAATCTCCCGCTCGATGAGGCGTCATACCGCCACCTGCTCACCAAAGCAGACGGGAACATTATCTCCAAGAAACGATATGTCCTTCCCATCGAAAATCCGCAGTTTCTAAACGGCTATACCCCCACAGCAGCGCCTGCGCTCTGCATCGAGCTCGATGTCTTTGCGCCGCCTTTTGCGCCGCTTGTCATGGCAGAGGTCGAGTTTCCAAATATTGAGATGGCAGAGGCTTTTATCCCGCCTGCGTGGTTTGACAAGGAGGTCACAGACAATCCTGAATACCACAACTCTGTCATGAGCCGGAAACAGTTTCAGGACGCAGCATGCCAAGTTTAAAATGTTTCCTGCAAAGCGCCACATAGCTGTCATTATCGCCGAGCTGAACCTGCTCCCCGCTGCGCACGATGCTATTTTGATAAACACGCGCATTGCAGGTCGCCTTTTTGCCACACCAGCAGACAGTCTTGATTTCCCTGATGGTGTCCGCAATGGCAATCAGCCGCGCACTCCCCGGGAAAAGGTGGTTTTGAAAATCTGTGCGGAGTCCGTAACACACAACTGGCACATCCATGAAATCCACGATGTCTGAGAGGAAATCAATCTGCTCTATGGTGGCAAACTGCACTTCATCTACGATAATACAGTGATACGTTTTGATTTCCTCCGCCGGCATTTCCATCAGTTCACAGAGCAGAATGCACTCCTGTCTCAGCCCAATTCTTGACTGAACCACCCGCGCACCATCGCGCGTGTCTGTTTCTGACTTGCACAAAAGTGCACGCTGCCCTGCCTCATGATAATTGAAATGAGTCATCAGTGCATTGGCAGTCTTAGAGCTGTTCATTGTACCATAATTAAAATATAGCTTTGCCATTGCGGGGGTATTCTCCTTTTTAAGTCTTCTCAATCTTCCTTAGTATCTACAGGCGGATTGTTTTTCATTCTTATACGTCTCCTGTTCATAGCAGATCATATTTTACAACATCCATCTCTACGGTGCCATCCGCAAAGAATGAAATTCCATCTGCCGTTTGATCTGTATACATCGTCGCTGTCAAAACCTGCTCCCCATCATTGACAAATACCTCTGCACTGAAGCAGTCCAGAATAATACGCAGCTTCAGGCTGCCATCTGTACTGTTTACAAGACTGCGCCGCTGGTGAATGATTGCCCTGCGTGAACCAGAAAATTTCCTGTCTATCTTGAGTATAGACTCCCGTGGGCGGAAACTCAGAGCAGTATGATAAGTATCATTCTGGGCAAAACGCACTGCAAATTTCTGATAAAGCACCTGCGAATCCCCTCGCCGCAATGTCAGTTCCATATCAATACACCGCCCTTTGATTCCTTCCAAGCGAATCGTGTCTGTAAAAGAAATCTGTTTATGCACAACCTTGTTGCACCGCATCGCATCAATCTCCCTGACCGGGGTCTGGTATAGTCTGCCGCCATGGACTGATAGTTCTCTTGGCAGGCTCATCTGTCCCATCCACGGCGCATCAGGTGACCGCATCGTGCAAGTATCCCAGTTCTGCATCCAGCCTATCATGATACGGCGTCCATCCGGTGCCAGTACTGTCTGAGGTGCATAGAAATCAATCCCGTAGTCAATAGACTGATTGTTCTCCTCCTGAAATGTTCCCGTCTGCTCATCAAACGTTCCGATGAGACAGAGTGTTCCATTGCCATTATGATACTCAAATCCCTTTGGCAGCATATCCTGCGGACTGGTAAGCAGCACCCACTTTCCATTCAGCATAAAAAAATCAGGACACTCCCACATTTTTCCAAAACGGTGATCATTGGACACCAGTATACTGCGAAACTTCCATTGAAAACCATCCTTGCTGGTGAACAGCAGAATCCGCCCGTCTCCGTCTGCCAGACAGTTTCCCGCAATGCAACTGTACGTGCCGTCCGCATTCCGCCATATTTTCGGGTCCCGAAAATCAAACTTACTTCCACCGACGGGAAGCTCTGCCGCGTCAAGTACAGGATTTTTTTCATACTTTTCATAGTCAATTCCGTCTCCAATGGCAAGGCTCTGTGTCTGGATATCACGAATCGTATCATTTTCCTGACGCTCCTTGACAACACTGGTGTACATCAGCAACTGCCTGCCGTCGGGAAGCGTCAGCGCACTTCCCGAAAAGCACCCGTCTCTGTCGTAAGGCTCGTCCGGCGCCAGCGCTGCCGGGAGATGTTCCCAGTGGAGCAAATCGCGGCTCACCGCATGTCCCCAGTGCATCGGTCCCCATTTGGACTCATAGGGATAATACTGGTAAAACATATGGTACATTCCATTGTGATACGAAAATCCATTCGGGTCATTCATCCACCCAACCCGCGAGCACAGATGAAAATCAGGGCGTTCCTCCCTCGCAATACTTTTTTCAACAGTCTCCTCATACTTGCGCGCCTCGCGCAGTGTCTGGCTTGTCATAAAATACCTCCTCCTAGTATAACTATTTCGTAATCCAGCCTTTCTAAGTTTAAAAAATGAAACCGGAACAGCAGGCCGTCGTCCCGGTTTCAACACACTCAATATTATGAAAACATTTCCTATTTTACCGCACCTGCTGTCACGCCTTCTACAATGTAACGCTGCATAAACAGATACAGGATCAGGATTGGCAGCATCGCCAGCAGCAGCGCCGCCATGACAAGGCCAATGTCGGTAGAATACGTTCCGTAGAATATCTGCGTCGCGATGGGTATCGTATACAATTCTTTTCTGCCCAGCACGAGGCTTGGAAGCAGGTAGTCATTCCAGAACGCCATCGCGTCAATGATCGCCACCGTTGCAATCGTAGGCTTCAGCAGCGGGAACACAATTCTCCAATAAGTCTGCCACTTGGTACATCCGTCAATCGTGGCTGCCTCCTCCAGCGCAATCGGAACATTGGTCCGTATCGCTCCGTGGAACATAAATGTCGCCATGGACAACGAAAATCCTACATGCATGAAGATCAGTGTCGCACGGTGGTTCAAAATTCCTAAAACACCTCCATACAGGGATACCAGCGGAATCATAAGAACCTGAAACGGTATTACCATAGATGCGATCATCAATCCAAACAGCGCTCCGCATGCCTTCCAGTTATTGCGCACAATCACAAATGCCGTCATGGAAGCAAACAAAATTGTGAGAACAGTTGCAGAGACTGTAACAATCATAGAGTTGCCAAAGGAGCGCCAGAAATTCATCTTCTCCATTGCTTCCGGGAAATTTTTCAGTGTGAATCCATGTTCCCCGATCAATGACAATGGGTTTGTTGTGATATCCGCCTTAACCTTAAACACATTGATGATCACCAGTATAAACGGAAATATAAAGCAGAAAAACAATATGATCAAAACAACGATTTCAACTGTATGCCTTATTTTTCTGTCACGAGCAGCTTTTGCATTCAAATCATCCATTACGCTGACACCTCCGCTTTCTTACCAATGTATACCTGAAGTACGCCTACAACTGCACAGACAATAAACAATATCAACGCCTCTGCCTGACCTGTACCATAATTTTTATATGTAAATGCCTGATTGTACACATGCATTGCCGCCATCACAGAACTGTTGAACGGTTCTCCGTTTGTCAGTGACAGGTTGACATCGTACACCATAAAGCATCTTGTCACTGTCAGGAACAGACATTGTACAAAAGATGATACCATAAGCGGTACAGAGATATGTACAATTGATTGTAAATTGGTACAGCCGTCAATCCTTGCCGCTTCAAGCACATCTTCCGACACACTCATAAATCCTGCCACATAGATCAGCATCATATACCCTGCATACTGCCACACCGACACGATGATCAGACAGAACATTGCCCCGTTTGTGGTAGCCAGCCATGAAGTAGACATTGCATCTATTGAAAGTGCGTTTCCAATCGCCACAAACGCACGGTTAAACACAAACTTCCAGATATATCCAAGCACGATACCGCCAATCAGGTTTGGTATGAAAAATCCTGCCCGGAAGAAGTTCTGCCCCTTCACACCGCTGGTCACTAAAAATGCCAGTGTAAATGCCACCACATTGACCAGAACCACTGCAATCAGTGAATAAATCAGGGTTCTTCCAAGCGCCTGCCAGTAGGCAGCATCTGAAAAGGTTGACAGATAGTTCGCTATGCCGACAAACGGCTTATTTGCAGAGACACCATCCCAGCTTGTAAAGGTCAGGTACAGACCATAGAGAAACGGTATGATGACCACCGCTGCAAAGATAATGGTTGTCACACCGGCAAACATGAGAAAGTTTTTGCACTTATAGGACATGGAATTTGTATTCATAAGCTTAACCCCCTTTTCACTCTGGCGCCGCCTGTACTTAGCGGCGCCAGAAGCAATCTGCTTATTGTGCTACCGGTGTCGTCGAGGACCAGTAGCTCTCTATCTCCGCCGCAAGACCTGCGCGGTCTGTCTGCCCTGCCATGTATTTCTGGATAGAAGCGCCGCAGCGTGAAAAATGGTCGTCCGGCAGATAATCATAGTTGCCGATCAGCTTGCCTTCATCTGCATATTTCTTTACGGATTTGGACAGTGGATCGAGTGAATCTGCGCTGATATTGCTGTACGCCGGAACAAGCGCGCACTTCTCAGTCAGGAACTTATTTCCCTCCTCCTCAAGTACAAGCCAGTTGAGGAAATCCTTTGCCGCCTCGCGCTGCGCGTCGGAAGTATTGTCGGAGGAATCAATGAACATGTACTTGGAACCGCCGCCGACAAGCTTCTCGTTGGAACCGTCGTCCGTATTCTGCGGAAGCGGCATCATGCCCATATTTTCTGTATAATCATAGGCATTGATCATCGACCAGTCCCAGTTGCCGCCAAACATAAATGCGATCTCGCCCTCTGCAAGTTTTTGCTCAGAAATCTCCCGCTCTGCTGCAATTGGAGAATTTGCCGCATAATTGTATTTCAGAAGGGTGTCAAAGGTATCCATCATAGAGTTCCACTTTGCATTGTTCGCCAAATCTGCTGAACCTGCATACAGCGAGCTGACAAAGCCGTTTACATCCGGCTGCTCCTCGTACACCTCTGCAAGATAATGTCCGCCCAGCGACCAGTCCTCCTTCATGACACCTGTCGGCGCTGCCATGCCGCCGGCAACCAGCTCCTCAAGCAGTCCCTGAAATGCGTCCAGCGTCTTGTACTCGTCTGGGTTGAAATCTTTGCCTGTTACTGTTTTTACTGCGTCCGCATTATAGATCAAACCTCTTGCTTCAATACACACAGGGAAGCCTACCACCTTGCCGTCCACAGAAATCTCATAGTCGGTCTTATCGATCCACTCCTCGCCGGTCAGGTCCACCGCGTGCTCCTTTGCAAGAGAGTAGATATCCTTTGCATCTACCATAGACAGTGTGTATGGGTCATTGGAAGAATACCTTGTCGCCATATGTGCAGCTACTGTATCATTTGAGTAATAAACTTCCACGTCCACGCCCTTTGAAGCGCTGTATTCCTTCGCCATCTCCTCAAATTGTTCCTGCACTTCAATCTTAGAGTTAAAAATGGTGATGGCAACCTTGCCATCAGCCGCATTCGCCCCGGCAGATGTATCTCCGCCGCCTCCGCCGCCGTTTCCGCCGCAAGCTGTGAGAGATAACGTCATCGCTGCAACAAGTGACACTGCAAGTAATTTCTTTTTCATTGTACATTTCCTCCTGATTTTAAATTTTGTTCGTTTCTGTCCTGTTGATAAACTGATCATAACATTCCTTCGGCATTGTGTCAATCGTTTAACATATTTTTCGGCGTTTTAACACAAATCCGACTGATTATCACGGTCATTTGGGCTTGTTTTTTGTCTATTTCGACTATAATCTATGCACTTTAGCCCGTTTATATCATGTTAATCCTTTGACACATTTTCCTGACATCTTACCTTCTCTGGTATGGTCTGTGCATCAAAAAAGCGGTGGCTTTCACCGCTTTTCGTCTGATCATATGATCATGTCGTCTCCCGCTCTACCAGATATACGGGAAGCACTGTCCGTCTCGGCACCACCTTCCCGCTGACGGCATCGCAGAGCAGGCTGACGGCAATTTCCGCCATTTCCCGCACCGGCTGGTGAACAGTTGTCAGCTGAGGCGTCGTCAGCGCCGCAACATTGACATCATCAAAACCGATAATTTTCATCTGCGCCGGTATTTGTATCCCAAGCTTGCGGCAAATCTGAAGAGCATGGGCAGCAATCACATCACTGTTCACAAACAGCCCGTCCGTCTCCGGGTGCTCCAGCAACGCCCTCTCGATCATCGCACCATAATTCATACTGTTATACTGCGTTTCCTCCGTAAACACCTCCGCAAAGGCAATTCCCTGCTTTTCACAAACTTCCCGAAACCCTTCTGTACGCTGGTCTGCCGGCATAGACAGATCATTGATATTGCCCACATGAATCAGATGCCTGCACCCACAGGAGATCAGTTTTTGGGCAGCCAGTGCGCCCCCCTGCCGGTTGTCACACTCCACTGCTGCCGTCCCATTATCAAGAAAACGCTCCATTGTGATCACCGGAACATGAATCCCGTCAAACAGTTCAACCGACACTGTACCGCTGCACAGAATGATCCCTGCCACCCGGTTCCCCGTGCAGATATCAATATATTCCCGCTCCTTTTCCTCGATGCTCTGCGAATTGCACAGCAGAATGTGGTACCCTCTCTTGTATGCCTGATTCTCTATATTGCTGATCATCTCCGCAAAATACGGATGTCTTATATGCGGCACAATCAACCCGATTGTATTTGTATTCTTTCCCTGTAGTGAGCGCGCCACCTCATTTGGATAATAATTCAATTTTTTCATCGCGCTGTATACTTTTTTCCGCGCGTCCTCACTGATGTATCCCCTGTTATTCAGCACCCTCGACACGGTCCCCACCGTCAGTCCAGCCTCTTTTGCTACCTCCTTTAAAGTTACCACTTTCATTCCCCATTTCTATCGTACACTGTCTTATTACAACGAACTATTTATTTTATGAAAATACATTTGATATGCCTGATACTGCCCCATCTCAACAGGCAGCGGTATCCCCGTCTCCATCAGTGCATCCGAAGCATAAACCTTCCCGCTTTCCTCCTCCTGATACAGACAGTTTCTCTCAAGCCCTTTCAGCCGAATATACTGAACTGTCATATTTCCGTGGACCTCCAGCATCACTGCACTGACCAAAAACTCCGACAAATCTTCGGACACCATCTCCCATGCGCATACTTCCTGTGAAAAAGGATTGGTCAGACGATAATATAATCCGTTTTGTATGAGCGGTGCATACTTTTTGTATTCCTTGATCTGGTTTTTGATTTCCTGCTTCTCTTCCGCTGAAAGCTTTTGGGGGTCCAGCTCATATCCAAACGTCCCCGCCATCGCAGTGACCGCGCGGGTACGCAGCGGTGTCACACGCCCGTTTTGATGGTTCGGCACAGCAGACACGTGAGAACCGACTGCGGAAACAGGATAGCCAAAGGAGGTGCCATACTGGATATCGAGCCTGTCTCTCGCATCGCTGTTGTCACTACACCAGATCTGGGGCGTGTAATAGAGCATTCCCGCATCAAAACGGCCGCCTCCGCCGCTACAGCCCTCAAAAAGAATATTCGGATAGCGCCGAAGCAGCCTTTCGAGCAAATCATAAAGCCCTATCACATAATCATACAGTACCCGTCCCTGATCATCTGCTGACAGCGAAAAACAATCCGCCAGACTGCGGTTCATATCCCACTTCACATACTCGATATTACCCTGCTCCAGCACGCCGCACATCGCTTCAAACAGATAATCGACAACCTCTTTTCTGGAGAGGTCGAGCACTAGCTGGTTCCTTGACCGCACCGGCCGGCGTCCCGGAATCGTGAGTGCCCAGTCGGGGTGCGCCCGGAACAGTTCACTGTCCTCACTGACAGCCTCCGGTTCAAACCAGATGCCGAACTTCAATCCGGCTGCATTGATTTTCCCAATCAGGGCGCCCAGTGGTTCCCCTAGTTTATCCTCGTTGACATACCAGTCCCCAAGCCCGCTGTTGTCATCGTCGCGCTTTCCGAACCAGCCGTCGTCCAGAACCAGCATTTCTATCCCAAGCTCAGCCGCCTGCTCAGCCAGCTTTGCGATGGATTCCCCATTGAAATCAAAATACGACGCCTCCCAGCTATTCAGCAAAACCGGCCGCACACAGTCTCTGTACTTTCCCCGGCACAGCCTCATGCGAAAGCATCTGTGCAGATTCTGCGACAACTTTGCAATTCCCGCACTGCTGTATGTCATCACGACCTCGGGCACGCGAAATACCCCGCCTGCCGCAAGCGGATAGGAGAACAGCTCATCTGAGAGTCCTAAAAGCGCACGTGTCTGGTTGTACTGGTCCCTTTCCACCTCTCCCTTGAAACTCCCGCTGTACACAAACGACATGGCATAGCAGCTTCCTGCGTCCTCCGTTGCCTCCTTCTCCGCCAGTATCATCATCGGATTATACTGATGGCTGGAAGTTCCCCTGCGGCTGCCGATGACATGGGCGCCATGAGATACCGGCGTTCTCTGCATACTGCGCTCCATCGCATGACGGCCGTAAAAGCTGATCAGGTCATACTCTCCGCAGACCCAGTCAAGACATACCGCCTGCGCTTTTTTCAAGTATACTTTTTCCGTCCCTGCATTCTTGATACGCGCACTTCTCGTGATCACATCATACGCCGGCAGCACACCGTACAAGAGCGTCACCTGTATGTGGCTTACGGAATCCTCCATGTATATTTCGAGCGTCTCCGCCTCGTCCTCCTCCGCGTAAACGGCGGGCAGCCCCTCTATGCCATACTTTCCTTTTGAAATTTTATACCCATGATAGCGAAAATCACACCCGTAGGAACCATCAGCATTTTTGACGGCGATTGCCGGACTTCTGTAATCCCCCGTTCCGTGACAGGGCAGCTCCTGCGGCAAAGCGTCCATAGAATACGTGCGGTCTATCCCTGCATCATACGGATTTCCCGAAAATCCTCTATCTGCATACGTGAGCAAATAATCCATGTTTCCCGCTGTCCTGCGTCCATAATACAGGTGCAGCAGAAATCCAAATGCATCCACTTTCATCTGATAGGTGGACTGCTCAGTATGCAGTGTAAACAGTCGTTGCGCTTCATCATAAACAATACTCATTTTACTATCCTCCATTCCTAGTTTATCATGCAATATTCACCAGCATATATCAAACGTTTGTCATATATTATTTATAGCTTAACATATTTTAACACTGTTTTCAATACATACTTCGCCAACCCATTTTACTCACTCTGCATACACATCTCCAGTACCAGAACCTGATACCCGTGCAGTCTGATTGTTTGGTTTTCCTCTGTGACATTGGGATAATTATTCAGCAGCAGCTTTCTTATGCAACGGAGATAATCAACACCATGCCTTCCCTGAAAGATTTTCTCTCCAATACGGATTCACTTACCTGCATCTGAAAATTGATGGAAGCTCTTTTCCTTACATTCTCATCCGTCAGATGGATAATCTTTTCAATCTCTTTTGCCGTTTCCTCATCTACATGATATCTGCCGCACACAGTCGTTCTCCTTTCTATGATAGTTATTTTAGCAAAACGGACAGCATAAAGCCTCCAAATCTTTTGAAACTTGGAGGCTTTATTTGAACCATTTACTCTTTAATATATTTCTTTTCTGGAAAATCTAAGAAAATACAAGTCCTTTTCCTGCAATAATCGCTTTCACATCTTTTATATCCTTATCTGTGACTGCTGCGATTTGTTCTTCCGTGAATCCCTTATTATACATATTAATAATGATTCTTGTCTCTGTTTTTGCCTCACCAATTGCAATGCCCTTATCCTCAATTCCCTGACTCAAGTTACACATATCACTCACATCCTTTCTCAGGTTATCCTCAATAGGAATATCGTATTCATTACCAATTATATCTAATTTTTGATCAATAGTAAGATCCTGTGACAGCAACGCACCCAACAAGCGATGCAGTTCGTACAGTTCACCATGTTTTGGAAGCCCAGTTTTTTGTACCAACTTCTTCACTTGCTTCAATTTTGTTTCTGACAAACATGCATCACCGTTTGCCCCATCACAGCAGACTCATCTGTTCATACTCTGCCTTCCTATCCAACAGGCATGGTACTTTCCGAAGAAATTCTACAGCTTTCTGCCTGTCAAATATCCATGGAATAATATCGTTCTCTTCCAGTACAAGCGGCATTCGGTCATGTATGGGTTTCACGGAAGCATTCGCCTGTGTCGTCAGGATTGTGAAACAGTCTCCTGCTTCATAATGATTATAGATTCCTGCCATAAAGAGTACTGGCTCTCCTTTTCGGTAAAAAATATTCTTTTCCTTATTGCGGTTCCATTCATAGAACCATGCCGCTGGTATCACGATACGCCTGTGTTCCATGCCTTCCCTGAAAGATTTTTTCTCCAATACGGATTCACTTCTGGCATTAAACAGGACTTGTTTCCCCTGAAAACCCGGAAGTCCCCACCGCTTCAGGCTGCATTCCAGCCCTGTATCTGATGCCGTCAAAACTGGCGCTGTTTCTGTCGGGTGGAGATCTCTTGCCTGCATCTGAAAATTTATGGAAGCTCTTTTCCTTACATTCTCATCCGTCAGATGGATAATCTTTTCAATCTGTTTTGCCGTTTCCTCATCTACATGATATCTGCCGCACACAGTCGTTCTCCTTTCTATGATTTACTACTCTGCAATAGCATTCATTATCTCAATTTTAAGCGTTTTATTTAGTTCATAGGTACCGTCCATAATAGCTGTCATTATTTTATGGAGAAGTTCTTTACTTATTCTTCCTGCGGCAACATGATATCTGATATTTTCAATTGTTCTTATCTCTACTTCAAAAAAATTAGCGGGCATTTCGGCAAATTATAATTCACCCGCTCAATCAAGCTCGTCCATCTGAAGCTCAATCTCCATATGTTGGTCTGAATGAAGTTTGGACAATAAACATACCGTCTCCACATTCCCCGTTTGTAGATACTAATGAATATATCAATACTTAAAAGTACTTACGACCACTTTTCACTAGGAATTAAAACAAACTAAATGATACAAAAACGCAGACAACGACTCACAAACATTTAATAAAGTTTAACACAACTTGTACATAGTTGGCAAATCGTAGGCAATGCCTACGATAGTATAACCTATACTTTAATTTTAGTGTTAGCAGACACTAATATATAAACGCCTTTGAGCAAATAATTTAAACAATTCTGCAACGCACTACACAGATCGGAGCTATGAAATTTCTTTACATTTGTTCAAATTTCACATGCTCTAACTGTCCAGACAGGTAAATATCATCTATCGTCTGCACCATTTTCTTTCCCTGTACTGTATGAATTGCTTTAACATAGTATGACTGCCCCTTTGATGCGCGACCACAAATATTTCCGTTCCCCCAGTCCGCAGAACGTCTTAAATTGAGTGTACCGTCACAAACGACTGTCACCTTCGTTGTTTCCTGCGGGATAATAATTTCATTTTTTTGTGACTCCGTATTTGCCTCATCCTCGCATGTTTCGCTCTCTGTTGTACACTTCGTTCCTATCTCATTTTGCTCATCTGTGGCTCCTTTGAGTGTCTCTATTACTTTTTTAACTGTAGCCGTATCAACAGTTCCTGCCTGATAGTCGTTTTCGTCATATGGGACACTGCCGTCTAGCTTCGTTGTCAATGCCTCCTCTGATATATTATCAGTCAACTCGCCGATCAATTTTCCAGTTTCGTCCCATACGCAAAGATTCTTATCTTTTGATGCTGCTATCAGCACATTTTTTATAGTCTTATACTCTTTGCAATTTTCTTTTTTAAATTCGGTTCCTTTTCCTAGATAGTATAACATTTCTTTCCCTCCTATACTCGTTTAATTTATCAAATTTGTTTGAATATCTGTCTTGACTTTGGTCCGCACTTTTTGTCCTGTTTTAGTCCCAGTAATCCCTGTGCCGCCCAAAGAGCTTTGTCAGACGCCGGTCCCCATATCCCATCTATCTTACCTGCATCAGGATGCCCTGCACCATCCAAAAACAGGCCAAAACGCCACATATGCCACTGCACCCACTTTACATCATCTCCATACATACAGGCTTTACCTGGGATAAAATATATTATCCGCGTTGGCTCTGGATATGGATTGGCAGATGCCCCAATCGCCTCCGGATCCCGGGATACTATGTCTGTGGGTGGAACTTCTGCATCCAGAAGAAAATTAACAAACACTTTATTCATGTCTAATTTTTTAGAGCTTACCCCATATGCCTGTCCATCTCCCGCCGAACTGTACTGCCACATATACGGTCTTCTGTTTTTGCCCTTATAGGCATAGCTACTTATGTTGGCATTATACTTTGCAAACCACAGCGGATACTTTTCCACAAGCCATGGCTGAAATTTGCCTGACTGTATGTAGTCCTGATTGGAATAAATTCCTGCTTCATATCCTTCATTTTCGATTACGCTGTTAAACATGTCAACCATTGCCGATCTCTCGCCCGGTGATAATGCCCCTGCCCGCTTATCCGAATCATATTCCCAGTCCGCCCATACCCCCAGAGAAATATACTTCCGATAAGGTTTAATGACTTCCAGACATTTCTTTGCATTTCTTTCGGAACCTGCCATATCTGCCGCATACATGAACCAATATATACCTATGGCAATCCCACTCCTGATTGCCGCATTAATGTAGCTTACAAACCGTTTGTCTATCGTTGTGCCATATCCGGCTCGGATAATCACAGCCCTGATTCCTGCTTTTTTCGTAGCCATAAAATCAACATCGCCCTGATAATAGGATATATCACACCCGTCCTCTGATTTTCCCGACGACAGGAGCTGCATTTCTTTTTTAATCATCATTGCCTGTTTTCCCCTCCATCTCCTGCTGCCGTTTAGCAACCTCTTCAACACACGCATCCCTGATTTCCTCGATTTCTGATTCGTCCACCTCCGCCATATTGGCAATGTCCCGGATGTTCACGCCATACGCCAGTGCTTTAATTACCTCCAGCCTTGTATCTTCACTCATTTTTTCCTACCTCGTCTTCTGTTTTTTGTTTTAATACCTCTATTGCCCTTACGATAACTTCCGGAATGGGCACCCCCATAAGCCCCGCATTTTCGATGATGCTGATTGTCTCGTTTGCGATAAACGCAATGACCACCGCATCCCTGATAAAACTGGAACCCATAACCAGGTCCAGCCGGCACGCTACCAATACGACAAGCAGCGTAACGCCTTTTCTGCAGAGACCTTTCCAGCCGGCCCTGCTTTCCAGCATGCCGTTCGGCGTTTTTCTGCTTGCGTGAAATAATCCAGCAACGGCCAGCCCCGTCGCATAATCGATTCCCATAAATATCAGTAGCGTAACCAATGCTGCATCAAAACCACCAAACAGGGATGCGATAAAACTACCCGCAACTCCGACAGCTGATAAAATTTTCAGTCTCATTTATTTCTCCTCCCATTCAGTTTAATATCATTTACCTCAAAGTTCCTTTTTGATTTCCTCGATTTCTTTTGACGCAAGTCTTGGATAACTTTTAATGATATCCTCTAGCGTCTCTCCTGTTGCCAGCCTGTTTTTAACAGCCCTGATTACAATGTTTTTAACAACATTACTCATTGTACCTCACCTCCCCCAAAAAATATCTCTGCAATAGCCTCATCCTGCTCTGCTATTGCTTTATCCTGTTCAGTCTGCGATACCTGCAGTTCCTTAATCTGCTTCTCTGTCTTGGTCAGGATGTGCATGCTTACCGTCACGCTCCCGTCTGCGGATATTGTGATGGATTCATACTCGACATCCGGATACTGACCATAGACTGTTTCCTGTTCATCACCCACAGTCAGTTCTGTCACTTCCCGGAACGCTGATTCTGGATCTTCCATTGGGCTTACCAACGTAAAAGATATTGTGTCAATGCCTGTAGTTACATTCTTGGAGGTGTATTTTACACCACCTGCTGTGATTATTTCATTCATTTTTTTAATCCTTTCTTATTATTTTTGTTAGGTTTACGGGTTACAGATTTGTCCACTAAATAGCAATATGGATACATGCTTGAGCTGGAAGGGAGAGATTGAGGATAATAATGCTAATAATGCAATTCATGTAGGTGTTTATTCCACGAATCCAAATACGCAAAACGCGCCTGATTGGGGCGTGCTAATGGTTTTAACAAATTCAAATGTATCTTGGGTGTATCAACTTTGGTTTTTAACTAATGGTACAATAACGACACGAAGATCTATAAATGACAGAAATTCTTGGACACAATGGAATGATATTGTAAACGGCTAATATTACTAGAACATAGCAATATCTATCTATATAATATAGCTGCAATGTAGGGAGAAAGACCCTGCAAATTATACGCACCAAAGTGTAACTTATTGTCCGAGTATAAAACCCATACGGTTCCTTCCTGCGCTTCGCGCCGAAGATAAGATCCATTCCATACAGCATAGTTTGGAATTATAATTAAATTTCGCGCAAGATCTCCAGCTCCCGCAACCTCCACGTGTATTATTATCTCTTTTGCAGTTTTGAAATTATCTGGAAGAGTTGCAACTTTTTCTGCCGAAGTTATTTGGTTATCAGTAAAAGAAAAAGATTTCCATGTCATATTGCTATTTACTTGTTGAAGTTGGTTTGCCAATGTTCCGGCTACAGATGCATTTTTTTCAATCGCATCCAAGACATATTCACCCTTGCTTGTTATAGCTGCGCTATCAGATATTTTACTTGGACCTGCCGGGCCTGTTGGACCCGTTTCCCCTCTATCTCCCTTTGCGCCTGTATCTCCCTTTGGACCTGCTGGTCCTGCTGGACCCGTTGCTCCTCTATCTCCTGTGTCACCTTTATCTCCCTTTTCGCCTGTATCTCCCTTTGGACCTGCTGGTCCTGCTGGACCCGTTGCTCCTCTATCTCCTGTGTCACCTTTATCTCCCTTTTCGCCTGTATCTCCTTTAGGAATCTTGAAATTGATCGTAGCCTCTGTGCCGGATTTATCAATACTCACAATGGCGCCTGTACCGGCGGCAACAGTCTCAACACTACCAGCTTTTATTGTACCTAACTTTTCTGTTTCCAGTTTACTGATTATATCTGTCACAGTGCCATCACCATACCCAGATATATCCGTTGTTCCCAGCAATTTATATAAATATCTGACATTCTTTGCCATAACTGATATTTTGTTAAACAAACTGCTAAATTTTTCTTTACTTTTAAAAAGAACCATGCTTGTCCAAGACGTCGGATTTTCTGCATCTTCACTGGTATAGGTCACAATATTATCTTTAGTATCCCCTGTTGTATCTAGCTTATTTTTTATAGCCTCCTCTCGTTCTATTTCTGCTGTGACGCGCATCAACTCTGCTGATACTCGCTTATCTTCTGCTGTCTCTCGTGACAACTCTGCTAATGCCCGTTTATCCTCTGCTGTTTCTCGCGCTTCCTCTGCTGTTGTCCGGCTATCTTCTGCTGTTTCTCGTTCTGTTTCTGCTATCTCTCGTAATAACTCTGCTGATGCTCGATTATCCTCTGCTGTCTCTCGTGCTTTCTCTGCTGCCACTCGTTCTTCTTCTGCCTTTTTTACTGCATTGTCTGTATCTATTATATCTTTTATATGCCCAGCAAGCCTATCTTCCAATTCGGTAAACTCGTTGCTTGACTCGATCGCAGCGTCATTTCTCATGGATTTCTCTATCTCAATTGTGAACGATGCCGTCGTTATGAGTTGCGTATTATCACTTGTGCGAACTTCAATATCGCAATACGCCGTTCCCACTGCTGCAAGCGTCTGATTCGTCAGTTCAACCGTTACTTCTGATCCAGAATATGTACATGTATTATAGACATGTTTTCCGTCCGGTTTCCGGGCGTTGAACACAACCCTCGCTCCCGTCGGGATTGTGTACGCCGTTCCATCATTGAGCAGTTTTGCGACAATGTACCTGGTCGCCCTGTCTCCCTGTTTTGCAGAAACTAAATATTTTTTTGTGTCTCCGGTCATTTCAATATTGATTCGTGTCGTCAGCCTTTCCAATACTGCCATTCCTATTCCTTCGCCTCCTCCCGGCATTCCTCTTTCTCTTCCTCAGGATGCCCGCCCTGCTGCCCTGTGTCAGATTCCGACACCTGATCTGTCTCCTCCTTGAGGACTTTTTTTGCTGCTGCCTTTGCCTTTTTAATTTCCTCCTCTGTCTCCCGCATCGCTGCACTTGTGGCGTTGAGTAGTTCAAGTTTAGATTCTTCCCTCACCTCTGCCAGTATGGAGGAAATTAGCCCATCGATTATGCAGGGAGGCAGAGCATATTTGTTTTGAATCTGCTGCATGGCGTTCATGATTTCTCCTTTTGCGCATTCGATTTTGATTGCAATAGGCGTGTTCATCCCTATCCCTCCGTTCCTGCTTTTGTTGCCTGCAACAACAGATCAAGTTTTTCATCAATCTGTTTCAGCAGGTTTGTTTCTTTTTTCTGTGACATTTCAATTTCTTCCAGAAATGTTCCCTTATTTTCTGTTTTTTTTCCTTCTTCTAATATAAGGTTCATTCTACACCTCCATTAATAAAAATTTATTCTTTAATATGCGTAGCGTTTCATGTCAATCAAGATTCCATTCTTAAAAACCAACGTTGCGTTGTTTGACCATTTCGCAATGGTGCCATCCTTATTCACTTCCAATACCTGCACAAACTTAATCTCTCCCGTAATCCCCCCGCCTTCCCACGCTATGTTTTTGATCGTATGGTTATGCATATTAATATCCACTCCTGCATGTAGTGTATTTGCGTCCATGCCATCAATTTCTTCTGCACAATATACCCATTTTGTTATATAGTAATTTTTATCATTTATCTTTTCCTTACGCGACCACGTCATATATGCACCATTATCCAAATCAAATACAAGTCCTTTGGTATTTATCCAACTATTCGTACCGATTTTTCCAACATAATATCCATCAAGATAAAAATCTATTCCGCTGTATTTAAACGCTGTTCTTTTTTGATTATCAGTAATTGCACCATTATATAGCGTTATCCCGTTTTCCTCAAATTGTATATAATTAGAGCTTTTATTCCATGCGATCTTCACATGATAGGCATTCTGCGATACCAGTGTCCCAAACTCATCATACCCGACCTTTTTACTCACTTCTGTGGATATTTCCTCCGCTGTTATATCCATTAATGCCCTGGTTTCTTCTGTCGTGTAATAATCACTCATCTCCTCTTTTGTCTGATAAATCTGCGATACCCCTAGCTCAATCTCACCTTTTGAGACCGCTATCAATGCATCCGTTTCCGTTTTGTCGTAATAACTTTCGAGGGTGTGCATCACCCCCAATTCAACCGCTTCTTTCGACGCAGTTATTTTTGTTTCAATTTCTTCTGTCGTTGAATAATCTTGCAGGATTTTTTTTGTGGTACTGTTTGCAATTGAAACCGCTTCTGTCTTTGCAAATTCTGTTTCCGCTTTCTGAACCTCTGCAAATGTCTTTGTTGTATTGGAAAGTTCAACCGTATTCTTTTCCGGTGTTTCCGGATATTCAACAATTTTGACTATTCTTTGTTTTTCCCGCATCCTCGGATGTTTTGACACCATCATCACCGTATCGCCGATTCCGAAATCAAGAATGTCTTTATACTCCGGATTTGCTTTAGCAAGGTCAACCACATCCGCAGCATAAACTTTATACGGCTTTGAGAGTTCCTCTAGTTTTGCCTCCGCATCCTCCATGAGACTGGTCGTGTTAGTATAGCGTTCATCTTTCCATGTATAGGTCTTGACTTTGCTTGAGTATTGATAATTTTCAAGATACTCTTTCCCATGCAACCACTCTATTGTGATGCCGTCTTTCCCTATCGGGATGATTCGAGTATAAAATTCATATGTATCAGAAGTTGCTGTCAGTTTCCGGAGGTTTAGACCCTCCACGAAATAACATCCCCGATCGCGCCCTATCTGTGCATAAATATTGATTCTCTTTTGCAGCGTATCAATATCACACTCACACCGATATGTTGACAAGCACGACTGCAGGACATCCCACGCCGTTGTCGCCTCCTCAATGTCAATCGTCCGCCTTTTGGTGACGGTACAAGTTCCGACCGTCCATCCCGTACCATCAAACGCAAACGACAGACACGCTTTAATTGTCTGCTCCTGTGATGCGAACCCATACGGAAATGACTGCCCCTCCAACTCCTCGACATTGAGCGTTGCCGTGTATTTGTTGTACTGCTCACCTGCCTCCACCGCCTTGATGACAAATTCATCCTCTTTCGTCTGGATATAATATTCTTCTTTCAGCAGGTCCAGCATACTACCATTTGCCGGATATTCAAATGTCAATTCCTTGTCTCCAGAATTTAATGTCTTTGTGATTTGCCTGTTCTTAAAGCCGATAATCGTTCCAATTCTTTTCTTTTTGTCATCGTATATCTGCATAGATCAGTCTCCTTAAATCCACATTGGATGGTAACGAATTTTCACTCTTGCGCTGTCATCTGAGAACTCCAATACCGTTCCTCCCGGCTTTATAAACGGAAACTCCCACAGGCTCACCACGTCAAATGCGTTCGCCCCAGATATGGTTACGATTCCCCTGATTCCGTCGATTATTACCGTTTCCCCGCCTGCAAGGCTCTGAACTGTGATGTCATCATCCCCCAGCCCTTTGATGACATAATCCGTCAATGCACTTCTTGCATATACCTCCAAAATGCAGGGCGTTTTCCTGCTACCAAGCATATAAAAACTGCCAAATGTCACCCCGTCAAACGTGACTGCGATTTCATCGTCATAGAAATATCCGTCAAACTCAATATTGATTTTGTACCGTTTTTTTGTGATAGTCTTTTCAAAGTCATCCGCTGTCAGAAATCCCCGGTATTTCCCTTTGTACCCGTCAAGTTCCAAATCACACGCCGTCGTGAAATTCGCCATGAACTCCGACATCGTTCGGATAATGCTGTTTCTATCCCTGCCCCTAAAATATACGCACATTTTCAAGTGCCCCATTGTGACATCTGTTTCAAATTCCGTCGGTTGCAGCGCCCCAGTCATCCATTCATAATTTACCGCCACCGCAGGAGGCTGTATCTCGACGGTAAGCTGTTTTGCATTATATTTCCTTATATCAATGCCATTCACTTTCATCAGCCAGCTACCTCCCTTTTCTCCTGTTCTGAACCATTTTCATATCTACCTTTGATACGGTTCTATTCGAGACCTCGTCTCCGTCAATGTATGTATGGTTCTCAACATATATATTCTGTATCTGCTGCACTGCTGCCAGTTTCCTGTCGAGTATGTCATTCAATTTCGTGTAAAATGGTGTAAGTGGCAGAATCGCTTCCCCTCCGGTCTCTGGCTCCCCGCCTGCAAGCAGAGTGTTTCCATTCATCCCAAAAATCTGAGGACTGTTCATGATTGCACCTGTTTTATACCATTGGAGCGAGAATGACGGAACTGACGGCGGATTCAGTGAAAATTTTCCAGATATTTTCGGGTGTGGCATTTTCAAATGCGGAAGAGACCACGAAAACTTAAAAAATCCTTTTATCCTATCAATCGCTTTGGCGACAACCGATTTTGCGCCCTCCATTTTTGACGAAAACGTCGATTTGATATTCTCCATAACAGAGGATACCGTGCTTTTTGCACTGTTTAATTTATTTGAAAACGCTGACCGTATATTATCAAGTTTCCCTCCGGTCAGTGTATTCGCCGTACTCATGATGCTATTCATTGTATCCTTTATTCCGGTAAATGTTGCGGATACAATACCTTTTATCCCCCCGCCCTTTTCGGTGTATGCAGCTTTCATGTTATCCAGTTTTGCGGAAACATTCTGCTTCGCTGTCTGCATAAGATTTGTTGCTGTGTCCTTTATACTGGTAAATTTTGACGACCAATCTGATTTTATCTCCGATGTTCGGTCGGAAAACTTTTTCTTGAGTTCTGTGAGCTTTCCTCCTGTCAGATTATTGATGAAAGTAAGTCCGGCGGTGTAATATCCTTTAATGCCCTCCCATCCTGCTGCCACTACTCCTTTGATACCGCCTCCGTTTTCCTCGTATGCGGTTTTCATGTTGTTCAGCTTTTCCTTTGCCGTGTCAACTGCTGCCGTCATGACCGTTGACACCGCCTGTCCGATTCCTGAATCCAAAAATTTGTTTTTTATTTCTGTCAGTTTCCCTCCGGTCAGATTGTCGATGAAAGAAAATCCGGCTGTGTAATATCCTTTGATGCCCTCCCATCCTGCTGCCACTACTCCCTTGATACCGCCTCCGTTTTCCTCGTATGCAGTTTTCATGTTGTTCAACTTTTCAGTGACAGTGTCTTTTGCTGCGGTCATGGCATTTCCGATAACTTCCTTGACTTTTCCAAATACCTGCCCGGCTACTTCCCCGACTTTTTTAAATATTTCAAGTATATTTCCAAATGCAGATTTTACCGCTTCCCATACTCTGTTTACCGCTTCTCTGAACTGCTCGTTATTTTTGTACAAATCAACAAACCATGCCACAAGTCCGGCAATCAGCCCGGCAATCGCTAAAATCGGCAATGCTTTCATTGCGAACCCCAGTGCCTTTGTTGCTACTGTGGACGCTGTTGTCGCTGTCGTTGATGCTGCCGTCGCCACTGTATGTGCTGCCATCGCTGCCGTTCCTGCCGTGTCTGCTGCCGCTCCTGCTGCCGTCGCTGCCGTTTTCGCCGTGATTTTCGCAATAATGGACGAAATGCCGGAAACTAACTTCTGCCCCGTCTTAATCGTCGATGAAATGCCCTGGGCAAACTTCCCGATTCCGATTGCTGCGGGTCCCACCGCTGCAGTGAATAATCCTATCTTGAGGATGGTCTGCTGCTGACCATCGTCCAGTGAGCCGAACCATTCGCATAATGTGTGTACCTTTTCCGTGAACTGCTCGACCAACGGTGCAGCGGATGACATGATTGTCTGCCCGAATTGCAGCATGGTGTTTTTCAGTTCATTCATTGCGATTTTAATGTCGTATGAGGTCGTCTGCATCTTTTCAAACGCTGTGTCCGTTGCGCCTGTTGACTGCCTCATTTCTTTCAGTGTTCCGTTGAAAGTGTCTGCGCTGTCTCCTAACAGGATAAGCCCCGCCTTTGCTGCCTCCGCAGAGGAGAACATGTCGCTCATTGTGAGGTTTTCGTCTTTCGCTGCCCCGTCTATGATTTGCAGCACGTCCGCAAGGCTCGAACCGCTCGCCATGAGTTCGCTGAATGATTTCCCCGTCTTTTCCCGCAGAATCACGTCCGTTGTGCTGCCTGTCTTTCCCAACTCGTTGAGCATCGAGTTCACATAGGTTGTCGTCTCTGCCGTGGCGACACCGTTTGCGGTCATGATTGCGTAACTGGCGCACAACTGGTCAAGAGCAACACCGTTTGCGTTTGCGGTCGGAATCACTTTACCCATAGCGGACGACAATTCTGAAACGGTCGTCTTTCCTAGGTTCTGCGTCTGGACTAGCATGTCGGAGACTTCCGTGACCTTTCCTGCCTCAAGCCCATACGCATTTAAAATCGTTGTCAGAATGTCAAGCGTGTCTCCGGATTCCGCAAAACCTGCCGTCGCAAGTTTTGTCGATTGCCTCACGAAATCCACTGCATCCGCTGTGTCCTGCCCTGCGCTGATGGCATTATATACATTGTCGGCAATGTCTCCGGCTGCAATCCCCGTCTCGTTTGACAGACCGATGATTGCGTCCTCCATTTCATCCACGGACATCACGCCCTCGTCCATGATGGTTGATACCTGTGCGATGGAATCCTCGAAATCGACCGCCATCTTTGCCGATGCCGTCGCAAATGTGGCAAGCCCTGCGGAAACAACGGTCATCCTTTTTCCGAACTGCTCTATCTTCTGTCCTGCCTTGTCGCAAGCGTCGGCGAACACGTTGAGTTTGTGGTTCTTTAATTCCCTGTTTACGTCCTCAAGTTCTGCCTCCATTTCCATGAGGGCGGTCTCTGCCCTGTTCGTACTTACCGTCTGCCTCGAGAGCGCCGTTTCCGTCCTGCCGATTGCGGTTTCGTTTTCCTTGAACTCCTGCTCGACTTTGTCAAGCGCCTCTTTCAGTTCTTTCGCTGCGTCCGAATTTTCCCCAGTAGCCTTTTTCTCGTCCTCATACGCTTTCTTTGCAGTCTCGACTTTTGCCTTTAGTTCCTCCTGCTTTGTCTTTTGCTTTCCTAACTGCTCTGTGAGACGTTCCTGCTGCTCCCTGTTCATCTGCACAATGTTCGTTTGCACGGTGACTTTTTGGGTTAGGGATTCCGCTTTTGCCTTGAGCGCATCTGCCGCAGAACCGAACAGCTTTGCCCGTGTCGCTGCAAGAGAATACTCGCTTGACAGTTCTTTCATCTGCGCTGCTGCCGATTTCATCTGTGCACGGTAATCGCTCGAATTTGCGGTAATCTTTACGCTTGTATGCGCCACGCTCTCACCTCCCCCTGTGCCTTGTCTGCTTCCAGATTTACTGGTTTTCATTGACTGTGTCTAATTCAAATTTTATATACTCCAAAAGAGATATGATGTCCTCACCCATGCATTGGCTGTATGAGTTTTTCAATAAACGGATTGCTATTTTGATAACTCTGTCGAGAATCTCTCCACATGTTTTCCACGGGTTCTCCTCCGTCTCACCGTCATCCTCATACCCGTTTTCAATGTCGTATTCATCAAATGCGGATGCTTCCCGCTCTATCGGCTCAACATCCACAATCGTGAGCAGCTTTTCGGAAATAACCTGCTGCATGATGAAATGGATTCCCTTTGCTGCTGTCAGAAATTCGATAGCCTCTGCCCCTCCCAGTTCTGCAAGCGACATCCGATTTCCGAAAATTTCCTGAATGATTTTCTTGTTGAAAAACATCGCATCTGTTATCTGCTCAGAATTATTCTTCTCCATGAGACTCACATATTTCTTGTACTGTCCGACTGTTATGGAATTGATGAAAAACGTTTTTTCCCTGCTGCAAGTAATTCCAATTTCTGGAATCACTTGCCACTCTGAAAATTTTTCTGTATCTTCTCCATACGACGGGCAAGTTCCTCACCGACACCCACATCAATAAACTGGAACTCCATAATGATTCCCGCAGCATCAAGACCGTTTTCCACATCCTTGAGTTCCTCGGCAGTGAACTGGTTTCCGTATGCCTTGCACACAAACAGAACCATTGCCTCAATGTCCTGTCTCGTATATCTTCCCTTTGTGTCAAGCTGCTCCGCCAATTCCAGATATTCCATGTAGGTGTCAATTGACATTTTCGGCATGGTATACTCTTTTTTGTTTATGATGACTTTTCTCTGCATTGAATTTTCCTCCTGTTATATGGTCATTTTACTGCTGCCCGGTTGTTCCGTTTTCTGTACTGTCTTCTGTTCCGTCTCCGGTGCTGCCCTCTGTGCTGCCTCCGATGTCCTCGATGTTATCTGGATATTCCTGCACCGCAGAAAACCAGTTTGCAAGCGCCGTCTGTGCGTCCGTGTATTCATCAATTAGGTTCGATTCATCGACAGAAATCTCATACTGATTGTCAAGGCTGCGTTCATAGAACGACCCTTTAATGCTCTTTGTGGTCGGAGACAGTTTTCCCTCTTTGGTAGTCGCCTCGTCGCTGATACCCTCTGCGAATTTCCCGACATAAAGCCACTTGAACTCATATTTTCCGTTCAGCTTTCTTTCCCGCCACCCAATAGCTACCTCCGGTGCCATGTCATTAGATGTTTTTACAAGATAACCATTTTCGTATTTCTGCCCAAAAATGAACGCCCTGTCCTGCGGTGCAAGCGCATTAACCTCCAATTCCACGTCCGTTCCTTCATACGCCGTTATAACCTCCTCCGTCTCATCGTCGGAGAAAACCTTCTCGGAACTCCATTTCTCGTCAATTTTAGCTTTCACCAATCTTGACAGTTTCCTCGGCGTTCCCGCCATATACTGCGTTGCCGTGTTCTGTAAAACAATTGCAACATACAAATCTTTGCAACCGCATGTCCTGCTTCGGACAATCTTTTCCATGGTTTCGCTGATTTTCGTCCGCTTTTCTTCCATTGTCATTCCTCGCTTTCATAAAATTTTGAGAATCTCTGTGCTTTCATATAGATTCCGTCCTCCGGCTCTGAATCGTCGCCGTTCCTACCCTCAAAACAGAATTCACTCGCTTTCATAAGGTCCTTGATTTCCCTCGCCAGTTCCACTTCATCCTTTGTTGAAAATATTGTGACCTGCACGGATAACGTCACGCCCTCTGCGTCATCGTCGGAGAAATTGTCGTCCGTTTCCCCTAAATCCCACAAGGTCACATGACACGCCTTGATGTCCTTGTCATACCATCCCTGTATCACTGTAATTCCCCGCTCGCTGACAGGCTTTAGGGTCTCCGATGCATCCTTTATAATGTCTGGGCTGTTTCCCATACTTATCACCCCATTGTGTTGTTTAAAAATGATTGATATTCCTGTTCTGCGATTTTCTGCAGCTCACTGTCTGCCTCCCGCCCCGTCGCATAAATAAATTCTTTCGGCGGTCTGTAAACCGTTCCCCAGTTAATAAATTTCACATAAAAATGTTCGCTCTTGTCAGACTTATCCCATCCGACCTCCGCTGACGCTCTGGTGTCTTTTATTGACACTTTCCCGATGGGGACACTGTCCGCTGCGTGAGACGACACGCTCGACTTTGAACCGAATCCCCGCCCGCTCTTTGACATATCCGCAGATTTTGGAACTTTGCCCGACATTATCCGTTTGACTACAGGCTGCGCCCTCTCCACAATCTTTTTGTTTGTCGCTCTGATTGCGTCGTCACTCGCTGCCTTTTCAAACGCCTTGACAAGTTCCTCAAGCCCCTCAAACTCCATCTCAATCCTCATTTCATCGCCTCCGGTGTCAGATTATGACACTATGCACCCGCACGGCATTTCAGCAGCACCCGCCGATTGTCGGAAACCATCGGTGACGCATTGTAAATCTTGAACTCCGTTCCCTTGTACTCCGCATAGAACTCTTTCAGATTCAGTCTGATTTCTTCTATTTTTTCACAGTTACGCACCTTGAAAACGATCGTATTCTCAAGCCCTGTCTGCAATGCGGTGTACTTCTCATTGGTCGCAAGGTCTTGAACCTCGCACCAACATTCATAAAACAGCGATGATACCTGCTGCCTCCTGCCGTTTGCGACCTCCGTTGTTTTCCTTATTACTTTTATCCGTCCGGTCATGTGTCCCCTCCTCCGTATATTTCTTTCAGCAGCATGGAAGAAACGGCGTTTGTGAGTCTCCTCTCTTCTTTTTGATACTCCTCACGGTGGTCATAAAGTTCTTTCACGAAAGAACATGCGAGCAGCTTCTGACGGCTTGTCATTACGTACCTGTCAAACGACGGAATCAAGTTCTCCATATCCTCCATTGTCATGTCGAACATCAACGCAACAATTTCAGCATCGTCATCATAGTCGATATGACAATACGTTTTGCAGAGTTCGATCATTCCCGCTCTGTATTCCTTTTTCTCTTCGTCTGTCATGCCCTCACCTGCTTTCATGCAGGAGCAGTCATCCCGCCCCATTTATTCCTACCCGTTCACAACCTCCGTGATCTCTCCCTTGACAACCGCCCCCTTGTCAACAGGCTGCACGTCAAAACGATCACGCACCTTGATTCCGGTCAAATCCTTTTCCCACATCCCCGAACCCTTGTCGTTGATGTCGATGGTCAGCACATTCCGGTCGAAAAGCGTAATTGCCTCTTTCAGATCACCGCAAAAAACAGGATGCTTGTACCCCGTGACCGTCTTTTCATCCGCTGCAAGAATCGGCGTGGATTTCAGCGTCTTCTTTGACAGTTTCACAATCGGGTATTCCCCGAAAAGCAGTTTTCCCTTTGTCTGCAACGTCGGGTCTTTCTGTAAGATGTAATTACCGTCTGAATCTTTCAGTTTGTCAAGGAAATTGAATCCGCTTTGATTCGTGATGACAATAGAAGTCGCTGCCACCGCAGGGTCAAGCTGCTCGTTAAAAATATCCTTGAGGCTGTCAAGGTTGGAAACGACCACCTCTTTCCCAGCCGTCATACTATTCAGCACTTTCAGAATCATCGCATTGCGGGTCGCCTTTGTCTTTTTGGCAATCCATTTGTTGATGTATGCCATGATGTTAGCTGCCGTGTCCTCAAGCAGTTCGGCGGTCATCTTGAGGATTCCACCCTTTTTCTTAACCTTGTATTCTATAGGCTCAAAAACAGGTTCGTCCATATCTGGAAAATCCGCAGCCTCGTCCACGTTGTCAAACGGTGTGGATTCCGCATCAACTTCAATGTTTCTCGTTCCTGTCTTCGTGATCACGCCCTCCACATTAACATACTGCTCAAGGTTGTCGGAGGAACGGCGCAACTCGATGATGTCCGTTCGGATATCCTCTGGAATCGTCACACCGATGCCCTGCTGCCCCTCGTCGTTCGGCGTTGCATCAGATGTCAGTGCGTCCCTGTAGACTTTCACGTCTGCCTCGTCCGGCTCTACATGCAGAAATCCGGCTTTAACGATATTGACGAAAGACTTGACAAGGTTCTTTTTGTCTGACTTTTCCCCGCCGATAACCTTTGCCGTTCCTCTACCAACTTTGTCCTCGATCTCCTCGTGTTCCTCCTCGTCCAGATCGAAAAGCAGGTCGAACTTTTCCTGCATCGCCTTGAGTTCCTCTTTTGCTGTCCTCGCCTTATCCAGTTTTCCCTCAGCGACAAGGCTCTTGACCTCATTCTTCTTGTCATTGATCTGTTTCAAAAGTTTCTGCATTTCTTTGTTCATGGTCTCTTTTCTCCTCTCCATTTTTTAAATACCGTACAAATCCAAATCTGCAAGAAGCTCTTGCTTTTCTGCCTCTATTCTTTTGTTTTCACGGTTCTGCATTTCCTCAATCACCGCATCGACAATATCGTCCGTTCCTGTCCTGCCTGTCTCCCCGACCTGCTGCGGAACATTTTCATACCTGTCGAAAAACTCAGATGTACACGCTGCAACTGCTGCCCGCTCCTCTATCTCAACATTGAAATACTCTGCCAGTTTTTCTCCGTTAAACCACGTCTCCGCTGCCATGAGAGCCTTGAGTTTATCCCTCGTCACACCGTCTTTCGTATGCTGCTCATAGATATCAAGAATGGAATCCTCGCACAAATTCAACTGTTTTATGGATTCCCTGTGATCATCTGCGTTCCCGATCGTGATACACAAGGGCTTGTGAATCATTGCCTGGGCGCCTGTCGCAAAATGCAGTTCATCACATGCAAACATGATGACGGATGCGATAGACGCTGCCATGCCGTCCACATATCCGACTTTTCGCCCGTTGTATCGTTTTAACTGGTTATAGATTGCCAGTCCTGCGAAAACGTCACCGCCTCCAGAATTAAAATAAATGTCGATTTCCTCATATCCGTCTAACTGGTTGAGAAAATCTGCAATGTCCTGCGGACATTTGTCCTCCTCGTACCACATGGACTGCCACGTTGCCGACACGATGTCACCGTAAAAATACAGAGAACACCTTCCCTGCTCCTCTCCTTCGGTAAAATCCAAATACCCGACTTTTTCCATCTTTCCGGTATGCCTGTTCTTTTTCGTAAAATCAAAACGCCTTTTCAGTGCCATTTCACTCACTCCCCTCCTCTGTTTTCCCGTTCTCTGCCTCGTCGGTCTCCTCGATCTGACCGCCTTTGAAGTATGCTGCTCCCGCCATAGTCAGCGGAACGATATTACCATTTGCAAACAGTTCATCGCCTCCCTCCGCATCCGGCATATCAAGTTTCCTCCTTGCCTCGTTTGGCTTTATAATCGAACCGCCCACGCCGTTTTTGAGGTATTCCATTTGTGTTTTTGAATCTGTGCGGAAAAGTACTTTTTCGTTGTATTTATAGTAAAATCCTGATTCCTGCTCCTCCTCCGTTGCCATCTTATAGTTGATCTCCTCCTCGTACTGCTTGATGATAAACAACTCTGTGTCAACGTAAAAAGACAACTGCTGCAACTCGCTGTTCGCATAGGATGATTTTGAATAATCGTTGATCTGATTCGGTTTCACCCCGAACGCTGCTGCGATCTGCAATGCCGTGTATTTTTTCAGTTCAAAGAACTGTGAATCTGTCAGCTTGATGTCAAGGGGCGTGAGTTTCATCCCCAACGGCACGGGCAGGATTTTTCCGACGTTCTTTGCCCCGCTGCCGAACTCCTCGAACGATTGACGGAGAGCCTCTTTTGCCTTATCATTCAATTCGCCCGTATACTCAAGTGTCGCCTTTGCTGTCAACCCACTCTCGTACATGCTGTTCATAAACTCCTGCGATGCCGATGCGCCGCTCACGGTGTCTTTCAATATCTGCTGCACGGGCAATCCCGTGATTCCGTCAAAACTGAACGATGTTTTGAAGTGCATCACCTCGTCGGTGCTGAAAACATATTGTCTGCCGGATGTCGGGTCTGTGTAGACGTACCACAAGCGCCCCACTCCTGCGAATATCCCTGCATCATCAACGACGATCTGCACACAATTTGACTGCATCACCCACAAATCAATAATGCGAAACTCTCCCCCGTACCGCTGCCGAATGAACTTTTTCCGCATGTACACATAGGCGTTTCCATAATGGTTGCGATTCATTTCAACGGTGTTCCAAAATACCGTAGGCGTCATGAACGGGTTCGGCCTCTTTGTCAGCAGCTTTGACGTTTCCGTCTGCTCTGCCTCCACGATTCCCCTGTCCGTTTTCTGATAATATTTGACAGGCATTTTCGCAAGCGTCTCTGACAGCATCTTGAGACATGTGAAATATGTAACCTCTGATGTCGGTTTCCTTTTTCGGCGCAATCCCAGTGATTCAAGGAAAGGCTGTGAGTTCAGCGTCCTCATGCCTCCTGTGTCCTGCGGTACGCCCCTCCACCAGTTCACGAAACGGCTTGCGAGCCTCTGAAGCGGATTCATTTTTATTCGCCACCTTTCACATATTTCTTGTATTGCTCAAGCCAGTCATTCACGGATTCGTTGATGTCCGGCTTGTACTCCTCTTTCATTGCAGGTTTCCATGCGTCGATGATTGCGTCAATCGGGTCGATACGGTCTGTCGTGATGTCCTTGTCGATCTTGATTTCCCCGTAATTGTTAGAAATAGTCTTTGCGTTGGCAATTGACCAGGTCAGCAGTTCATCGAACGGAACGACTTTCTTTTTGTCTCCCTTTCCGACCTCGATACCCTCGATCTCAACATTACCTGCAAGGATTTCCAGTCTGAAATCGACGGTCGCATCGTTTAATTCTTTCGCCGTCTGCGTCACGGACACGGAATCGAACCCTAACGCCTCAAGGTCTGACAGGAACGCCGACGCATTGTGCGGGTCATAACATATCAACTGCGGTTTCAAATCATGAGTTTTCACGAGTTCCTCAAGATACCTGATGATGTATTTATAATCTGTCTTGATTCCCCCCAGTGTTTCAGTAACCGTCACAAGACCTTTTTCTATCCACAGATCATAAGGAATCTTGTCAGTCTTTATGTGTTCATCCACCCGTGATTTGGGTATGAATGAATGCGTATGTATAAAATACTTTTTTACATCACCGACCATGTGCGGGATAATGATTGCGATTGATGTCAAATCCCCTCCAGATGACAGGTCAACCCCGACATAGCACTTTGAGCCTTTGAAATCTTTCAGCGATTTCAAAACGGCGCACATCTTCCACTTTGCGATCTCCTTGATATACATGGAATTTGACCACTGTATCCACATGTTGAGCTGCTTTACAAGGAAATCTCTCAAGTCCTCCCCGCCCATGTCACGGGCGGTATGCGCTACCGGAATAAGATTCTCAATCGCATCCGCATCAAATTCAAGAATCGGGTTCGCTTTTATCCAGTTTTCCGGCGTGTACCAGTCATCCTCTGCATCCATCTGTGCGATATACACAAATTGACTGTCATTTTCGAATACGCCTCTCAATAGATTGCAGCAGTATTCGTATAATTTGTAACACGGCGATTTCAAATCGAATCCTGCCGTTGTAATGACTGATATCAGTGCTGACTTGAGTTTCTTGATACCACCCTCAAGCAGTTTGTACATCTGATTCGTCTTATGTGCGTGGTACTCGTCAACGATTCCCAAATACGCACGGTGTCCATCCAGTGATTTTGTATCTCCTGACAGGGCCTTTATTTTCGAATGAGTAAACAAACAGTCTATTGTATGGTTGTGCTCATGTACCTTGAACCACTCCGACAATTCCTCGTCCGAATTGATGAATTTGACGATTTCATCAAAAACAATGTTCGCCTGATCTTGCTTTGTGGCTGTGCAGTATATTTTCCCGTACTTGTAGCCGTCAAAATTGCCGTAATATGCAGCCAGAATCCCGTTGATAAATGACTTTCCGTTTTGTCTCCCTAGCTGAATGTAGGACGTTCTGAACCGTCTGTATGATTTTTCTTTCGTCCTCCACCCGTTTAGTGAGCCCAAGATAAAACACTGGAAAGGGTACGCCGTGACGTTTTCCTGCTCCCCACCCTCCGCGATTGTGAGTTCCTCTGCGAAATTAATAATCTTTTCAGACTGCGTGGTGTCAAAATAATACTTGTACGGTGTAGCTTTTGACTTTTCAATGTCGTCAAGATGCCTCTGACATGCCAGTCTGACAAGTTCTCCGGCAATGATGCGTCCCTCTGTAACATCAAGGGCGTATTGTGTGCATCGGTCGGTGATGCGCTCCGTTTTCGCCATTATGCGTTGGCGTATTTGCTGAACTTGTTTTCCGGTTTTTCCTTATCCGCTTTCGGAACAACCAAACGACAACGACTTGATACCGTCATCCCGAAATCGCTAGCCCCCTGCCGACACTGTTTCATACAGCGGTCTTGAATTATCATGAGACGCTCACGCTCCCCGTTCACGACCTGCCGTGTCCCGACCTGCACCTGCTCTTTTTCCCCTGTGTCCGAATTTTCCCGTGTCTCATAAACCGGAATATCCAACATCAACGGCGTTTTTCTTATCTGCGCCGTGATCTCAATATATTGTTCCTGCGCTATCAACAGTCTCGCCAATGCGTCACAATCCACATTCGCAATCAACTTGATTTCAAGTAGTTCCTTTGCCAGTTTTCGGAATTTCTTTTTGAGGTCCGCCGTCAGATATGCCGGAGGCTTGACTTTGTCGTTCGGTGCAATCACCTCAGAATTTTTTCTTGCCTCAATTTCTGCTTTTGTGAGATGTTTTTTGCCTTTCATGACCACTAAATCTGTGGGCTGTCTCTGTCCTGCCATCGCAACGTCCCCCTTTCCGTCTAGTGTCCAGCGTTTTTGTGTCACATTCTGACACTCCTCCGGCGTTCCCTGTCTACTGAAATTTCCGTGGGGAGTTTTCTCTAAGGAAAAAAGGGGGCGTGACTAGATAAGCGTCACTCAAAACTTTTTCATATCCCCCTGCCTCTTGAAAATGGTATTCAATCAGTGACCTCAACTGTTTCTGCGTTGCTCGCATGCTTGCGTTGCTCTGCTTGTATAGTGCTGTGATGGTGCTGTGTGTCTCATGTTTTAGAGGTATCAGGTTCAGCGGGTTCAACCTCTGCTCCCAGTCCTCCTCTAGTTCTATGATGTGGTGAATCGGGTCGGATTCCTCAAGTGTTTTCAGTTCATGCAGGACATACAATGCGTATATATCCACATGCCCGTACACGCTCATGATGACCGGGCGCAATGCCCGCCACTCCTTTGATACATAGAACTCTGCTGCCCTCTGGTCTCTGCGTGTGTTGTTATACACCACATACCTTGACTGCTGTCTCCGCTCGCACTCCGCACACATCTTCATTGATTGAGGAATCAGCTTTCCACACCTGCATGATTTCAACAGCATCGTCCGTCCTCCTCCCTTTGTTCCTACCCCTGTTATCTTCTTTTGAGAGGCGGGTAGCCGACCGCATCGCTGCTCCCTGCTGCCCGCATATAACAGGAGGGCGAACAGGCAAGAAAAAAGCGACTGCATCTCTGCAATCGCTCGTCTCAACTGTTCACGCTATCATAATAGCACATTTGAAATCACTTTTGTTCACCATCTTTTTACCACAAAAAAACCATTGTTTTACCACGTTTTTTACACGGTTTCATTTAAAATGCCCTTGATTCCACGTAGAATCTGCCCGATTTTAAAATTTCTCTATGATTGCTCTTGCACCGAACAATTTAACTGAAAGTTTCTGAACCATGCTCTTACACCACCGTTTCGGAGAATTTTTCCCGCAATTATTTTCCCTTGCAATATCCTCGTATGTTCTCCCTTTTATGTAGATGCTCTCAAGAGCCTCATACTTGTATAACTCTCCTGCTGCCTCTGCATCCTCTTTCAGCGACGCAAGAGCCTGTTTCAAGTGGTAAAACAAAATGATGGTTTCTGCCTTGCACTCTTTGATTGACTGCAGGAACGCCTTTTCCGCCGATATATTATATTTATCTATGTCCGGAATCTGCGACACTTCCGACACCGCATCATTGATATACCGCTCCATCTCACGGTAGTTCTCAAGATATAGATATGTCTTGTCGATGACCGTCTGCTCTCTTTCCTCTTTCACGCCGATGCCTCCGTTTCTGTTTCCATTCCTTTATTCGCTGCTTTCCTCTTTCAGAATATGCTCATTCTGCATCCTCTGTAATTCCGTCAAGCCCTTTCTGAACTCCATGTCATCACCGTTCATGCAGATGTCAAAAAGCTGCTCATACTTCTCAATATTCTCAAGTATGAACCTCGCCTCCGCTGCCGATCTGCCTGCATTGAGGAACATCCCCTTGACCGCCTCTTTCATGGTATCACATCGCAACTTTTCCTCCTCTGTCTGTGGCGGTGTCTCCGCAATCATTTTATTATAGGCTTTGTCGATTGCATCCGAAATCGGCTTTTTCCAGTCAACGCCAACATCGCCCAACTGAAACTCAATGTCCTCAAACGTGTTCCCCTGTGCAATGCCCGTGATTCTGATTTCTTTCTTTCCTTTTGCAGAAATCAGAATCAGATTGTCGTCATATGCGCTCATGTAATATTCAAACTTTGAATCAAAGTTCTCTTTCGGATTGATAATGATTTCCGGCTCACTGCTGCCCTCGGTCGCAATTCTTACTCCGATATACCTTGCGCCCTCTACTTTTGCATTGATAAATAATGCTTTTAATGCGCTTTTATTCATTGTCCTGCTGCCTCCTTTTCTTGTTGACGAGTGATGTCGCCATGATACAGTATCCTTCTGCCAAACCTGCAAAGTTTTCAAGGATATATGTCACTTTGGCGGGTTGCTACCACTTTTTAATATATAGTTTTAGTAGGTTGTATAGTCCAAACTGTCTGTCAATACTGCTGCCCACTCACAGTTCAGATAAATCTCAGTTTAGATTACCAATACATTTACTGATATCTGACGCCATAAAATCGCATATCCCATTACCATATCTGTCAGATAATGTAATAATTCCATACTTGCAGTCAAGCTTGAATCCTGTATTATCCATTGCCGTTATGCTCCATTCTGCCTCATCCTTGCACCATGCTTCATATGGTATAGTAAATGTTTTCTCCATAACCCCTCCTAAATCCTTATTTATCAAAAAGGCTCATCTGCCTAAATTCCTGCTGAATATCTTCATCTATATCATCAATATCCATACATTCATTAAATACACTTTGCAGACTCTTTGCCTTTTTCCATGTATGTTGTATCTTCATTTCCGCCCTTATGTACGTTACTGCCAATTCTGGGTATCTCTTCATATTTTCCGCAGCATGGCGCTCTGGCATGAACATACAAAACATGCAGCTACATCTACCGACATATTCGTAGCACGGGTGTGGCTCTAACTTAAGCTCTTTTCCTTGTTCAAACATTTTGCCTTTTTCGTAATCCAAGCAAGGTCTATACCAATGGCACGTAAAATCTGCTACGCGCTTTGTTTTAAGCGTCGTGCTATGGTATTCCAGTTCTGGAAGTTTTGCCCTCCCCGTGCTTTCGTCCCTACGCTCCCCTGATACAAATAAACACTTTGCACCTAACTGCTGCCTATGCTGCCTTATCCATTTATCAGTTACCGCCGTTTTCAGATAAGCCGTACACCAGCGATTTTTCATATCTGGAAACTTTAGCCGCTCATTCAGAAGCAGCCCTAAAAATCCTCTGGTATCTGATAACAAAACTGACTTAACTCCCATAAACGCCGCCACTTTATAAAACAGTGATATATTTTCTGGGTACTCACAGCCAGTATCACAATAAAGCAGATATATTTTTTCTTTAGGAAAATTTTTAGCCGCCCAGTAAAGTGCCCCTGTACTGTCTATCCCATTTGAATAACTTACTATTACGCTGGTATACTCCAAGTCGCTTAATAATCCCTCCGATGGTATAATCTTTGTACGTGCCATTACGTTTCACCCAAATCCTTATTTTATGAATGAGCTATATTGCCCATAATCAACTCGCCCCATAATAAATCTGGGTCACATTCTCCGTACTGTATATAACATTGAATTGCTTCTTCCAAATTATCTGCATTTTCTGCGTTAGATGGAATATCACTCAATATTAATTCACTTAAACCCATATCTTGTTCTAATTTATCAAATAACTCATTTGTTATTGATTCAGCTTTAATATGAGCTTTCCTGCCACGCTCTAAATACTTCTTAAATTCACTTTTCGTCATTTCATAACCACCTCCGATAAATCCTTAACTATATGGATAAAATTCTCTCGCCAATTGATTAAGACATTCTCTGCACAAATGGAATGTTATAATATTTTCGTCTTTTTTTATCCTGTTAATGCTAACCATGATTGTGCTGCATTTCTTATTTCCACAAGATAGACAACTTTCAGCACAATCAAATTTTGTAATCAACATCATTTTTTTGTCTGCCTTAAAGTCCTTACATTTTTCCGCAAAATTACTCACTGACGTATAAATCTTGCAGTTTTCTTTTTTTCCTTTATTAGCACAATCTTTACAAATCTTCATAAATTTTCCCTCCCTAAATCATTATTTTATTCAACTAATAGTTCACTTTTCCATCCGCAATTGCGACATTCATAATACCAGCATCCTACACCATCTGAAGTAGCATTATCATACATAAACGCTTTGTACTTGTTGCTCACAAAGCTCTTTCCGGTTTCAGGATTTATCAGTTTTCCAGTATTCACATTAGTCATCTTGATTATTATATTCTGTGACACCTCTGTGATTTTGTTGCTATGGCATTCAGGGCATCTATATATACCATTTTCTACAATTAATCCATTGGACATTTTACACCACTCAAATCCTTTCATAATTCTTTTCACTATATCTTAAAACAATTGGATTAAACATGAACTTTCCTGATATCCCTGTGTGACCGTTATCCATAATCTCAAAAACAGTTCCTTCTCGCATTTTAAATTGTCCATAAATACAATCATACACATGAATATCCTCAGTTACTCTGTATTTTCCACACTTCATTATTTACCTCCATATCTAAATTATTTACTTATTTTCTCCCACTTCCCTGCTGCCATTGTGTCATTTTTCTGATCATATGTCAGTATCATCAGTTTATCGCAATATAAGCATCTCCCAATACCTGCTTCATTTCCCATCTTCTGATACATCGACTTGCAGGCATGTTGATCTTTCCGGCAATGCGGACAGACTATCTTATATATTTTTCCTTCGTCCATTTTACCCCCTTCCTCCAAGCTCATTCCCACACCGATCCTGTTTCATGTAATAAGGCTTCTGGCGGAATACTGCTTTTGCGTCCTCGGTCACGCTGTTCTCCTGCTCCTTCTGTTTCTGCCGCAGAAGGCGCTTTCTCTGCTCATTCATCAAATCGCTTGCAGTTATCTTTCTCATCTGTCACACTCCTGTTCTGAATATGCTACTGTCTGCCTACTCCGCAATTGATGGGTAACACCTGCGTATGCATTCCAGCGCAATTTTGTAGTTCCTGCACTTTATAGCATCCTGCTGCACGCCCATTCTACTGAGATATTCAATGTCAAAATAGCTTATTGCATTCTTTATTTCGATATCTGTATAAATACATGTCTGCTCTGCGTCAGGCTGTTGTTCTGGAATATCAAGCTGTTGTTCCGAATATTCAGGCTGTTGTTCCGAATATTCAAGCTGTTGTTCCGAATATTCAGGCTGTGATTCCACGGCGGATTCTATATCCAGCTCTCTGTACTCTGCATCAACCACATTCCCACTGGCTGGCATATCATCTGTATCAGTACATTGACTGGCAGCAGGTTCTTCCGCTCCTTTCGGTACAACATCCTCTAAATCCTCCACTGTAGTCTGACCAGGTATCGGTGTATAGGGTGCTTCCTGCTCTTCCAGTTCTGTCTGCGGCTCATCTGGTGCCTGCGGCTCATATGCAGTTTCCTGTTCTTCTGCTTCGACCGGAAGCACCGCTCCAGATTCTTCCATGGCAAGCTCCTGCGTCTTTTCCATGATCTCCTGATAGGTATAAGCGGTTATGGAAGCCTGTCCTTTCTCGTAACTGCGCAGTTTTGCTCCCTTATCAAATTCATAAAAGAAAATGATGTTAATGCCGTTTCTGAATGTTCTGCTGCCAGAAGGGCTTATTTCCTCCGCAATGATCTCTGGTGATGTCAGTCCTGCCGCAACACTGCGATAGAGCTCCATGTTTTCTTTCCAGAATGCCTCAAGCAGTGTCTCAAAGGGATCTCTGGATTCCTGAACAGGCTTGTCTGCACTCTCTTTGGGCGCTGAAAGCTGCATCAGTGGAAGGCTCTCATCCCGCTCTTTTTCTTCAAGCTGTCTTTGTTCTTTTTCTACCTTTTTCAGCTCTTTAACCTGCTCCACCGTCGTCTCTGCCGTGACCAGCTCCATATCACATTCATCTACATTCAGCATCTCCTGTATCTTGCTGCGTCCATATCCTTTGTATTCCGGTTTGATCTCCCGGCTGTTTCCGTTTATGGAAAATTTCGTGTTGATATTCATGAAGCGGCTGACTGTCGCCCTTGACAGTCCATAGACACGCAGTCCGAAATCATTGATATCTTTGAAGTTTTCATGCAGATACATGCATTTATCCCGCACCTGTTTCAAAATATACCCGATTACCACGAAGTTTTCCGAAGTCTCATCCAGCTTCCGCCCCAGCTCCTCTTTTAACGATTCATACTCCTGCTGTCCTGCCAGCTCTGTCAGTTCTGTCTCTCTCATTCTTCCTCCTATCCCGCAGTCCTCATGCGTATGCGTTCTGCTTCCTCTGCTGCCATCCTGTCCGCGATCTGCTGTGCCTGCCTTACTGCCTTTTTCATAAATTCCTGTACGTCCTCCGGTGCATCTTTGTTATACGCCGCCCTGTTCTGTATGATGGCAAACTTCCCGTCCCTGTTCTGTATCTCCACAGTGCAGAATGGTTTCTGCGGCGCTTTCCGCCTGCGGATGAAGAGAATAATGCACGATCCTTTTACCGCAGCATCATAATACCGGGCAACACAGTTGTGCTGCGTGTTCCCCTCTTTCTTAAAATCCTGATAGCATCCCGGCACGCTGATCATGTACGCAGCATCACGGTAGCAGAAGGCGCGCTTGATCTCCCTCGCATTCCTGTGCATGACGGCATCACTGGCTCTCAGCTTTTCTGCCTCCGTCTGGTCCTTCCATGCAGTAAACAGGACTGCCGCCTCGTCGTGTGCCCGCTGGATGTCCTGCGGGAAGAATACAGACCTGTCGTGCAGGTCCCACCCAAGCTGGCGCACCATATCAAGATAGTCCATCCATAAATGCAGCGGCCGGTTCTCCCTGCTGCCTGTGGTTTCCACCTGTATTTTTTTCTTTAAGTACCGTATGATGCGGTGCGGTGTCTGCATGTGCATGTAATCCATCAAAACAGTCACGCCCATATAACGGTCCAGCCACAGCACCTGTTCGTCTGTCAGCCGTACACAAAGCTCTGATGCCCTCTGTATAATGCGCATCTGCTGGTCTGTGGCATCCAGCCGCACCGCCTGCGCCATCTCCTCCTTTGTAAATTCGAGATACTGCCAGGGCTTGAGATGGTCTCCCAGATATCTCAGCCGCGTTTTTCCGCATGTGCCGTCATTCTTTACCCTTTCACGGACAAACTGCCGAAGCCCCATCTTCCAGAATGCCTCATATGGAAAGCTCATCTTCATATCGCCAAGCACTGCCATTACATTTACTTTGGTTTTCCCCATGCTTTTAAAAATCTCTGCTGCCGGTATGTATTTCAGGCAGGTATTCCGAAACAGCCTGCTGATGTTCCCCGTATACAGCACGCTCCTGGCGTATCCGTATCCACCTGAACCATTCAGCCATCCGCGCTTGATGTCAGAACCCTCATTACACCATCTCTCAATCCCGGTATTACGGAACTCGCCCCACACATAGCCTTCCTGCCTGATGATTTGCTCTTCTTCCGTCATGACAAAAATTCTCCTGTAAAGCTCCTTTGTGAAAATCTCCGGCACATAGCCGGCGAAACGCTCCATCGTTACATCCAGCCGGAACTGCCTGTATACGCAGTTTTCCCCGTCCGTGCATCTTTGTAGAATGGACACCGCCGTGCTGGAATAGACGCGCTTTTGCTTTTTCCAGCTCTTATAGGTGACGCTTGCGCCGCACTGGCGGCATTTTCCGGGCATGTTATGTGTCACCTGCCCCAGAACCGGCACTTCAAGCCGGCAGTGGGTACAATACCCCGTCTTTTTTTCTTTCTCGAAAAATATGCAGTGTTCCACCGCCCGGTCATTGATAAACTTCATCCAGTCTGCGGGAAGCCTGTCCGGCACTGTGTCCATATACCCGTCAATGACATCTGTGATCAGCCTGTGCTTCTTTGTCAGCTCGTCTTTTCGTATCCTCGCCTGAAAGTCGATCACGGCTGTCTCTACATCCTGCATACGTCCGGTTTTCAGATATCTGTTTACAAGCTTTAATGTTTCCCTGGTGGCAAGGTTGCGCCCGCGGTATGAATAACTGTACCTGTCGTCCGATGTGGGCAGCATATCAATCTTTGCCCTGCTCCACTTCTCCTCCGCCATGTTCCAGCTGATAAAGTCCTCCCTCTCCCGGTCAAGGAAGATGCGGAAGCGCGGCTCCTTTTTCCCGGCTGCAAGATCCTTTCTCGTGAACAGATCCACTTCCAGTATCTCTCCTACTGCGGACACTGCCGCCCTGAAATAAAAACGGGTCTCATATTCTATGTAGTCATACGTGCTATAACATGTCCAAGCACGCTTTTTCGTGCCTGTATCCCTCTGTGCCATTTCCAGCATGGTCCGTGTGGCTGTCAGAGGCTTTTTATCAAGAAGTCCTGCCTTCCTCATCTGCCGGCACCTCCTTTCGGCAGATAATACTGCCTGATCATCCTCTTTGCAGTCCCCATTCCGGGAATGCCCATCTCTACTCTTACCTGCCCTATGCCTGCCGCCTTGATGATGTCCTCAGCTACACGGTACTTTGTCTTAAACGACCAGCCGAGTAGGCTTCCAATGCATCCTATCAGGCTCTTTCCCCTGCTACGTACTGCCCGCGCGAACGTTTCATCATCACTGCACAGCGTCCTGATATATTCCACCCAGTCTGCGACAATCTCCACCGGCCTGAGTTCTGCCGCCTCCACATCAATCTTACCCAGCGCTGCTGTTGCGACGTCGCAACAAAGTTTATCTGTCGTCCCATCCAGATATATATCCACAAAAGCGGCATCAATGCCATTCTCCTGTGCCAACTGATATAGATTCTTATGGTCCCCTTCGTTTTTTAAGCCTTCTGCTGTCTCGTTGATCTCTTCCATGGAATCCAGTTCTCCAAAGATCTCATACATGCTGCTCCTCTCCCTTCTTTACTCTAAATATAGAATATTTCTTACAATGTCTGTATGTGGCAGATATGGTCATCATCCCAGAAGACATGCTTGCCGTCAAAGCTGCCGCCGCTGACTTTTAAAATGCCCCTTGCCGGAAGCGTGACATACCGCTCGATCAGGTCGATCGCCGACTGTGTGTCATGGCATACCGCCACAAGGTTGTCTGCATCCTTCATGTCACATAGAAACTCCCGCTGCTCCTGCGTTGTCACGTTCTTTCCGTACTTCATTTCGATATAAAGCGCATGGTATCTGCCATGCGGATAGGGCAGATGCAGGTCAGAGATCCCCCGCTTCACCCCCATGCGCTTGAGCTTCACCGCCTCACTGCTGCTGCGGGCACCGCCGTTTGGTATATGGTGCAGCCATCTCAGTTCTGGATAGCGGCACTCTGCCCGCGCCGCCCATTCCATCACGCGTATCTGCTCTGTGTCCTCACTGCGTCTCATGTTTTTCAGACTCATTGTATGCCTCCCTGTTTTAATTCCAGACCTTCAAAGTTTCCTTTCCTGCTTATGCCGGTGTTCAGTATCTTCGTCATGCCGTGATGGGCACAATACACGGCCTCCACCACATGTTCCCCGCACTTCTTTAAGAGTGCTTCCCACCGGTCAGCATCTGTTATCTTTCCGCCGCCGGCTTTCTCATACCCATTCTGTTTCCATATCTTTGTGCTTCCATTGCGGAACGAGTTTGCGATATACTGTGAGTTCATATAAACCGTAATCTCACAGGGGCACCGCATCCGCCCCAGCGCCTCCTTCATCGAAAGAAGCACAATGCTGTTCTGGATGATGCGTCTGTCAATCTCACCATACCCATATCTGGGTACGCCATTATATATAAGGGCATAGGCGTACCGGGCATTGTCCGCGACAAATCCCTTTATAGTATGTGTTATGTATATATCTACGTGCTTCAGCATCAGGCTGCTTCCACCTCCTCCTTTTTTCGATGGCGCCCTGTATCTTTTTCCTGCTTCCGGTGCATTGTCAGATAGATGCCCCATGTCCCAGTCACAGGGTTGTATTCACAGCGGCATGTATCCAAGGCATATCCCTGATATCTGCCTTCGAAGAACTTCTTCGTGTCCTCGCAGTCAGCCGGCTGCATGACCAGCTTTAAGATCTCTTTGCGGCTGTACGCATGGTCATTGATCTTCTCGTGCGGCTGTATGAGATTCTTTGACTGCCTCCACCGTCTCCTGCTGCCGGTGCTCTGGCTTACGATCTCCTCTGCTGCCACTTCTGTGCCCTCTATATCTGCAAGGGAGAGCTGCCCCTCCGTTCCCCTGTCCTGATAATCCTTCAGCGCCTGCTTGGTGATGTACTTCACAAGCCCCTCTATGCCGTTATTGTCAAACCGAAGCCGCTCTGTCTTTGTCATGCCCAGACTCACAGCATTCTTCCCGCGCCCCGTATACCACAGGCGCTCCATCGTATCCCTGTCCAGTCCGCCGCTGATGATCAGATGGTGGTGCGGCCTGCCGCTCCCGTCAAATCCCTCATCCACTGCGATCCACTTTGCCGACGCAAGCCCCTTCTTCTTCCGCATGCTGTTTACCTTCCTGATGTAGCTGTCAACATACCGTCTGCCTGCCTCCAGCGAATCTGGAAGCCAGCAGTCATCATAGGTCAGATCTACCCTGTAGTCATATCCAGTAAAATTTCCCTTGAAGAGCTGATGAAGATGCCTCACTGAATTTTTGAAGTTCAGACGTTCCTGCTTTGGCAGACTCCTCTTTCTCTTCTTCCCCCTCTGTCTCGGTATACTCTTACCCACAATAATGTCAACTTCTCTATAGTACGTTCTTGTCCCCTTGCCGCAGTGGACTATTTTTTGTCTTACCATATGACTGCCCCCAGTTCGTATCTAAAGATAATACTATATACAAGCCCGTAAACCTCTGATGTTTCCGTTTTCTGCCTGCTTACAGCCCTATCTGCCTGCTGTACATTTGAGTATCTCCACCATGTCGGCGGCGCTCACATAGGGTCTTTCCTTGTCCCTGAAGATGCATTCTCCATGTGCCTTGTGCACCCTGTCCCTGTCAAACAGTCCCTTTTCGTCTGTATCCTCGGTGTTGGCTGTGCCAAAGAAAAAATTTCTCATGTCGCGGTCCATCTCCAAAAACACTGCCACAGACGACGCTGTGTAATACGCGTACATGGCACGCTCATATTCCTTATTCTCAAACAGCTCATTGAACTTCTCGCCAAGGCTGCACAGCTTGTCTATTACTGCCGCTTCATCTCTACATAACATAATTGGAGCTCCTTTCGTTTGGTAGTTTCTTTTGGTGGTTATTATCCTTATTTAACATACTGTCTCTTTACAATGTCCTACTCCGCAATTTCCATCTTTTTGATGTTATCCACGTCAGTGACATCGTACCCCTCATATTTCGCAAGAAACTCCTCCAATGCAGATGCCCTTACTTTCAGACGACCAAGAACCATAGCCTTTAAGAGACCTTTCTTAATTAATTTGCGCACGTATGTCTCATTGGTTTTAAGTAACTTTGATACATCTTGTACTGTATATAATAATTCTGCCATTTTCCTTACTCCTTTCCACTTACCTCCTCTACTTCGCCACCAGCTCTGGCAAATCAACTGTCTGCTGCGTTTGCTCATCTAATAACGCTCTATCCCGAAGTGCTGTTGAATAAGCAAGCAACATAGTTTTCTCTTTTTCTGGCAACATCATATACGTTGCAAAAACTTTTTCTGCCTCCTGCTGCCGTTCTTTTGTTGTCAACATGTTTATCACCTCTTTTCAATTTGTTGTCTATGTGGCTATTATACGTCACAAAGAAACTACTGTCAACAACTTTTTGTTTTCTTTGTGACGTTTTTATTGACACTATTGTTTAAAAATGCTATCCTTGGACTATGGAGGTGAAAAAATGACGGTAAACGAACGAATTAAAGAAATAAGAAAATCTGAAAAGCTTACAATGGAAAGTTTTGGTAAAAAATTGGGTGTAGGACGATCTGCAATCTCAAATATAGAAAACGGAAAAAGAAATGTAACCGACCAAATGATTAAATCCATCTGCCGCGAATTTGATTATAATGAGGAATGGCTTCGTAATGGCATTGAGCCAAAGAAACCAATCATTGATGAAGATATGGAGTATGGGCAGATCTGTGCCGAACTTGGCATCAGTGACAACAGAGCCAAACAAGTTATCATAAACTACGGAAAAATGGCTCCCGAAGATAAAGAACTTTTTTGGAACTATATAAGTAAACTTGTTAATTCGAATGACAAACCAGAAAGCAACTAATTAGATTCTCTCCTGAGGACAAAAAGCTCTTTTGGGAGTACATAGACAGACTAATTAGTACTACTGAACAATCAAACACTACTTAAAGTCTATATTTTAAAGTAAAGATAAGCACAAACCATTATAAATATATCCTGTAAATCATAATTTCAAATAAGAAAGGTGGCACAACAGACATGAATGGAAATCTAGCATACCAAGAAGAACCCAGAGAAGAGCTGCTCAATGGTGAAATCGTTATGATGGCAAGCCCATCAGTAAACCACTATCAAATTACACTTAACATTGTACTGGCGTTTCAATCTTACCTGAAAGGGAAAACCTGTAGAGCTTTTGGCGATGGTGTAGATGTTTTTCTGACAGAAAACGATCGCGTCATTCCTGATGCCATGATTGTATGTAACAAAAATAACATCAAGCTGGATGGCATTCACGGCGCACCTGATCTGGTTGTTGAAGTGCTTTCCCCCGGAACTTCCAAGAATGATAAGGGCTACAAAAAAGATCTGTATGAAAAATCTGGAGTAAAAGAATACTGGATCATTGACCCGATGCTGCGCTCCATAGAAGTTTATCTCCTGACAGATGGCGAGTTCGCCTTAGATGAAGTATATGCTCTTTATCCCGACGGATTAAGCGTTACGGATAAAGAACGCGAAGAAACAAAAAAAGAGATACAGGTTTCACTATACAATGATTTCTGTATTTCTCTGGGAGAAATCTTCAAAGACTTACTTTAACAATAACAGGACAAAACAAATCATGCTGAATTATGGCAGGTTCAGCTTTCATAACAAAAGCAGCCAACATGTTCCACAATGATGTTCGGCTGCTTTTACTATATTTACTCCTTTTCATTTTCCCTCAAGGCTTTCGCAAAACCTATAAGCATACGAATGCTACGAATATTCTTTATCTGTCTAATAATCTTCATCAATTCTTCAATCAGTTCATTGTATTCATTCTTCATAGTGCCACTCCTCTCCTGCCTGCTATTCTCACTCCCTATGCTTTAATGCTACCACACCACAAGCAATAAAATCTACCCTTGTATTTTCATATCTTATTTTCCACTCAAAATTTGTCAGATCTATACAAAATACGAACCGTCATTTTTTTATAGTTTCTTGCAATATGGCAAAATAAATGACAATATTTTA
>VSNR01000299.1 GCA_009774345.1 Lachnospiraceae bacterium | reverse complement strand
TATAGAAGGTTCTCTTTCAGTCTTGCCATGGCTCCACCTCCGGGATAATGCCGGAAAAAGCGTCCCAGTCAACCCCCTTGTTTTTTACCAGGTTTTCTGGAAGGAGATGGATGTAGTACGCTGTTTCCGCCAAGGTATAATGGCCCATATAAGCCCTGAGCCGCGGGAGCATAGCCGTAAGGTCTTTCTGTCCATCCATCCAACGGTTCAGGTTTGCTGAGGCGAACCTGTGCCGGAGGCTGTAAATCCTTACATGTGGGAGATTCTCTTTTGGGATATCCGGATTTGCGGACTTCCAGCATTTCTGGAACTGACGGTTCAGCCATGCCCCGTCTATCGGCCCGTCTGCAGAGCCAGGGAAAAAGTATCGGTTATCTTCATAAAAAAACTGGCGCATCTTATCGTAACGTCTGCAGAGCGCAAACATGTCATCAGACATAACAACAAACCGCTCTTTTTTCTTTTTGGTATTCGTAATAAGTATTTCACCCGTCTGAAAATTGATATTCCGCCTGTGCAGCTCCCTTCCCTCCTGTGGGCGTAGGCCGCAGGTATAGATCAGGCGGAACATCACGGGAAGCATAAGATGGGAATGCGGAACCCTGCTGCTCTCAGGCAATGCGTCAATCGCAGAAAACAGCCTGGAAAGCTCGGCATCTGTGAACATATACACTTCCTTTGGCTTGGGATTGCCAAAGTACCTGTCAGGGAGGACATAGGCTTCTTGGCCACTGAGGTTCATGTATTGCGCAAGCAGGCGGATGGCGCGTGCCCTGCCCTGGACTCCCTTTGTATCGTCATTATCTTTCAGTACCCACGACATAACCAGACGTTCCGTAAGTTCATTACACTCTGGATAGGAATCTGAGCAATACCGGTCAAAGCTATGCAGCGCTGCCGCATACTGTTCCTTCTCATATCCAAGGGCAGCCCTCGCCGATATCATCCCCTGGATATACTCCGCAAAACAGCTGGTATAATTATTATTCATTGCCATATCCCTCCCCTGCCACTTCAATCCCGGAAAAATCCAGGGCACATTCCTTTAGATGCGCACTGTCCAGGGAGATATATTGCTTTGAAGAATCCACACTCCGGTGTCCAAGGATCTGTGCCGTTGTCATGATAGGGATTTCTGCAAGCGTGAGTTCTTTCCCAAGCGTGCGCCTTAATGCATGGAACCCCTTGCCGTCATGGGCATAGCGTTCTATCCCTGCTTTTTTCTGGTAACCTGACCAGAGATGCGACAACGCCATCGTTCTGTTGAATGGCAGGTATGGATGGAGTGCCCGCAGAAAAATAAACTCAGAACGTGAATCAGGCCTTCCGTTCAATATATATTCCTTCAATGCTTCTCCCACATCCGGCAGTAAAGGCAGCACAAGCGGATTCCCGGTTTTCTTCTGGATCAGCCTGATCTCCCCGCCCCTCCAGTCAATATCTGTCAGTTTCAGGTGGATGATGTCACTGCCGCGCAGGCCATTCCTTGCGCTCAGGAGAATGATCGCGTAATCCCGCTTCCCCATGACAGTTGACCGGTCAACCTGCGCAACTGTGCGCTGTATCTCATCTTTTGTAAGCGGAGGGAAAACTCGCTTTTTTCGGATGACAGGCAGCGACAGGACGAATTCATAAGGGATATCCAGGCCTTTCTCTGTATTAAGGAACTGGTGGAACTTTTTTAAGAAAAGCTGGAGGTCATGCAGGCTCCCTTCCGCATACTTTCTGGATGCCAGTGTCATAAATCCTGAAAAACTGTGTGCATTCACATCAAGGGCGTCATCTACACCCTGGGTTTCCAGCCAGAAAAGATATTTGCGCACTGCCCATTCCATATCTAACAGAGTCTTGGGATTGGCAGGCCCGCTCCATGCAATAAATTCCCTCAGCAGGCTTTCGTTGGCATTATTGATATGCTTTTTTGCGTGTCCTCCTGCCACAACGTGGGATAAGTCCCCTCTTCTGTAAAATTCCTGCAGGCGTGAAACAGCCCTGGTTTTATTTAAGTAGTTCTTCCGTAGCAGATCTTCCCTTTCGTAACGTTCCTGCTGTTCCTGTCGGTACTGCATCAGCAGCCCTTCGTCATAATGGGAACAGCCATGTTCCTGGAAAAAATGCAAGATGGGCCGGTAGTTATAGCTATAATCCGACCAGACGGTATGCGGCTGGACACCGTATTCGATTAATTTGTCGCATACAAGGGATATAAGTTCTGATATATCAATTACCTTTGCCATGTTTGTGGCCTCCTCATTTTAATAGTCAAGCGGTAGCCTGCTGGTTTAATTATTGAGGAGACAGCTTCCATATGAAAGAACTAAAAAAATCTTATCCCGAATTTTTTATATATTTCATCCATCTGGTTGGAAGAATCTTATCCCGAATTGTGTCTTCAATCGGCTTGTGTTTAGAGGGGGTTTTGCAAATATCGGGATAAGATACTTTTCGGTATAACTCTAAGAAAGTGGCGGTTTCCCCTGTGTGGGCTTCACTCAATACCTTTAGTGCTGCAAGCGGGGATTTTGCCAAAGTTGCGGCGATATTTCTCCCCCTACTACCTACAACACCACGCAAAGCAAAAATGACGGAGATTTACGGAAATTCCCCTCTATTCCTTACAAAACTGTACAAGCCGGAAAAGGCGGGAATTTTCAGAAATTTCTTTCTATCCCCCTTTGCACGGCATAATACTGGCGATTTTTAAAAATGCCAAAAATGGGCGCAAAAAAACAGGAAACCTTTTCTTGATTTCCTGTCTTGGTGTACTGTTTTATGTAACGGCGGTTATTCTGTTTTGGTATATGGCTGTTCATCAAAACGAAATTTGAACAATGCGGCAACAAGCCGTGATTTTATACTGTCCTCTGTATCTCTGTCGATATGCCCGCTTTCAATAGCGGCGATTCGGATTCGCTTGCTGTAATGCAGCAAAACCTCGTCCACGGCTTCCGGCTCTCCGCTGGTCGCCCGGACAATCGTTTCATAAGGCAAAAGGCTCGGATTCCCCATGTGAAAGCACCTCCATTTCTTTGTGCAGAAGCTGTAAAGTCCTGCGGATTTGGTACCCGGTTGTACTCCGGCAGCGTCCGTACATTTCCCCGATTTCCCGCTGTGTGTAATCCCCGAAAAAGTAAAGGAAAATGATTTCCCGGTTCTTCTCCGGCAGAGATAACAGGGCGGTGGCAAGCTCCCCATTGGTGAGGATAACCGTCTGACCGCATATCGTAATGGGATATTCTTCATAAGGTGCTTCAAAATATTCGTCTGTTGTGCCTAAAGGGTAAAATTTTTCTTCTGTGAGGTATTCAAGGGATATTTCTTT
>VSNR01000298.1 GCA_009774345.1 Lachnospiraceae bacterium | reverse complement strand
AATAAATTGTGAACATTCGCCAAAGTAAAAAAAATGTGTTTACGCCCAAATTCGCAGACTTGGGTAAAATAGGAAATTTTTATGAATGATCGACCAAAAACTGCTCATACCGCGCCGCGTCGATACGGCTTACATTCGTCTCCATGTACACGCCGTCCTCGCGGTATTCTGTGCGGTGTACCACTGCATTGTCATTCAGATAGGACACCACATCTCCCCTTTGGTATGGAATGATAAACGCACAATTCCGGTAGCGTTTTGATAGTTTGCCTGACACCAGTGTCATAAGCGTATCAATGCCGCTTTGCGATTTGGCAGACAGGTACAGCCTGTCATCACCCTGTATGGTGGCAAATGTTCCCATACCGCACAAGTCCGCCTTATTATAGGCATAAATCATCGGAATCTGTGCTGCGCCAAGCTCCTTTAAAGTGTCCTCTGTCACACGGATATGCTCCATATAATTTTCATCAGAATAGTCAATCACCTGTATCAGCAAATCCGCCTCCCGGACTTCCTCCAATGTAGAGCGGAATGCCTTTACCAGATTGTGCGGAAGATTGGAGATAAAACCTACTGTGTCAGACAGCAGAAAGTCATTCTGGTCAGGCGGCGTGATTCTCCTGACGGTGGTATCCAGCGTAGCAAACAGCATATCCTCCTCATACACCATCTTCTCCTCCTCACCATCATACGCTGACAGCATTGCATTCATGACAGTCGATTTCCCCGCATTCGTATATCCTACCAGCGCCACTCTTGGAATCCCCGAATCCGCACGCTTTTTGCGCTGTGTCTCCCGCTCTCCTGCAATTTTTTCCAGCTCCCTGCGCATGGTTGTGAGCCTCTGCTCCAGCCTCCGCCTGTCGAGCTCCAGCTTTTTCTCCCCGGCGCCCTTATTGCTCATCGCACCGCTGGCGCCGCCCTGCCTTGACAGGGCATCATGGAGTCCAACCAGCCGCGGCAGCATGTACTGTAACCGTGCCACCTCCACTTGCAGCTTTGCCTCTCTTGTCTTTGCCCGCGCAGAAAAGATTTCCAGAATCAGGGTTGTTCTGTCCATCACTGGACAGTCTAATTCCCTGCTCAGATTTCGAAGCTGTATCGGCGATAACCCATTGTCAAAAACCACCAGATCCGCCTCGAGTGCCCGAACCATCTCACAAACCTCCTGCACCTTTCCCGCCCCGATATAGGTCGCGGTATTGGCGCTCTCCATATTCTGCTCGATGCGCCCCACCGGCTCCATGTCACACGCCTTCACCAGACTGACCATCTCCTCCATCGCAAGATCAAAGTGCTGGCTGTTATGGCTGGGTGTAAAATTCACACCCACAATTAATACTCTATCCATCGTTCCCTCCGTACTCTTTGTCTACTAACCTATCTTGTTACCGCGCGAAATTCCTAAAGCGTTCTCATGTCTTTAGTATAATACTTTGTGGGGAATTTTTACACATCTTTATTTATTTTTTATCGCAACTTTGCAGGAACTTGCTGTAAAACAACAAAAGCAACCTAAAGTTGCGGAAATGTAAGAGCTGAATGATAGACATTTCAAGCTGTTATGTTATCATAAGTGAGAACAAGGAGGAAAACATTATGACATTCGGAGAAAAGATGTATAAATTAAGAAAAGCACAAGGGCTTTCACAGGAGGCATTAGCGGAAAAATTAAATACGAGCCGTCAGGCAGTCAGCAAATGGGAAAATAACAATGGTTATCCCGAAACAGAAAAAATAATCTTAATCAGCAAAATATTTCAGGTGAAATTAGATGACTTGTTGCTTGATGACAGGATGATTGGTTCAGATCATGAAAATAAATTACAGGAAGAAGCAAAAGGGTTTTATGTAAGCAGAGAAACGGCAAATGGCTTCCTGTTCTATTACAAAAGAAAATTTTTGCTGCTGGCTACGGCGTGTGGAATTGCGTTAGGCTGTAATTCAGTATCTTATACTTCCACGGAACATTACTTTTTTGCTTCCAGTATTGCGCCAATACTTACAACTATATCTATTATGCTGTTACTTGCTGTTGTGATCTACATTGCGTTGAAACAAAATCCTTACAGGGTTCTTCGTAAAAAGGAACTTGTATTTTCGGAGGAAGTGCGAAAGGAACTACAGGAAGAATTTTTGAAAATGAAGAGAATGTTAGTTGGCGGTATTGCGCTTGGTCTTTTGCTATTTGCAGCTGTTGGCAGTGGCTGGGGGCTTCCTGTATTTGAGAGTATGAAGTATATGGATATTCTGTTTTGCATTGCTTTCTCCATGATTTTAAGCGGAATTGGCAGCTTTATCACATTTTTCTATATAGGAATTTACTGGTCTTATTCCATACTGCTCCGAAATCAGGGTGAAAAGAAATTCTAGCCGCTCACAGCAGGGGCTGCTTCGCGGAGAACTTCTAAGTTTCACCCCGGAGAATGCCTAAAAACGGGCATTCTCCCAGACAATCAAACAGAAGAAAGGAATGGTGGGATATTATGGTGAGAAACCATTTTATTGAGGTTAAAAACCTTGTAAAGAATTATGGCACGGGAAATATAAAAATTACTGCTGTTGACAATGTAAGTTTCTATGTAGATCAGGGGGCTTTTATCGGCATCATGGGTGCTTCCGGTTCGGGAAAAACGACCCTGTTAAATATTTTGTCTGCCATAGACAGAATGTCCGGCGGGCAGGTTCTTTATGACAGGGCTGATATTTCGAGGATGACCGAGGAGGAATTATCAGATTTCCGGCAGGAAAACCTTGGATTTGTCTTTCAAGATTATAACCTGCTGGATACATTGAGTATTGAAGAAAATATCATGCTTCCTATGGCACTCTGCGGAAAGAAAAAAGCAGAGATTGACGACAGAATCAAGTATCTGTCAGAAGCGCTGCAAATCTGCGATATTTTAAACAAATTCCCCTATGAAGTGTCCGGCGGGCAGAAACAGCGGGCGGCTTGCGCAAGGGCGCTTGTCAATCATCCCAAACTGATTCTTGCTGATGAACCAACGGGGGCACTGGATTCAAACTCATCAACTATGCTTCTTCATACTTTACAGATTATGAACAGGGAATTAGGCGCAACGATTTTAATGGTAACACATGATGTGTTTTCAGCCTGTTATTGTGAAAAGATTTTGTTTTTGAGTGACGGTAAGATATGCGCGGAACTGGAACGGGGAACTATGGGTAAAAAAGAGTATTTAAACCGTATTCTTGATATGCAGTCCAAAATCGGGGGTGATGATCTTTATGCTGAATAAACTTGCATTACGAAATGCCCGCAGGCTGTGGAAAGATTATCTGAATTACTTTCTAACCTTGTG
>VSNR01000297.1 GCA_009774345.1 Lachnospiraceae bacterium | reverse complement strand
CCGGCTAATTCCGATGTTTTATTTATTCCGATAGAGGCGCTAAAAGCGCCCCTATTATGCCTTTGATAATCATAAATGTCGGAATAATTATTTTGTATTTTTGTTGCTTTATTCCAATCCATATAGTTTACGTATTGCCTCCTCATCATTTTTGTAGATGAATTCCTCATCGGAAAACACCATGTTGTTTGCGCTTGTTATCTTTTCAATGGCGTCCCGTTTCATCCCTGTATCCGCATAAGCGTAGATCAGGGTGGTTTCCAAATGGGAATGTCCAAGCCATTCTCCAATCAGGGCTAACGGCATCCCTGCCTGATATAAATGCATTGCCCTTGTATGGCGGAACAGATGCGGGTGTAAATGTGGGATTTCCGGGTTTTGTGTTTTATATATTTTTTCGTATTTATTCAGAATCCTTGCTGCATTGTCCGGGGACATCTGTGTTATGGCTGCCCCGTGTTTTATGTAAAAAAGCGGGGTATTGACGTCACGCCCTGCATGGAACCTCAGTATATACTGCCGGTAATTAGCCGTTACTTCCTTTGATACCGGAGTGATGCGGAACTTACGGCCTTTCCCGATCACCTTTATTTCACCGCTCCCATCTTTATGGGTCACAAAATCCCCGCGGCTCAGGCTGAGGAGTTCGTCATTCCTGCACCCGGTGTCATAAAGCAGGGCCATATAAAAATAATCACGGAGTCCAAAATCAGTTGTAACGTCAGGTATGGATAAAAGGATTTTTACCTGTTCTGTCGTTAACACTTCACATAACACTTTATCCACTGTTTTGGCTGGCTTTATCTCACTGATTTTTGAATACGTGTCAAAATCGGATGCATTGTTAAAAAGATATCTGCAGAATACCCGCAGCGCAGTCAGGCGCTGGTTGCGTGTGGAAACCGCACACTTTCTTTCAGTTTCAAGCCATTGCAGAAACTTGAGGAGGTTCTCCGCCGTGAAATCGCCCGAAAGGATCTGGGACAGTTCCTTATTGCCGTCTTCTTTTATGAACAGAAGGTAAAGGTTCAGCGCATCTTTGTATGCCTGCACTGTATTGGGGCTTAAAGCCCTGACATTGGGAAGGTATTCCGTCAGGAAAGTTTTCATTGTTTCAAACAGCCTGGCATCTTTGATCTTTTTCATTGCGTCACCTCCTGATATAACGATTGAAAGCGTGACCAGTCAATCCCCCTGCTTTTAAGCAGGTTCTCCGGGACAAGATGGATATAATACAAAGTGGAATCCAGAGTGGCGTGTCCGAGGTATGCGCTTAGGAAAGGCATCAGCGCATGGACATCCCTGCCCTCATCCAGCCATCTTATGATCGTCCTTGTGGAAAAGTTATGGCGGAAATCATATGGGCGTGGGTTTGCGCCCCTTTTCTCCAGGCCGCTTAAGCCCCATGCAAGGTTAAACTGACGGTCAACCCAGCAGGTATTGAGTTTTTCGCCCGGAAGCCGTTCCAGAAAATATATTTCCGTATGGACAGCCCCAGCATACTTCCGGCACAGGCTTAAAAGATCGTCTGAAATGACAATCCGTCGGTCTCTCTGCCTTTTTGACTGGCGGATGTATATTTCGCCTGTATCCAGATTGAAATCCTCTTTCCTTATAGAAGCCGGTTCCTGTGGACGCATCCCGCAACAGTACATCATCCTGAATAAGACGGGGACAATGTATTCCCGCATGGGAGAATGGGAATCTGGCGGAAAACTGTCAATCGCTTTGAACAGCCGTTTCAGCTCGTCATCTGTGTATATATAGGGATAAGGTTTTACCTTAATGACAGAATAATCATCCCCAGGGATAAAAACATCTTTTCCGGAAACAGAACGGAGATAACGGAGGAACATGCGTATCCGGGTAATGGCGTCCGCATGGCCTGCATGTGAATGGAACGCCCGCTGGTTCAGCCATGAATCGAACATCTCTTTTGTAATAATGTCTGATTCCGGGTATTTTTCCAGCAGATATCCTATAAATTCCCGCACCGGGTAGTGCGGGTGCTGCGCATATCCAAGCGATACCCGCAGTTGCCGGTAATCATTAAAATACTGCTCCAGATTTTTAACCATAGTAAACACCTCCCATGACAGGGATATCTTCAAATCCCATAGCGCACATGGATACCACTGTATCCTGGAAAGACAGGTACGGTTTCCCGGATTCCATGTCCGTATGCCCCATCAACTGGGAAATCATAGGCAATGGCACTTCCTCGCTGGCCAGCCATGTGCCAAAAGTCCTGCGCAGGCTGTGGAACGCCCTCCCGTTTTTCTTTTCGACTCCCGCAATGGCGCTTTGCCGGTCAATGATCGTGTTCAGCCCAGGGACTGTCCCTAAAAAACGTGTAAAGGGCGCACGGCTTCTTAGGAACACATATTCCGAGCTGCTTTCCGGACGCCCATGGAGTATATAATCAGCCAGCGCATTGCAGCATTGTCCGCTTACCGGGAGCAGGATGCCATGCTGCGTCTTTGACTGGATAATTGAAATTTCCTGTTTGTGCCAGTCAATGTCGGCAAGCCTCAGGCCTTCGATGTCCCTTGCCCGCATCCCGGTGCTGATCCCCAGCAGGAGCATCGCATAGTTACGCTTACCGACAGGGGTTTCCCGGTCAACGGATTCCAGTATCTGTTTTATCTCTCCTTCAGAATAACAGGGCAGGAACCTGTGGCCGGGGCTTTTCGGTGTGAGGAATTTTAAATCTATTTCATATGGGAAAATCCCTTCTTCCACCAGATGCCGCATGACCATTTTCAGGGAACAGCATACCCAGTTCATGGAAGACGGCGTTTCCTTATGGGATTTTTCAATAAATGCCGCGATAGTTTCAGGGGTAATCTGTTTTTCATCCAGACCCTGCCCTTCAATAAAACAGAAAAATTTACGCAGGTAAGTTGACCGTGTAATTTTAGTGCGTTCGCCCAGCTGCGCACCCTTAAGTATCTTATCAATCGTTTTTAATGCCTGTTCGCTTGGGGTATAGGTGTCCTTACGCCGGCACCTGCCATAGTTGAGATTTATATCTCCTGTGTGGTAATAGCTTTTTAGCTGTTCTGCGCACCTCATTTTTGTATTGATCCAACCCTTATCATGACCTTCAGCCAAGAGTTTCTTGAGGGAATCAACGTATTCCCCCAAAATTTCATCGCTGTAAACGCCGTTAGCATTTTTGTTGAACCATTTACGGATGTTCCGAAATGCCTGTTGGAAATTGAGTGTACGTGCTGCAGAATAATTGAGTTTTTCCAGCTCCTTGAGAACTTGTGCGGAAAGGAAATTTATGTCATTCATTTTTAATACCTCCTTCAAAAGGAGGGTAGTGTCAAATC
>VSNR01000296.1 GCA_009774345.1 Lachnospiraceae bacterium | reverse complement strand
TCGTTCTGGGGAATCCTTGGGTGTGAAGGCTTCTATGGAAGAGCGTACTATTCTCATGATGAACAGCGCAAAATACTTAATGACGCTGGTATCACGGAGGGATTTTTCAGTGTCCAAGTAGGTTCAAGGAAGCAGGAATTATTTTACTCTAATGGTGATTCAAGCGTTGCGATTCCTAAATGGCAGTATGACAGCAAATATAATATGCTTATGAATCAGTGGAGCACTTTGAAAAATTACGAAACAGGATCTGTTTTTAAGATAGACGGTAAAGAATACGTGCTGAGTGCTGATAAGAAGCTGGATATTCCATATGGTGCTGATATTTTTGATATGGAATATCCGCCTTTAGAACAGAGAGTTATATGGGATTAGTACAATGACGGACAGGGTGAAAGCAAGGGTGCTTTTCACCCTGTGAAATGATCTTCAAAGGGGATGTTAGGTCTAAAACTAAAGTGTAAATATGTGTATCGCAAAATAAATAAGGGGGATATATGAGGATAAACAATCTAAACCGTGACATAGATCTATTCAGTCTGCTAAGACCAGAAAAGAACAGCAATGATCTATTTGGTCTCTTAAAAATGCAGCATACAATACCAAGATATCCCAAAAGTGGGATGGACAGCTATATACCCAGCAAGGACAGTATGTATGTAAGCTATGGAAACAAGCCAGAACGTATAGGAAAATACTCCAATGCAGTTTTAGACATTATTAATTTCAAGTGTGATTTTACATCGGATGAAACGGGTATTATGGTAAATGGACTGAAGTATTCTCAAAAAGAAATTCCATTTGTGGACTGTGATCGATGTCTGGAAATTAAGGCAGAAAATAATGAGCTTGTATTTGAAGATGGTAAATATTATAAGTACAAAGATCATAATGGAAATTATCGTGCTTTGGCATGTGCTTTTGATCATGTTGCACAGCCATTTTCTGAACAGTTAGCAGATAAGCAATACAGACAAAGTGCCGAGATGGGTTCGTTTTGGAGTATCCTTGGACGAGAAGGCTTCTATGGAAGAGCATACTATTCTCATGATGAACAGCGCAAAATACTCAATGACGCCGGTATCACGGAGGGATTTTTCAGTGTTCAAGTAGGTTCAAAGAAGCAGGAGTTATTTTACTCGAACGGTGTGGCAGGTGTTGTGCTCCCTAAGTGGCGTTATGATGCCACTTATAACATGTTCATGAACCAAAATGTTTTAAAGGATTATGAGACTGGTTCGGTCTTTACAATCGGCGGTAAGGAGTATGTGCTGAGTGCCGATAAGAAACTGGATATACCATACGGTGCAGATATTTATGATATAAAATATCCGCCGGCAGACAAGAAGATGGTAAAGGATTAGTACAATGACAGACCGGGTGAAAGCAAGGGTGCTTTTCACCCGGTTTTTTCTTTACAAATACGCATAGCATCCGCTATACTAAAGTTAAGAAGCTGTTCAGAAAGAGACGCTGTGCGCGTAAATCTGTGCATATGAATATAGAAAGGAAAGTGTGGCAGTATGGATTACAAACCAGTACCCGTAGGGGTCGATAACTTTGAGCATTTGGTGACGAGAGGATATTACTTCATCGATAAGACATGGTTCATGAAAGAACTGTTGGACAAAAAGGGGAGTGTGAATTTATTTACCCGCCCGCGCCGCTTTGGCAAGACGCTGAATATGAGTATGCTGCAATATTTCTTTGAGGACATGCGCACGGACGACGGCACGAAAAAGGACAACGCATATCTTTTTGAGCATATGAAAATCATGGAGGCGGGGGAGGCGTATCTTGCGCATATGGGAAACTATCCCGTGATCAATCTGACATTGAAGGACGCCAAGCAGCCTGATTTCACCCTTGCATATGAGGCGCTCAAGTGGCAGATCGCGGACGAGTATGCAAGACACCAGTACATTTTGCAGGATGAACGGCTCGCAGCGGAGCGGGACGCCTATATGGAGATTCGGATGCGCAAGGCAGACCGCAGTGCATACAACAATTCCATCAAATTTCTGTCACAGTGTCTGGAAAAGTATTACGGAAAAAAAGTGATCATATTGATTGACGAGTATGACGTGCCGTTAGAGAACGCGTTTGCGGAAAAATTCTATAAGGAAATGATAGGGTTTATCCGTACTTTGTTCGAGTCTGCCTTTAAGACCAACGCCAGCTTAGAATTTGCTGTGATTACAGGCTGTCTTAGGATTTCAAGGGAAAGCATTTTTACAGGATTAAACAATCTGAAAGTCATTTCTATATTAGATGACAAATACGCAGAGTATTTTGGCTTTACGCAGGAAGAAGTACGAAAAATGTGCAGCGATTACGGTTTGTCGCATAAATATGACATTATTCGGGAATGGTATAATGGTTACATTTTCGGCAGTGCAAATGTATATAATCCGTGGAGTGTGATACAGTTTATCGACGATCTGATAGAAAATGAGAACTGGTATCCACGGTCGTACTGGGCAAATACCTCCTCCAACAACGTAGTGCGGCGGCTGATCGAGCTTGCGGACGACAGTGTGAAGAGCGAGCTGGAAAATCTGATCGACGGCGGCACCATTGAGAAGCCTGTACATGAGGACATCACTTACGGCGAAGTGTATGAGAACATGGAGAATCTGTGGAACTTTATGTTTTTTACTGGGTATTTCAAGAAAGTGGGCGAGCGCATGGGAGCGGACGATACACGTTATCTGACGCTTGCGATTCCAAACCGTGAGGTGCGTTATATTTTCCGCGAAAAGATCATGGCATGGTTTGAGCGCAAAATGAAAGAGCGCGACCTGACACGGCTGCACACCGCCTTCGTCAACAAAGACACGCAGACACTCGAAGAAGAGCTGACAGACATTTTGTACGAGACGATCAGTTCTTTTGACGAGAGCGAAAACTATTATCACGGGCTGGTAGCGGGACTGCTGTCAGGGATGAAGGGCTACCGCACCAAATCCAACCGCGAGACAGGAAAAGGCAGGTGTGATCTGTTCGTAAAACCCATCTCGCGCCGCAAGGAGGCGTTTATCGTAGAATTTAAAACGACGAAAAAGATCAAAGAACTAGAAGCAAAAGCCAAGGAGGCATTACAGCAGATCAAGGACAAAAAATATGTCCTAGAGTTAGAGGACGACGGCTATGAGCTCTCCGGCAATTATGGGATTTCCTTCTGCGGCAAGGACTGCTGTGTCATGTATCAGGAAAGAGCGATGCCGTGACAGGGGAACATACAGAATAGGGACAAAAAACGACAGAAAGAGGACAAACAGTGCATTTCTGTCGTTTTTTGTTGTATACTAAAATATAAAACTGTAAAATAGGAGGAATGT
>VSNR01000295.1 GCA_009774345.1 Lachnospiraceae bacterium | reverse complement strand
AATTAGTATATACTAACTAAAATTAGTTGTCAATAAATTCGAGGAACTTTTTTCCAGAAAAACAATTCAATCTATACTGACAAAATGCAACTGTCTGTGATAGAATTAAATCGTACAGATCTGGCAACCGAAGAGGACAAACACTATCAAATTGACAAGTGGGTGACATTCTTTAAGTCAAAGACATGGAAGGAGTTGAAAGACATGGCTGCTACCAATCAATATATGGAAGCCGCGGCAAACACAATTTTTGAGATCAATTCTGATGAAAATATCCGCGAGCTTTGCCGCAGACGTGCCGAATTTGAGGCATATGAACGATACAATGCAGCAGAACACGCCAGAAAGGATAAGCTGCTTGCGGAAAAAGATTCCGAAATCGCAAGATTAAAAGCACTGCTGGCACAGGCGGGTACGGTCAAATCAGACGAAATAAACGAAATACATGTAAAATAAGAGTTATCTGCTGTCCTGAACGGACAGCAGATAACTCTTTATAAAAGCACTCTTAAAGCGCTAACTCCTTGATCACAGAAGCCAGCGTATCCGCTGATTGTTTCAGCTTGGTCTGCTCCTCCTCATTTAATGAGATCGGAACTCTTGTCTGTACTCCATTCTCTCCCAGCACAGCCGGCATACTAAGTGCCATGCCTTCGATGCCATACTCTCCATGAATCATTCTTGAGATCGGAAGAATCGAACGCTCATCGCGGATGATGGACTCACAGATTCTCTTGACGGTCATGGCAATGCCATAGTAGGTTGCACGTTTTTTGGAAATAATCTCGTAAGCGGCGTTCTTGACCTCCTCTGCGATCCGCTCCATAGACTCCTCGTGCTGATAATGACCTCTCAGCTCACAGAAATCATTCAATGGCACACCAGATACATTGGCGCTGCTCCATGCGGCAATCTCACTATCCCCATGCTCACCAATAATAAACGCATGCACACTCTTGCTGTCCACATTCAAATGCTCTCCAAGCTTGTATTTGAGTCTGGCACTGTCAAGCACTGTACCAGAACCAATCACTCTTTCCTCCGGCAAATTGCTGAGCTTGCACGCCACATAGGTAAGAATATCTACTGGATTGGAGACAATCAGCAGTATTCCTTTGTAATTCCTGCTTGCAATCTCAGGAATAATGCTTTTGAAAATCCCTACATTCTTGTGTACTAAGTCCAGTCTTGTCTCATCCGGTTTCTGGTTCGCGCCGGCTGTAATAATGACAATCGCTGCATCCACGATATCATCATAACCGCCTGCATAGATATCCACATGACCGATAAACGGAATGCCATGCGCGATATCCAGCGCTTCGCCCTCTGCCCTGTCATGGTCGGCATCTATCAGTACCATCTCTGAAAATAATCCGCTCTGCATCAGGCAAAAAGCAATGGATGAACCTACAAACCCACAGCCCACAATCGCTACTTTTCTGTTGTTGATCACTACGTCCTTCATTCCCTTAAATCCTCCTATTCTTTTTATAAGATATGCTTATTATATTCACAGTATAGTATACCTTGTGTTTATACAAATATGCGAATGAAATATACCCGCGCCAGCCGCAGCTGCAAATCGGCATATTTCCTTATGCCTTGTCCAGACAGTACCCGTTCGATGTCATATGCGCGATCTGATTCCCAAGCTCATCACAAACGGTCACCTCGTAATAACAGGTCTTCCTTCCCTCCTTAATCTTCACTGCCTCTGCAATCAGTTTACTGCCCTTGGCTCCGCCAAGAAAACTAATGGAGGCAGAAAGGGAAACATGTGCGGCCTTGTTCCAGTTAGATGCCACTGCAAAGGCAAAATCTGCCAGCGTGAAGATTGCGCCGCCCATGACAGCCCCCATTGCATTGCGGTGTGTCTCGTTTAATATCATAGAGCATTTTGCATATCCCTCCTCCACTGCCTCGATCACCGCCCCGTTTACCGTAGCAAAACGGTCTCGCGAAAATTGTTCCCGCACTTCTTCCAGCGTCAGCGCTGTGTTGTCTGTTGTCATAATGTTTATCTCCTCCTACTCGCCGTGTGTATTCGAGCAGGGAAGCGTCATCTTCCCCTGCCCGCGCGCCGGGCACTCGTCAGCCCTAGCTGACAAATTTCCTTTGAGTGCCCGTGTACAATCGAGCAGGGAAGCGTCATCTTCTCCTGCTCGCGCGCCGGGCACTCGTCAGCCCTAGCTGACAAATTTCCTTTGAGTGCCCGTGTGCATAAAAACGTAAAAGCATGGTCGTGCCATGCTTTATTTTACTACCATTCCCAAAGTCCCCATGATATATTCAATCTCTCTGTCCACGCGCTCTGCTGTCACGCCCGTCGCGCGCGCTGACACCTTCAGGCCCTCCAATGTATACAAAATATTGCGCGCTGCCTCCGCCGCATTCTCGCAGTCCATCCACTCCTGCTCCACACCTTCTGTAATCAGACGTGCCAGCAGTGCCGCATCCTCATCAAACCACTTTTTTACAGGGTTGTTTTTTGCAGAAAGATTATTTTCAAACAAATACTCGTAGGTTGCAGCCGTGAGATTTTCCTTTTTCTTTAAAATGGTCTTTTTCTGCTCATCAAGATATAAGAGAAGCTGTTCTCCCGGTGTTGCCCCCTTTGCCATGACTGCCTGAAGGACAGATGCGGATCTGGCATGTTCCGCCTCAAGCACTGCCTCAAAAACCTCTTTTGTACTGGCAAAATACAGATACAGCCCTCCGCGGCTGATCTCACACATATCGACAATATCCTTCATCGTGACCGCACGATAACCATTTTTGCCAAAGACACTTCTCGCCTTCTCCACAATGTACTTTCTTTTCTGTATCGTCCTGTCTCCCATGCACTCAGCTCCTCGTCAATATTCCAACGGTTTCCTGATTTCCATCAATTCTTTTAATTTTAATAACAGTGCAAGATACACACCATTCTGAACACCCTCTGACCACACTGCGCCCTTCATATCCCCACGGATGACATACTTCGATAAAATGTCTCCCAGAACGGTTATTTCCTGCAAAGAGCAGGCACTGATCACGCGCAGTTCATCCTCTGGCGTTTTCATGCGGTATCTCGAATACGTATACACATAATTTCTATTGATAAAGTCTGTCTTTTTCGCTTCCTTGATAAAACTAAGCAGCGTCGAGTCATAAACCGGAACCGTCATGGAGCTTTTCTCAATTCCCTCACCTTTATAGATCCCGGATGTGACCGTACCGCTCTTTTCCTGAAGCCATGACAGATACCGCATCAACCGCGCCACGTCATCCTTATAACAAATGATAATCTCGTCCCTTGAAAGCCTCAAGCCATCCTGCATAGTAGTTCCTCCTTTGTGCGCTGCACCGCTGTATAGATATATTTTATCATAAAT
>VSNR01000294.1 GCA_009774345.1 Lachnospiraceae bacterium | reverse complement strand
GAAAAATCATAATTGGAAATATGGTTAGGAATGTTCAAAATATTTCTGTATCTATGCCCGATATATCGAGTGTTCAAGACGGGAATTATATAGGTGAATATTCGATTACCCCCGTCCATGTGAAAGTTGAGGTATCAGTCAGCAATCATCGGATAACCAATATTACTATTTTGCAACACGATAATGGGCTGGGGAGTACGGCAGAAAGTATAGTCAATGATGTAGTGCAAGAACAGTCATTAGATATAGACGCAGTATCGGGAGCTACGGTAAGTAGTAAATGTATCTTAAAAGCTGTTGAAAATGCAATAGAAAATTAAAGAGGGAGATTTATGCTGATGAAAACAATCGTAATTTACACTTCACAAACAGGATTTACAAAACGCTATGCTGAATGGATAGCGGAAGCAACAGGGGCTGATTGCTTTGAATTATCAGCCGCAAAAAAGAAAGATTTGGCTTCATATGAAGCAATTATTTTTGGAGGTTGGGCTTGTGCGGGCAGTATCAGTAAAATTAGTTGGTTTAAGCAAAATATGGATAAATGGACAAACAAGAAGCTGATTGCATTTTGTGTTGGAGGAAGCCCGATAGACAACCCGGAAATAGATATAGCCCTTAAACGGAATTTCAACGAATCAGAACAGAAAAAAGTAAAGACCTTTTACTGTCCGGGAGGGTTCAATTATGAAAAAATGTCTACGCCATCTAAACTGATGATGAAAATGTTTGTAAAAACACTTAAATCAAAAAAAGATAAGACAGAAGCGGAAGAAATAATGGTAAAAATGATTTCTTCATCTTATGACATTTCAGACAAAAAGTATATTGAACCGATTTTGCAATATCTGAAAAAATAGCTTTTTTATTTGGCTGAATGATAAAAGATAGTCAAAGAGCAACAACCTAAAAAGCTGCCTCTTTGAAATATAAAAATGTAACTATCAATTATGCAACGCCCCATGTGGGAGAAAGGGGGAATCATCTATGCCTTATACAGAAGCATACAGAGAACACATCATGTATACTTTTAATAGCTATTACAAGACCGTCATACGCTTTGCGGCTATCAACGCATGGCGTGACAGGAGCAGGCGGCGGCAAAAAGAAATATCCCTTGAATACCTCACAGAAGAAAAGTTTTACCCTTTAGGCACAACAGACGAATATTTTGAAGCACCCTATGAAGAATACCCCGTTACGATATGCGGTCAGACAGTTATCCTCACCAATGGGGAGCTTGCCGCCGCCCTGTTATCTCTGCCGGAGAAGAACCGGGAAATCATTTTCCTTTACTTTTTCGGGCATTACACACAGCAGGAAATCGGGGAAATGTACGGACGCTGCCGGAGTACGACCGGGTATCAAATCCGCAGGACTTTACAGCTTTTGCACAAAGAAATGGAGGTGCTTTCACATGGGAAATCCGAACCTTTTACCCTATGAAACGATTGTCCGAGCGACCAGTGGAGAGCCGGAAGCCGTGGACGAATGCTCATGTACGGTAAAGAAGCAAGCAACCGAAAACAAGAGATAGACCGCCAGCACCACACATTCCGAACCCAAGAGAAACCAAAGTGCAAAAGACAAGCACCGTGGAAATGTGTACAACTTGCTATTCCGTCATGGAAAAGTCCGTTCACAGAACATGGAAAAGCTAAGGGGCAGCTTTCCCACATTCTGCAAACAGGCTTTCCCACAACTCCATAAGACAGCAAGTTATGCACATTACGCACAGTGCCGACTACTACGGAATCCCTCTCACACCTATATCTTTTTTTGAATATTAGAAATAGCAAATGTTAATAGAGCGACTATCCGATAATGGATTTTGTCAAAGAAACTATGGAATATACTTTAACCCAAATTCTGTAATTGCGTAGAATACTGGCAACAAATCTTCTCCTTTTGGCGTAAGAGAGTATTCTACATGAGGAGGAATCTCATTAAATTGCTTCCGGCATATTAGCCCATCAGCTTCCAACTCACGCAGGGCATTTGTCAGCATGGTATTGGTAATACTGTTTAGGATTTTTTTCAGTTCACCAAATCGCATAGGGCTTTTGATACATAATTCATAAATAATTTGCAGCTTCCATTTGCCTTGTAACATACTGATTACAGGTGTTACCGGGCAATTCCCATTTTTCGTAAGAATAATGCTATTTACTTTTTGCGTATATTCTTCATAAGTCATTTTCAATACATATCCTTTCACAAAATCTTATAGTACATTTCAACATACTATATATGAAAAATCTGCGTACTTGAACTTGATTTTGGAATTAGTATAATAAATATATCGTAAATGGTCAACTACGAAATTTTATAAAACGAAAGGAATTTACAACCATGAAAGAACTCAACATTTTTGAAGCTACTGCTCTTACTTCCCCTAATCCCCTTACACTGATTTGTAGTGAAAATGAGGACGGGACAACCAATCTTGCGCCGATTTGTTTTGTATCATATCTTTCTTTTAATCCGCCGATGATAGGGTTTGCGACAGGAAAACAGGCTCATACCGGAGAGCGTGTCCGGGAAACAGGAAAAGTAATTGTTACTGTACCGGGTGAAACTCTCTCTCAGGCTGTCATGTCCTGTGGTTCTTCCACTGGAAGCAAGGTAAATAAGGCTACGGAGTATGGGATTGAAATGGTAGATGTAGAAAATAGCAGCATTAAAATTCCCAAAGATACAAAAGTGGCTTTTGTTGCGGCTTTGAAAGAAACCTTAGAAGTAGGCGACCATATTCTTCATATCTGCAATATCGAAAAAATTTTGGGAGATGAAAATAAAGTAGGTCTTTTTGCGTGGAATGGTTTTGGTAAAGCTGCTCCGGCACAGGAAAAATAATAGGGCAAAGTCTAGGGGCGACAGCAATGCTGCGCCCCTTTGAATCATAAAGCAACTATAAATCATGCAACGCCCTATGTGGGAGAAAGGGGGAATTTCCGTGAATTGCACAGAAGCATACAAGGAGCATATCGAGTACACATTTAACGCCTTTTGCAGAGTAGTCATACACTATGCCGCTATCAATGCATGGCGTGACAGGGATAAACGGCGGCAAAGGGAAATATCTTTTGAATACCTCACCGAAGAAAAGTTTTACCCGTTCAGTACGTCAGATAAATATTTTACAGACCCCTACAAGCAATACCCGGTTATGATATGCGGTCAAAGGGTTATCTTCACAAACGGGGAGCTTGCCGAAGCCTTGTCTGCCTTGCCGGAGAAAAAGAGGGAAATCATCTACCTATACTTTTTTGGGCGTTATACACAACAGGAAATCGGGGAACTATACGGACGATGCCGGAGTACGGCGTGGCATCACATACACAGTGCCTTGCAAATGCTGCATAAAGAAATGGAGGTGCTTTTCCGTGA
>VSNR01000293.1 GCA_009774345.1 Lachnospiraceae bacterium | reverse complement strand
ACAACAACTATTGTATGATTTATATAATGCTAAAAATTCCGAAAGTGTCTATAATGTTGTTGAAAAATATTGTCTTAACAACCCGGAAAATTGGCGTCCATATGGAGGAAATCAAAACAATGCAGGTACTTTTGAAAACCAGCAATCTTCATCGGAAAATGCGTTAGTCGAGAAAATTACAAATTCGATTGATGCAATTTTAATGAAACAATGTTTAATCCGGGGAATTAATCCAAGGGAAAAAGAAATGTCGGATGTACCACAGGATATGTTTCAGGCAGTAGAAAATTTTTGGGGCGTCAAAGATGGAAGATGGGAAAATGTAACTGCATCTGATAGGAATGAAGTGGCACAAAATATCCAAATTATTTTGTCTTCGGACAAAAAGACGCCAAATGTTGCTGTTTTCGATAATGGAGAGGGGCAAAATCCGGCAGATTTTCCAAATACTTTTCTGTCTATTGCGCACGGAAATAAAAATGATATTCCTTTTGTACAGGGGAAATATAATTTTGGTGCAACAGGTGCTGTTGTTTTTTGTGGGGAAGTGCATCGCTACCAAATGATAATTTCCAGGCGCAGTCCAGAATTGAAGGATGGTGATGGACAGATCGGTTTTACGCTTGTACGGCGGCATATACTTACACAGCAAGAAGAACGGGAAGTTAAATTAACATGGTATGAATATCTTGTAATTAATAATGAAATACCAAGTATAAAGCTGGATAAACTGGATTTGGGACTAAATAATAATATGCCTTTTATTTCAGGAACTGTTGTAAAAATGTTTTCCTACCAGTTGACAAGACCATCTATGGCAACGAGGGAACTTTGGCTTAAATTAAACCCCTTACTTTATGTACCGGCAATTCCTGTTCTTATATATGAAACGAGAAATTATCGGGGGAATACGCCGACAAAGCTAATGCTTGGAAACCGTACAAGGCTTGCCTTGGATGGAAGGGAGAAAATTGAATTTAAGAAGTCGCTGATGTTGATGCTCTTTGGCAGCAAGATCCCAGTTATGGTTTATATTTTCAAACAAGAGACTTCAAAAGATGAATTTATTGATAAGAAATCGGTTATTTATATTTTAAATGGCCAGACACAGGGGGTAGAACCAAAAATCTTTATATCACAGGAAGTAGGATATCGTAATTTAAAAGATTATATGCTTGTTGCTGTAGATTGTTCTCAGATAGGAACGATTGCCCGGCAGGAATTATTTATGGCATCCCGTGACCGTCTGAAAAAAGGAAGATATTATAACGAATTGAGGAACGACATTATTTCGTTGTTGAAAAATGATCCTGATATAAGCCAGAAAGATCAGGAATATAAAGGTAAGGCATTCAAAGAGTCAAAGAAGGATAAAGATATGATAGAATCCTATTTTTCACGCTTTAAATCCAATCCCGATGTTAGGAAAATATTGTCTGGAAATAACGGTTCATTTTCGTTTTACAATAAAAAGGTATCTGCGGGAAGAAAGCAAAATAATAACCGAAACGATAATAAACAGAAAGTAGAAAAAAAGTTGCAGCGTTATCCATCTATTTTTAAAGTAAAAGGGTTTGATGCAGATTCCAAAGAATATGTAAAAGCGATTAAAAAAGGTGGGAAAGGGCGTATTATTTTAGAAACTGATGTAGAGAATGATTTTTTAACGCGTTCCAGCGATAATGGCTTTATTGAAATAACAACGTTAGACTATGGAGACCGTGGTGGAAGAGGAGATCATTTTGTTTTACCAAATCAGGATGCGCAAAAACTGAAAGTACAAATAGCCGGACCATATGACGGTGAGATCCAGGTTATCGTAGAACCAAAAGACAGCACGGAAGTTGGGGAACGAATACCGTTGTCAATAAAAATGATTTCATCAGCTGGAGAACATGAAGTTATTGTTTTTATTCGGGTGGAGCAGGAAGATAATAAATCAAAAAAGGAAAAAAAGAAAACAGTTGAACAGCCTGAATTGACACTTCCTCAATTAATTCGAGTAGTGAAAGAGAATCCCTCGAAAGAAGAAAAGACATGGAAAGATCGGAAGATGAATGGGGAATCTATTGTAAATATGATGATTGCTTCTGATGGATCTGTAGACGCGATTTTTATAAATATGGATTCTAATTTAGTGAAGAAACTTCTCAATAAAAAAGGTGTGGATATCGAACGCGTGAAAAACCAGTACTTAACATCTGTATATTCACATTCATTGATGATTTACACTACGATGTATGGATATTATGCACAGGAGGATATTGAGCTGGATAAGCATGTTGTGCAGCAAATACAAGATGATTTGCAAAATTCCGTTGAATTTTCATTTAGATATTATGCCAGTTTATTAATGTCAGATGAAGAATTTGTAGATTGATGGAATGGCTGTTTATCTTGTGTAACATTAAATAAGAGATATATTAAAGGAGAGATATTTTATGTTAGTTGAGACGGAAAAAAAGTGGGAGTATTCGTTGGGTATGATTAAGGTTGATGGACTAGAACCGACTCCGGAGATGAAAGAATTAATAGAACGGGAAAAAAAGGGAGAGATTACTATGGATGAATTAAAAAAGGCTCTTGATCGTAAGTACAAAATGAAACAGTGAGGATAGGTTATGAGAGATCCTTATTTGTACCCGGATTCAGAAGTATTAAGGAATTTGGCTGATATTCATGATGTGGATATGTTGAGAAATATGGAAGCAGACTATTGTTCTTTCCGGCTTTCGGAAATAGTTGTGGATGATATTGAAATGGCTTATGATTTTGGAACTCTTTGCAATATGCACCATCATATTTTTCAAGATATTTATGAATGGGCAGGAAAGCCCAGAGTTATCAATATAGAGAAAGCAGAAACTGTTTTAGGAGAGATTTCAATTGAATATTCAGATTGTTTTGATATTGCGAAAGATGCAAAATATGTTTTGAGTGAGATGAATGCTTTTGATTGGCAAACTGCGTCTTTTGAAAATGTAGTAAGGACATTTAGTAATTATATGGCAAAACTCTGGAAAGTTCATCCGTATCGGGAGGGAAATACCAGAACAATTGTTACATTTTGTTGTATGTTCATTGAGGCACAGGGAATTTATATTGAGAGTGATTTGTTTAAGGATAATGCCTCTTATATGCGCTCGGCCTTGGTAGCTGCGAATGCTATATTTCATGATTTAGGAGATTTGAGAAAACCAGATTATCTTTACCGGATTGTGCAGGATGCATTGGAGCAGGGGAAAGAAATGAGTGGCAGAGTGGAAAATTACATCCGAAAAGCTGAATTGCCAGTAACGAGAGAGAATATTCGAAAAGTTATATTTTGGAATAGGAGAGGGCATAAGGAACATTCTTTTGAAGAAATAAGAAATTATCTCAAAAAGTAAAATAAGATTGTTGAAGTGGATATGGATAGTTTCGGGTTTAAT
>VSNR01000292.1 GCA_009774345.1 Lachnospiraceae bacterium | reverse complement strand
TGTCTTACCCCACATTTTTACCGGATAATTTCGTCCGGTTTTAATTTGAGGCTAAGCTCACGGATTCAGGATTAATATAATATATGTAATTGCATTACTAATCTTCGCTCGTTTTGACATTATTGGAATCCCTCCTCATCCTTAACTGATGGCAAGATATTGTATACCACCAATGAAATCACCGCAGTTACCAAGAATACCATAATACCGAGAACAGCAGCCATCTTGTAGTCTGTATTCGTCAACGTCAGCTTGTATAACCATGTTACCAGCAAATCTGTATGTCCAGCACCGCCAGTCAGCTTCATAGACTTAGGACCACCACCGCTCAAAAGGTAAATGATGTTAAAGTTATTCAGGTTTCCAGTAAACTGTGTCAACAGGAATGGACCTGTAACAAACAGCATATAAGGAAGTGTAATCTTGCGGAACATCTGGAATGCGTTTGCGCCGTCAATACGTGCACTCTCATACAAATCCGCAGGAATATTCATCAAAAGACCTGTACAGATCAACATAATGTATGGAATACCAACCCAGCAGTTGAGGATAATAATCAATACCTTTGCAATCGTCGGATCTGTCCAGAATGGAATTGCCTGATCAATCCATCCCCATCTCATCAGATAACCGTTGACCAGACCATCCGCCGCAAACATCTTTCCGATATACAGAAGCGATACAAACTGCGGTACAGCGATGGTCATAACCAGGATGGTTCTCCAGAGCTTCTTGAACTTAATCCCTTTCTTGTTGATCAGCATCGCCACAACCATGCCTAAGAAATAGTTCAAAAATGTTGCAAAGAATGCCCACACAATTGTCCATGCCAAAACGGTCAGGAAGGTGCTGCCAAACCCTGTTGAGCCCATCGAGAACAGATTTTTAAAGTTATCCAGTCCAACCCATGTAAAAAGCTGTGCCGGTGCCTGATGCTGTGCATCATAGTTTGTAAATGCCACACAGACCATGAAAATGATGGGAAGTACGATAAAAACGAATACACCCATAAATGGCAGTGCCAACAATGTCTTATCAAAGTGCTCATCCAGCAGAGAAAGCAGATCCTGTTTTACAGTCGGAAGCTTTTTCCCCTCTGCGAGCAATTTCTCTGCATTCTTATTCTGACGCACATTGATCCGCCACACCAATATAAATGCAAATACAATGATAATACTCAGAATACTATACAACAGAATAAAGAAACTGTTATCACCATACGATACTGTTCCATCAGGATTGAAGCCTCTTCCCTGTGTACCGAGTGTTGTAATGTCCTTTAAATACCCAGCGCCAAAAGACACCATATAATAGATAAATACAATTTCAGTTAATAATAATGCAATTCCCCTTACAAACTGTTTGCGAAGCAAAGGACCGAAGCCCATAATCAGAAATGATACTTTTGTCATCCAATTTCCTTCTACAAAAGTCGTACCAATATCTGCCAAATCTGCGCCAAACGCTTTAAAAAAGCCAGTTATTTTATTGCCAGAAGGCTGATTTTCTTTACTCATTTGCTGTCCCCCTTCAGACCATATACTTTTGATCAATTAAATTTCTTTACTCTATTCTCCCGCGCTGACACACTGATACACAGATAAATCTCTATTCCGTTCCCCGTTCTGCCAATACACGATGTACTGTGTTTATCTGGATATAAGAGTGTCAGCACTGTAATGAGAATAAAACCGGAGAGAAGAGGTACTTCCCCCCGTTCATTTATTTTTGTATATTCTTCATATGTGTCTTAACTTATTCTAGCAGGAATACTTACTGTGCATATGACTGGCATGTAGACTGGAACTCCTGAAGTACTGCCATCAGCTCATCATCTGAAGCATTGTCGTACTCGCCAGCAATAACAGAATCGCCAAGTGCTGTTGCAAGTGACCAGTAATCATTTGGATACTGTCCCTGAGGAATCGTCTCTGCAAGCTGCTCTGCAAGTGCAGAAAGCGCCTCGTCTGCCTGAACATCACTGCTCTGCTGAGCTGCTACATTAGAAGGGCCCCATGAAACTTCTTTGTAACGTGCAAGCTGTGTCTCCTCACTTGAAAGGAACTGAGCCATCGCCATACATACCTGCATCTTGTTTGCATCTGTCTGAGGCTTCACACCCAAGAGCTTAAATCCGCCGAATCCGCCAAGCTGATAATCTGTTCCGTCCACTGTGAACTTCGGAAGCTTTGCACAAGCATAATTGTCGCCAAGTACACCCTTAATCGCTTCAGCATCCCATGTACCATCAACAATTGCTGCAAAATTTGTCGCATTGTTTGCCGCAGAACCATTTACAAATGCAGGAGACTTGTGAAGATTAATGATTGCCTTCAAAGCTGCAAGTCCCTTATCAGAAGCATAGTCCGTATTGCATGCTGTGAAGTTTCCTGCATCATCTGCATCATAAGTCAATGTACATCCTGCACCGAAGAAGAATGCTGGCTGATACCATCCAGAGTTGATCTCCATATAGAAGCCCTTGCCTGCTGCTTCGCAGTCCTTTACGATCTGATCCAGAGAAGTAGGATCTGTCACAACGCTCTTGTCATAATACATAAAGTATCCGTTATCTGACGTAATTGGGAAAGCATATGTAGTGCCGCCTACGACAGCCGCTGCTGCTGCACCCGCATCATTCTGCTCTGCAACCCAAGTTGCATAATCACCTGTAACTGGCATAATCGCACCTGATGATACCAGACGTGCCAACTGGTCCTGCGCAAATCCATAGATATCAGCACCACCCTCAACGTCAGTGATCATGTTTGTCGCCGCATCGCCTTCACCTACAGGCTCAACAGTCACTGTATAGCCAGCATACTGAGGATTTGCCTCCTGGAAAGCCTTGATCTGATTCTGTGTGAATGTCTGAACATTCTCCGCAACCCAGATTGTGATCTCGCCTGTGCCATAATCAACGTTGGATGTGTCTGCTGCTGCGTCATTGTTGTCTGCTGCGTCTGCCGCCGGTGCATCATTGTTTGCTGAATCTGCTGCCGGTGCGTCATTGTTTGTGTTTGTGTTTGTGTCCTGTGCCGGCGCATCATTCTTTCCGCCACATGCTGTCAACACGGATGCAATCATAGCTGTTGACATTACTAATGCTAATACACGCTTTTTCATATTTTCTACCTCTCCTTGCTAAATATGTAGTTTGTAATTTTCTATTATTAAAATCCTTTGTGCAGGATTATAATAAACATCAGGTAAAAATAATAACTTATATGATGTTGCTGAATCCCGTTCCCTTTTCTATTATATTTTCCATCATATTGCACAGAATTGCCATATCGAATATAATCCTTTTTCGAGCAATTTCAAACATTGGAAACGATACCAATCTTTACCATAAATAAAACAGCTACACCACTGTTTTTATTTAAATCAATATTCAATTAACAAATGATTAAAAATGCTATAACTTTTCTCTAATTTAATGATATCAATTGTGCAC
>VSNR01000291.1 GCA_009774345.1 Lachnospiraceae bacterium | reverse complement strand
GGGTTATATTGGATTTTTTGTAGTCTAAGGAATACAACTATTTAAATTGATATTTCATCAACAGTTACTATGAGGGCAAAGGAGAAAAAACATGGGAAATCAATTAGCATGGAACGAACGGTATAATATTGGGGTAGATATTATTGATAAGGAACACAAGAAACTGTTCAGTATTCTTAATAAGCTGTTTGACTTTGGACGGCAGGAGGAGAAAAGTCAATGGGTCTGCCAGGAAGCAGTAAAATATTTCAAGGATCATGCGATTCAGCATTTTGCAGATGAAGAAGCCTATATGTTTTCGATTGATTACCCGGGGCTTGAAGTGCACCGGCGCATTCATAAAAATTTTCGCGAGAGAACGATTCCGGCACTCGAGAGGGAATTGGAGCTGAGTGAGTATTCAGCGGATTCTATCAATCATTTCCTGGGAGTGTGCGCGGGCTGGCTGATAGGACACTCATTAATAGAAGACTATGCGATCGTGAGCGGGGAGACTATCAAACAGTGGGAAAATCTTCATTCAGAGGAAGAGCAGGCAGTGATGGCACAGACACTTGCCAGTCTGCTGCACAGTATGTTCCAGTTAGATGCGCGGCTGATCAGCAATTGCTATGGCGGGGAGAAGTTTGGAGATGGTATTTATTACCGTCTGATTTATAGTACTAGAGATAAAAAGAGATGGGAGTTCTATCTGATTTTTGAGGAACAGTTGATTGTCAGCACGATCGGCAGTGTGATGGATACGAGTTCAGAGGCGGTGAATGTCATGCTGATGAACGCCGCAAGATATGTGGCAAAACAGCTTGTAGAGCGTGTGAAAGGACATTTTCCAGCTGCGGACCAGTTTGAACTCAAAGAAGAACAACTGCTGACCTATGAGCAGTTTGAAAAAGTATTTGAGAAGCAGAGACCTCAGTACAGTCTGCTGTTTGATACCGGAAAGGGGTATTTTGCTTACTGTGTAGCTGCGACGGATCTGCTTCAGCCCGAAGGCGGTGTTTCGATTATCACTGAAAATGCAATGGCTGAGGTCGGAAAGTATTTGAGCCAGAACAAAATGGAAAAAACGGAGATCAGCCATAAGAAGAAAGTGCTTGTAGTGGATGACTCAGAGTTTATGTTAAAGGCGATGTCGGATCTGCTCAGCAATGATTATGAGGTTCTCACGGCAAAGTCAGGAACATCTGCAATACGCGGGATTACACTTGACAGACCTGATTTAATATTGTTAGATTATGAGATGCCTGTTTGCGATGGCAGCCAAGTGCTCGAAATGATCCGTTCCGAGAAGGAATTTGCAGATATTCCGGTCATCTTTTTGACAAGCAAGGTGGACAAGGAGAGTGTGAGCAAAGTAATTGCGCTCAAACCGGAAGGATATCTGTCGAAATCGATGCCGCCGGAAACGGTAAAAAAAGAAGTGGATCATTTTTTTAAAAAGAAAAGACGTGTAAAAAAATAAAAAAATATGAATATTTTTCCTTTCTTGTCCATATATTAGTTACATATAAAATAAATAATTATGTGTTGGTATAAGGAGAAGAACTATGGCAAGAGGAGTAAAGAAATCATTACAGGAGAAAATTGCACAGAAGGAAGAGCTGATTGAGGCACTTTCTACACGCATCAAGAAAGAGAAAGAAGAACTGAATGAACTTGTTGAAATGCAGAAGATGGAAGAGCTGAATGAGCTCAGAATTGTCGTTCAGAAATCCGGTATGGAGATTTCGGACATCATAGAAATGGCACAGATGCAAGTTGCCCAGTAAATAAATATTCAGGAAAAAGTCCAGACATGATTGCGTACATAGCCTGAAAAGGGTATAATGGAAAGCAGGGTGAATGGACTTTTTTCTGTTTGGGGAAGCATTCAAACACTAAATAAAATACTGAATAAAATATTGAAAAAAGAAAGGAAAAACAAGTATGATAAACATACGTGAATTACAGCACAATTATAAGGAGTATGCAGATCAGGAGGTGACAGTCGGCGGGTGGCTCAGGAGTAAGCGGGATTCCAAGACATTTGGATTTCTGATCCTCAATGACGGTACATTTTTTGAGCCGCTTCAGGTGGTATACAGCGATAAGCTCGATAACTTTGCGGCGATCACCAAGCTTAATGTGGGGGCAGCGGTGATTGCGACAGGCATTGTGACACTGACGCCAGAGGCAAAGCAGCCGTTTGAGATACAGGCAGCCAAGATTGAGATTGAAGGAGATTCGACGCCGGATTATCCATTGCAGAAAAAGAGACACAGCTTTGAGTATCTCAGAACGATCTCCCATTTAAGACCGCGTACCAATACGTTTCAGGCAGTATTCCGGGTGCGCTCGCTCTGCGCGTATGCGATACACAAATATTTCCAAGAGCGTGATTTTGTCTATGTCCATACGCCGCTGATCACAGGCAGCGACTGCGAGGGTGCTGGGGAAATGTTCCAAGTGACAACACTTGACTTGAAAAACCTTCCTATGGTGGATGGTCAGGTTGATTTTAGCAAAGATTTCTTTAATAAACCGACAAACCTTACTGTGAGCGGACAGCTTAACGGCGAGACTTACGCGATGGCATTCAAAAATATCTACACGTTTGGTCCGACTTTCCGCGCAGAAAATTCAAACACCACCCGCCATGCGGCAGAGTTTTGGATGATTGAGCCGGAGATTGCCTTTGCGGATCTCAAGGATGATATGATGCTTGCGGAGGGAATGCTCAAGTATATTATTCACTATGTGCTGGAAAATGCACCGGAGGAGATGGCATTTTTTAATCAGTTTGTGGACAAAGGATTGATAGACAGGTTACAGCATGTGGCAAATTCCGAGTTTGGCCACATCACCTACACCGATGCCATCACAGAGCTTGAGAAGCACAATGACGAGTTTGAGTACAAGGTATCATGGGGCTGTGATTTGCAGACAGAGCATGAGCGGTATCTGACAGAGAAACTTTTTGGGCGCCCGGTGTTTGTGACCGATTATCCAAAGGAAATCAAGGCTTTTTATATGAAGCTTAACGAAGACGGCAAGACTGTTGCGGCGATGGATTGTCTGGTGCCGGGAATTGGAGAGATTATCGGCGGAAGCCAGAGAGAGGACAAGCTCGATATACTGGAGAAGCGGATGCAGGAATGCCATTTGAATCCGTCAGACTATGATTTTTATCTGGATTTGAGACGTTACGGAAGCGCCAGACATGCGGGATTTGGGCTTGGCTTTGAGCGCTGCGTCATGTACTTGACCGGAATGGGAAATATCAGGGATGTCATACCATTCCCCAGAACTGTCAACAACTGTGATTTATAAATATATGAAAGAGCAGAACAGACAACAGACCTCAAAAGGTGGTTGTCTGTTTGGTTTTCGTCTGTTTTTAATTCATTATTTTTATTGCAACAACAGAGAAATTATGCTATTATTACTAAGATTTATTTGAATCATTCGAATACAGCAGGAGGCGACAATAAGATGGCACAGCTTTGGGGGGGCAGATTCAC
>VSNR01000290.1 GCA_009774345.1 Lachnospiraceae bacterium | reverse complement strand
TGTTATTATAGTAAATCCACAAAATAAAAATAACAACAACTTAATCTGGTTGTTGCTAAGTAAAAAATATAGGTCGGTGTAAGGTGAGATTTCGCCGCTGTCGACATTGGTGGTAATGTGTATAACTGGCTGTCTCATGGAATTGTGGGTAACTCTGTTTGCAGGACGTGGGAAAGCTGCTCTTTAGCTTTTCCATGTGCTGTAAATAGAGCTATCCATGATTCCATAGCCTGTTATGCACATTTCCACAGTGCCTACGTCGGCGGAATCCCTCTCACTCCTATTTTTATTGTTAAAGATTATTAAAGTGAAGTGTTTATCTGTTAAGCAACTTGACACACTTTCTTTTCGGGGTTATAATGTTAAGCAGATTAACAGAGAGGAGCATTGCTATGATTAGTGATGATAGATTGAACGAACTTTGCGATTTATTTAACCAAGTAGTAAATCAATATGGAAAATTTGAAAAAGAAGTACACGCTTTTGGTGTTGATATCCCATTGCATTTATCAGATACACATACGATTGTTGCTATTGGAAAACACACAAATATTAATATCGTAAATCTTTCACGACTACAGGGGATATCCAGAAGTGCTGCTTCTCAAATGGTAAGTAAGCTGGTTAAACGTGGATTTGTAAAGAAAGAGGTTTCTCCTAAAACCGACAATGAAATTGTGTTGACTTTAACAGAAACGGGAAAAAATGTTTATTATGCCCATGAAAAACAACATCAACAGCTAAAGGCAAAATTAACAGAGATTTTTGAAAAATATCCAGCAGGCACTTTGGACACATTGATGCAAATAGGTACAGACCTTAAAAACATATGGGAAGCAGCATCAAAATAATAAAAAAATTAAGGAAAAAACATCATATGAGATATGAAAAAATCAATCCAATACAACAATTTAATTTTCAAATCAACCGAATATTGACTTATGGGGAAATTGCCGCTGATGTCAATACAGTACGAAAAAAAACAGCAAAGATACGTACTTTTGATGAATGGCAAAATGTATGGAGCGACATGGGAAAACTGGCTGAACAAAAATCAGAATTTCTCCGGGCTGCTTATTGCTTTCGTATGGCAGAATTTTTTTTAAAAGAGGGCGATACCCAAAAAGATTTACTCTATCAAAGGTGCGTCAACTGTTTTTATAAAGCTTTTGATATAGAATTACAGTTCGCTTATGAAAAATACAATATTCCGATTAAAGAAAAATTCTTAAACTGTATAAGAATGAGAGTTCCACATTCAAAAGGGACAGTTCTTGTTTGTGGTGGTTATGATTCATTTATTGAAGAATTTGTGTTTCAAGTTCATAGCCTGGCATTAAAAAATTATGATGTTATCCTGTTTGAAGGGGCAGGACAGGGACGCTGTTTGAAACAGAATCTTTATTTTCAATATAATTTTGAAAATTTCACATCTGCCATACTGGATTTTTTCAAAATTAAGGACTGTGCCATAGTAGGCATTTCATGGGGCGGCTATTTTGCCATGAGAAGTGCCGCTTTTGAAAAGCGAATTAAAGCTGTTGTAGCCTATGACGTAATGGATAATGGGTTTGAGGTTATGACGCACATATTCCCGTCTGTTATATGCAAAATTATCCGGGAAGCATATGCTCACAAAAATGCAAAGGTAGTAAATGGGCTGGTAAACAAAATTCGGAGGAAAAGTATTTTAGCGGATTGGGCTTTTTCACAAGGAATGTATATCACAGGAACGGCAACACCCTATGACTTTTATGTGAACATCTCCAAACATACCTTAAACGGAATTACGCCGCAGATTACGCAAGATGTCCTGTTATTAGCAGGAGAAAAAGACCATTACATACCATCCCAACAATTCTACCGTTTAAAGAAAAATCTTCCTAATGTTCATTCTTTGACTTGTCGTATGTTTACTGAAAGTGAGGGAGGTGAACAGCATTGCCAGATTGGAAATCATCTTATCGCAATAAATTATATTATTGATTGGTTGGATAAGTATTTCAAAGCAGGAAGTAAACGGTAGTAAGACTAACCGAAATAGCCAACGGCAAGATAAATTGCTTTATGATTTGCCGTTGACATTCCATTCGTTTTTGCTAATAGATATTCAGGGAATGGCAATCGAAAGTGCTGTCGTCTTGAATTATAAATGTAACCATTAACCATGCACCGCCCCATGTGGGAGAAAGGGGGGAATCATCTATGCCTTGCACAGAAGCATACAGAGAACACATCATGTATACGTTCAATGGCTATTGCAAGACCGTCATACGCTTTGCGGCTATTAACGCATGGCGTGACAGGAGCAGACGGCGGCAAATAGAAATATCCCTTGAATACCTCACAGAAGAAAAATTTTACCCTTTAGGCACAACAGACGAATATTTTGAAGCACCCTATGAAGAATACCCCGTTACGCTATGCGGTCAGACAGTTATCCTCACCAATGGGGAGCTTGCCGCTGCCCTGTTATCTCTGCCGAAGAAGAATCGGGAAATCATTTTCCTTTACTTTTTCGGGTATTACACACAGCGGGAAATCGGGGAAATGTACGAACGCTGCCGGAGTACCACCGGGTATCAAATCCGCAGAACTTTACAGCTTCTGCACAAAGAAATGGAGGTGCATTCACATGGGGAATCCGAACCTTTTACCCTATGAAACGATTGTCCGGGCGACCAGTGGCGAGCCGGAAGCCGTGAACGAGGTTTTACGGCATTACAGCAAGCGAATCCGAATTGCCGCCATTGAAAACGGGCATATCGACAGGGATACGGAGGACAGCATAAAATCCCGGCTTGTTGCCGCATTGTTCAAGTTTCGTTTTGATGAACAGCCATACCGCAAAACCGAATAACCGCCGCTACATAGAACGGCACACCAAGACAGGAAATCAAGAAAAGGTTTCCTGTTTTTTTGCGCCTATTTTTGGCATTTTCAGAAATCGCCAGTATTATGCCGTGCAAAGGGGATAGAAAGAAATTTTTGAAAATTCCCGCCTATTCGGGCTTGTGCAGTTTTGTAAGGAATAGAGGGAAATTTCCGCAAATCTCCGTCATTTTTGCCTTGCGTGGTGTTGTAGGTAGTAGAGGGAGAAATATCGCCGCAGCTTTGGCAAAATTCCCGTTTGCGGCACTAAAGGTATTGACGGAAGCCAGCACAGAGAAAGCCGCCACTTTCTTAGAGTTATACCGAAAAGTATCTTATCCCGAATTCTTTAATAGAGCCTTATAAATTGAGCTTTCTCATATATAAATTCGGGATAAGATTTTCCAGCTTGTTGTCAATGTTCTTCTAAAAAATTCGGGATAAGATTTTTTTATTTCAACCCATACAATCGTTTCAGGACAGCATCATCATTGACATCATAAGGTGATTCCTCTGCCGATACTTTTGGGAAATAGTCACCTGTTGCTTCTTCCATAGCTTTACGCTTCATCTCTGTATCTGCATGTGCGTAGATTAATGTCGTAGAGATATCTGCATGGCCGAGCCACTGGGATACCA
>VSNR01000029.1 GCA_009774345.1 Lachnospiraceae bacterium | reverse complement strand
CACACCTATGGACAGGAGATATGACTCCCTGTCCATGGGGTCAAAAAATTTGTCCTTGACAAAGGGTACAGTTTATTCTTCTGCCATTAAAACCTTTTTGATCGTAAATACCTTGAGATTTACATACAAAGCGGAACAATTAAGATGACTAAAGTAATTACTATGGATATAATTATTATTCTCTTTTTCTTTTTCGTCATTTATATCATTCTCCATATAAATTAAGGTAATTGAAAATGCCAGTATACTTCTTTGGCAATCATACATATTTTATCATAATCCGCTTTATATGTCATTTCTTTTTTGATATGCTCTAAAACGGAAATAATGCCCAGCCGCTTATTCCTAAAAATAGAACCGCCAGTCCATCTCCCACAGTTTTATACAGATTAGTATTTGGTTAGTTAATCTTTTTCTTCATTGTTCAGCCCTGCCATTTCCGCAAAATAAAAACGCTTATCTTTTATCTCCTTTTGAATTATCTTGGGCAGACTGTTGAACAATTCGTCATAGCTTAATTCCGCCGCCAGTGTGCCTGATGCTATTTCATAAAACTGATACTCAATCCAGTCATCCCACAGATCATCAAAAAATATTTTACTTTCTGTATAGGTCTGCATATTTTCAAATCCATTGATATCAGTGTAGTACAGTAGCTTTATAAATCCATATTTCCCTGCATCTGCAACAAAAATATCCTCCAATTCATAAAATTCTGCATAAGCATCTGCCACTTTTCTGCATTTCTTTCTTCATTGGTAATATACATTTCTCTTTCCATTTCTCCCTCGTGCATTGTAATGGTAAATTCTAATTTTTGGGAAATGACCAATATGGGTGTCAATAATTTCATTCAATATAGCATAAAATATTAAAAATTGCAACTAATGCTGGTCAGAATGAAATTAGGCGTATTGGAAAAATGGAACAAAAATTAAGACGCGACTGCAATATGGGTAAAAACCTTAAACAGCTACGCAAAAAGAATGGATTTTCACAAGAAAAACTGTGTGCCGAATTACAACGCCGTTCCTGCGATATTGGCAGGACAACCTATGAAAAATATGAATCGGGCGAGTTAAATATTCGTATCAGCGTACTGATACAGCTCAAAAAACTTTATAACTGCACTTATGATGACTTTTTCGCTGGTCTTGATCCTGATGAAAATACTTCATAGTCTCTCTGCTGTATCTCCCAAAATATGGAAAATCTGCATAAAAGCATTCAGTTTCCATATTTCGGGAATTATTTATATGACTGATATCATAAGGAGAACGTTCACTCATTATGATACAACACTTCCTCCGTATACTTCCGCTCCATATCGTGCCTGAGCTTGCGGTTCTCAACTGTCTCGAAGAGAATCGAGAAATCATAATCTGCCGGGTACAACTGTTCTGCTGCCACTTGGAGTTTAACGCGCTTATGGTTTATCCAGATCTTTTTGTCTGAGAGCTGCACGCGCAGAACCCCTTTTTCATTGACAGGTTCGCACACAATGCCAATTTTCTTATCGGGAAATACCATCACACTGTCCCCCAGATGATACAATTCACTTAGATTTGTTTTAGAAACCGCCTTTTTCGCTTTTACAATCTTGTGCATTTCCTGTTTCCGAACTGTGTTTTCTGCCTTCTGAAACCGATAGTCTTTGACTGCCGATTCGCCGTAGGCTGCCCTGACTGCCGTTTTGAGCATCTCACTTGGCATCCCCAGTCTGTCAGCAATGTAGAAAGCACAGCTCTCCCCTGCTTCCCCGATCACCATTTGATAAGTCGGTTTCAGCGTTTCTTTGTCGAAAGTCATTCTCGCATTGAGAATATCCTGTGTTTTGTCCGCATACTCCTTGACTTCTGGATAGTGTGTCGTGACAAGGAACAGGCACCCGCTTTTGCGCAGTTCTTCCAAAATGGCAATGGCAATCCCCATGCCCTCCGCCGGGTCCGTGCCAGACCCCATCTCATCTAGGATCACGAGACTGTCACGATTGACTTCGCGCAGGACTTCCAGCACATTTTTGATGTGTGCAGAAAAGGTAGAGAGATTCTCTGTAATGTCCTGATTGTCACCAATATCGCATAGATATCCGCTGTTCATGCAGATGTCCGCTTCCCTGCAAGCGACATGAAGTCCGCACTGCGCCATCATGCAGCTTAGCATGACGGTCTTGATTGCCACCGTTTTGCCACCGGTATTAGGCCCTGTGATAATGACTCCTCTTGCCTGTCTGCCGATTTCAAATTGCAGGGGGATGCTGCGTGCCCTGTCCATCAGCGGGTGCCTTGCATCCTTTAGGAAAATGCGGCGTTCTGTGTTGATGGCTGGCTCCACGGCATCCATGTCCATGCTGAGTTTTCCCTTGGAAAAGATAAAATCCAGCTTCTCCATCAGGCGGATATTCTCATTCATCAGCAAAATGGCATCTGCGACCATCGCCGTCAGTGTATACAATATGCGGTATACTTCATTTTCCTCACTGATGCGGAGCTGCTGCAATTCTTCATCATATTTTATGACGCTGGCTGGCTCGATAAAGAACGTATTGCCCGTAGCGGACTTGTCAATTACGCTCCCTGAAATTCGGAATTTATATTCTTTTTTCACTGGAACGCAAATTCTGCCATTGCGCATTGTGCAATAACTGTCTGCCATGCACTCCTTGTTGGCGCGCAGAATCTGCTCTGCCTTCTGCTTCATCTGTTCCTCACAGCGCAGGATCTCCGCCCGAATTTGTTTAAGCTCCTTGGAGGCATAGTCGTCTACTGCGCCGTTTCGTATTTGACGGCTGATTTCCTCCCGAAGCGCCGCAGCGGCATCAAGATTTTCCTCATAGTAGGCTAATGGATTTTCATACTGTTTCCCTCTGGCAAGATAGTCTTTTAAGCGCATGACTGCGGTGAGCACCTTCTCCACGCGCTCGAGCTGGTAGGGTGTCAGGCAGTCGCCCTTCTCGGTGACGACCAGAATTTCCTTTGCCTCCGCAACGTTTTGCAGAGGAGGCATGCCGAGTTTTTCGAGCAATATCTTACTGTTGGTGGTGTCCTTGAGCTGTTTTCGCAGTTCACTTTCAACAAGATAACAAGATGCTTCTGCTATCATTTCCTTGGCGCGGTCTGTGACTGCGAGCGCTTTCCATTGTTCTTTTATTTTGTCAAATTCGATTTGTTTTTCGATATTCATTTTACACTCCTTTTTTCATGAACTTGCACTGTTATAGTGTTTCAGCCCGTTTTTCCAGATAATACAGGTAAATACTGTGAACAGCACGGCCACACCGATGCCATAGAGGGCTCTCTGTAGATTCAGCTCGCCAATCATGCTCTGCACTGGCAGCGTTGCCATGATGCCATAGGGCAGAATCAGATAAAAAATAACCTTATAGACACCATACAATGCGATTCCCGGCAGTTTCATGCACAAATCAAGCCCCGCCTCCTCAATCTGCTCCATACGCGCCATAGATACGACATACAATGACACCGAACGAATGAGAACCTCCATCTCATAATACAGAATTTCCATAAGAACCAGCCAGAAAATATAGGCGGCTGCTATGACAGGCGTCAGCGTCATATGCAGACTGGCGATTCCATAGACAATGATGCACACACTCATCAAGATCAACGGCACAGAACCCGGACTGATGTTCTCGAATGTCAGCCGAAAAAGCGGACTTACAGGCTTAGACAGGTACAAATCCAACTCGCCTGAGCGTACCTTGTAAGGGATACTGGTAACACCAAAGAAATAGATTGTCATATTAACCGTCAATTCCTCCTTCTTGATAAATACGCTCCACCACAATACCAATCTCTTCCTCCTCGATCACAATGTCCTTTGGCTCGTGTTCCATCAGCTCCGCAAGCAGTGTTTTTGCGTTTTCCCGCGCTACTTCATACTCTTTTTTATATGGTTCGTCCACCAGAAGTTTTGCGCCGCCTGTCCGTAGCTTTATTGTCCTGACGGCATTGTCAAAGGTTATCATAATCCGCTTGTTGCGCTGGAAGCGTTCAAACAGTTCATCCGTTGCGCCGTCGTACAATATTGTGCCGTGATTTACGACGATCGTCCGCCTGCACAGCGCCTTGATATCTTCTATATAATGCGATGTGAGCAGGATTGTTGTCCCTTTTTTCTCGTTGATTTCCCTCAAAAAACTGCGGATTTGCTTCGATGCAACCGCATCCAGTCCGATTGTGGGCTCATCCAGAAAGAGAATCTTGGGATTGTGCAGCAGCGCCACCATCAGTTCCATTTTCATGCGCTCTCCCAGCGACAGGGTCCGCACTTGTACATCCATTAAGTCCCCGACACCAAAAAGCTGTACAAAGTAATTCTTATTCGCCTGAAAGGTTTCTTCGGAAATCTCATAAATCTCTTTAAAGAGACGCAGTGTATCGTTGACTGTCAGCTCAAAAAACAATTGGCTCTTCTGCCCCATCACAACGGCATACTGTTTCTTAAATGCATTTTTGAGGTCATTGGGATAGTATCCCATCACGTTGATCGTGCCTGCTGTCGGGGCGATGATTCCAGTCAGCATCTTGATTAAAGTCGTCTTTCCAGCGCCGTTTGGCCCAATCAGCCCGACAAACTCACCCGCCTGAATAGACAGGTCAATCTGGTTTACCGCAGTCTTTTCTTCATATTCGCGCCGAAACAGGCTGGAGATGCTGCCTCGGATGCCTTCTGGCTTTTTGTAGCGACGGTATGTTTTGACCAAATTTGCTGTATTGATAATTGTTGTATTTTTATTCATGCTTGTTTTCCTTTCACTCTTTAAAATTTGGGTTATGCTCCTTATTGCAAAGACACCGCCTTACAACGCAAAAAAGACCATGGATGCCCGTAAGCGTCTATATCATGGTCTTTTTTCCAAAAGTGTGTTTGAAAATTATGCCCGTGTGCATAAAAAGAACATGACCATACAGCCATGTTCCAATGATTCATAAATATATACCATCATATAAAACAATTGTAAGGCGAAAACGCCAACAGCTTACGCTGCCGGCAAATGGGCAGACTCCTAGCGCAAAATACCGCTAAAAATCCTCCCTGCAATATTTACTTTGCAATTTTCTCCATTACAATTAAATTTAACATACAAAATCCTCCATAAAATTATTTCGCTTCCGCTATGTTCTTATCATACACGCAGGAAGTTCTGCTGTCAAGTGAAAAATATGTCATTGTCCAGCTCATAATGCGTATCAAACAGCAGATTAGAATAAAACCTGCTCAGGAAGAGAAAGTCAACTTCGATTCCTTTTGCATAATTTGCATAATTCGAACGCACCAATGCATTTCTATAGTATTTAGAGCAGTCTTTAAACATGTCATTGTTTACATGAAAACCGATACTATTTAAATATAATTCCATAAATACGGCGGTTGTTCTCGTATTTCCTTCTCCAAAAGGGTGCACCTGCCAGATGGATGAGGTAAACTCACTTAATCTTTTAATAATCTGGTTTTGATCCATTTTCGAATACTGCTGCTGTTTTTCCATCGCAAAATCGTAATCAAGTATATCTTGAATCTCATAATAATTAGCATATTTGACACTGTCCCCCTGCAAAATGGGTTCTTCTTTTGCGATATTATATTGTCTGAATCGTCCTGCAAAATCATATAGTCCATCAAACAGATAACGGTGAATTGATTTTAGCGCTGTAGGTTTCAAAGAAATGGTTCCATCAGACAAGAGTTCAACAATTCGTTCAGAGACAAGATCGCATTCCATTGTCTCTGCCTGTTCTTTACTGGGAGTGCCTTTATAATATTCAGTTAATTTTTCACTGACCTTCTGCAAGGACAGTTCTCCATTGATATGCTGCTCTGACAATTCATACAGGTACATAGATGGTTTTAATCCATCGACCTGCTGCAAACCAATCGCTGTATCCCAGTATTCTTTTTGTTTTTTGGCATCCGCTGTGTATTCTTTTATCTTATATTCATACATATGCATTCTCCCTGTCTATGCATTAATGATGCACACAGTCATATCATCTCCCCTATAATGACATTTTCGTAAGGATATTTCGCCGCATCAACGCCTGTCTGTTCTGCCGCCAGTGCGATGATAATTTCTTCATCCATTTCTGTAATGTCGTCATCATCCCACATTTCATCAAAATCTTTGGGCAGATGAAATCCCAGTTTCTCTTCAGCAGGAAGCGGCTCCCCGATGTCTGTGATATCGTCTTCGTTAAAATAGTAAAAACGCTTTATCACGCCGTATTCCAACACCGCAAAACCATGGCATTCAGAGACGCGGTGTGTCAGATATAGATATACTCTGGGAAATGGCTTCAAGCGTGGAAGCATCTGGTCCTGCTCATCAAAAAATTTGCTGAGGCTAATGCCCATCACAAAGTTTGTATTTTGATAATCTGCCGTCACGAACACAAGATTCTCCTTATACTCTGCCTGACGCAGCTTATCCAGACCTGCCTGATAGGGACAGTGTTCGGTCTCTTTTTGCAGGAAAGTATCTGCGATCTGCTGCTGCGTCGAGCCCTCTATTACCATCCAGCAGGATTTATACCCCATTCCTTCTACCAAATATTTATCGTATTCCATCGTTTTACCTCCATCACAGCCATTGAATGAATGCTGTCTTATCCTTTTTATTATATCCTGCCTGTTCATAGAATTTCAGTGTGCTCTCCTGTTTCGAACCTGTGAGCAGCATCATTTTATAACAGTTTTCACGCTTTGAAATCTCTTTTGCAAAGTGAAGGCAAGCCGTCGCCAGCCCTCGCTTGCGGTATCTCTCATCTGTAATCACATTTTCAATAAATGCATAAGGGCGCTGCCCTCTCGTGAGATTAGGGATAATGACACACACGCAGGAGGATACAATTGCCCCGTCCTCCTCCGCCACAATAATGTGATGGTTCTTATCCGCGAGAATGCAGTTCCAGAGCTCCATAACATGTTCATCCTTCTCAGGAAAAGGGTTGTCATGGAGCTGCATATACAATGTCATGAGCTGGTCAAAATCGTGTTCTGTAATTTCCCGAATCATGTATTTGCACGTCCTTTCATCCTTAGTTTATTGCACCAACACTCTTATTAACTAACATTTTTATATTTTACCATATTAGTCAAATAAGAATAGTTCTATTCAATATTAATACTCTTTCCCGATTGTTTCTACCCCATACTTTGTTTTAAATTCGTCTAAATCCCGGTCTGTCTTGATAAACATAACCTCCTCAAATTTCCCTGTATGAATATTTTTGAAGCCTGCGACACGCTCGCCGTTACAAATACTGCATTTAAGAATGGGAATTTGATTTTCTTTATCATAACCATCTTCCTGACGCAGCGCTTTTTGATTCTTTTTTCTGCCAAACATTTCTATTCCCCCCTTCTCCATATTTTATTAGAGCGCACCCATAAGGTGCGCTCCGTCATAGAATCAAAAAACTACAGTGATAAAATCTTTTTCAGAATGTTGTAGAGATCTGCTCTCGTCTCAGCATCATTCTTATATTCCCGCGAAACCGCAACGGCATGGTCCTTGTAGGGCGATGCATTGGTGGATATACACTTAAACTGTCCCCACGGCAGCAGGGAGACATCTTTGTTGTATACTTCCCAGATTTCTTTTTTATTCCATGTGTATTTCCCCATCAGCTTGTTGTCGTTCTTGGAATAGTAAAAGGTCACTGGATAGTCTGAGTAGTAGATCATCACTGGGCGCTCATCATAATAGGTATAGATTTCCCTGCCTGCATCGTCAAAAATTTCTGGAATGCCGTCTCCTGTCACGTCAATCAAGGCAAAATCCTCACAGTAGCTCTCCATAAACTCAAGCTGCATCCTGTAAGCTGCGGTAAAATCATCCAAATTATCCAGCGCCTTCTGCTTTTCTGTCTTTTCCGGCTCAATACGCGATACCATAAAAGGACCCGGTATATAGTAGGTTCCATTCAAATCCACCTGATAAAATCCATTGTCCGTGATGCCAAACACCCGCACATTGGTAAAGCGTTCCAGATACACGACCACCGGCGAATAGACATCTGGCACCGCATATACGGGTGTCGCGGAGGTCGCGTACATCTCCACCATCTGAATCGGTGTCACGTTAAAGGCAAGCGCTGTAGCAGGCGGTTTGATCCATGCCACCACTGCTGTCAGCACAGCCAGCATGAATCCAGTTTTACATTTTTGCAGAAACGATTTCTTCTTCATGATATTCCCCCTATCACATACAATCTTTAAAATGAAATTCTTTTTTTCCAGAGGCATAGTCTGCGACAATCTGACCGTTCCCATAGAGTTTGTACTTGTAGGTCAACAGCCCCTCGATGCCCACAGGCCCCCTTGCATGAAGTTTGCCGGTACTGATGCCCACCTCTGCGCCAAAGCCATAGCGAAAGCCGTCTGCAAAGCGCGTCGAGCAGTTCTGGTATACGCCCGCAGAATCCACCATCCGCATAAAGTATTCTGCCGCTTCCCGGTCTTCTGTGATAATACAGTCTGTATGGTGGGAGCCATATTGATTGATATGTACGATTGCCTCATCAATATTCTCAACCGTCTTTGCAGAGAGAATCAGATCAAGATACTCTGTCTCAAAATCCTCCTCTGTCGCCTGTATGCTGTCATAGCGGCTGGCAATGTCGGCAGTGGCGCGCAGTTCGATCTGATGTTCCTTCAATGCCTGATTCAGCCGCGGCATCAGAAGATCCACTGCATCCTTGTGCACCAGCAGCGTTTCTACTGCATTGCAGGCGGCTGTATACTGTGTCTTGGCGTCGATGAGAACCGGCACCGCCTTGTCGATATCAAACGTTTTGTCCACATAGATATGACAGATGCCGTCCGCATGCCCCATGACAGGAATCTTCGTATGGTCCATGATATACTGCACAAAGGCATTGGAACCTCTCGGTATCAATAAATCAACGGACTCATGACAGGACAACAGCTCCGAAATCTCATCCCGCTGCTCTGCCTGAAAGAGACAATTCTCTGGCAGACCGCTCTTTGCAGCAGACTGCGCAATCAGTGAAAATAAGATTTTATTCGTGTGCTTTGTCTCGCTTCCGCCCTTTAAGATCGCACAGTTTCCGCTTTTGATGCACAGGCTGGCAATCTGTACCATCGCGTCCGGCCGCGCCTCAAAGATCACACCGATCACACCGATCGGGCAGCTTTCACGCACCAGTGTCAGGCCCTCGTCCAACTCTCTTACAAGCTGTGTCTCATAGACCTTATCTGGCATGGCAATCAGATTTTCAATCCCTTTTACCGCATCAGAAAGCTTCTGTGGTGTAAATTTCAGCCGCTTTACAACTGCTTCTGGCACGTTATTTTCCGCCGCTTCTGCCAAATCCTGTTCATTTGCACGAAAAATCTCCTCCTGATTCGCCTGTAATGCTTTTATAATCTCAGCCAGTGCACGGTTTCTCATCTCAGCAGGCTTGGAAGCCATCAAGGTGCTGTCCAGCTTCATCGCCGCTGCTTTTTCCTTTATTGTCATAATTTTCGCTCCATTCTATCCACAATTTTATATTCTCAAAAACGAATAGATAATCTCCTCCGTCACAATTTTGTCCATCTTGATATCGTGTATGTCACGCGGAATTTCATCGACGATCTGACAGGCAAACGCCAGTGCCATTGTCGAGATCTGACGCTTGTTTGCAAGATACCGGTCATAAAAACCCTTTCCATATCCAATGCGGTAGCCTGAAGTATCAAACGCCACCCCCGGCAGGACTGCCAGTGTGTCCTCTTTGGGCTGAAACTTATAGCGGACTTTGAGATCTTCTCTCGGCTCTAAGATATCCATATATCCCCGTTCAAGCTGCCGTATTGAGATTACCTGATAAAATTCCATCGTGTTTGTCAGCTTGTCCACGCGCGGGAAATAAATCCTTTTCCGATGAAGAAGGGCATCTTCAAAGATACCGCGCGTCATGACTTCCCTGCAATAATCTGCATACAGCAAGATATTGTCTGCCTCCCTGTACTCTGGCGTCTTGATCACCTTGTGTACGATCGCCTCGCTCTTGGCTGCAATCTCCTCGTCGCCCAGCCTCTTACGAACTTCAAGGATTCGTTTCCTGATCTCTGCTTTGGTTTCCATTTCCTCACTCCGTGGTTCATTCTATCCTGCGTTCATTCATCCGTTTTGCACGCTGTTCCCCGAGATTTGTGATACTCCCATCTTGTTCCTTGATAGAAATATGATCCAGTTGCCCTCGTAGATTTGCGCGCACATTTGCCACATATTCCGCACGCAGTGCAGCCTGTTCCGCTTTTTCTTCTTCTGTAAGGCCCTCCGCCTGCGATTTGTGATACAGTTCGTTGATACGCTTTATTTTTTCTTCTATATTCATATTAACCCCCAGCCATACCCTTTGCAACATCTATTTTCAAAAAATACAAAATCTAAAAATTACCGTTACTGTTCACTCCGTGCCAGTAACAAGTAAAAATCCATACAAAATTTGCTTCGCAAATAGATTTTTACTTAAAATCTGCACGTTTTCTCACGGACTTAGCAGTAAATGCTAAGTCCTGTTTGAACAGTAACAAATTACCAGCTTCTAACCATGGCAATCTCTTTGATATAGCCCTCATCGTCATTTGGCGTCTCCAGTATAAACGGCTTGTCCTTGAGCAGCGGGTGTTTTGCCACAGCCTTCAAAGCCTCTGTGCCAATCTCACCCTCACCGATCTTTTGATGCCGGTCTTTGTGGGAACCACACCCATTCATACTGTCATTGAAATGCACTGCCTTGAGCCGCTCTAGTCCTATGATGTCATCAAATGTCTTTAACACGCCGTCGAGGTCTCCGACAATGTCATATCCGCCGTCCCATACATGACAGGTATCAAAGCACACGCCCACCCGCTCTGGATATTCCACAAGATCAATAATCGCGCGCAGCTCCTCAAAGCTTCTGCCGACCTCCGAACCCTTTCCTGCCATCGTCTCCAATAAAACGGTCGTGGTGTACTCCGGCTTTACGGCATAGTTGATCGCCTCTGCAATGATGGGAATTGCCACGTCCGTTCCCTGACCTACATGCGAGCCGGGATGAAAATTATAGTAGTTGCCGGGAAGGTATTCCATGCGTCTTATATCCTCCGCCATCGCCTCCCGCGAAAACTTTCGGATCTTCTCTTTGTCAGAGCATACATTTAATGTGTAGGGTGCATGGGCAACCAGCCTGCCAAAATGATGTTCCTCCATCAGCCTGCACAGCTTCGCAGCATCCTCGGGGTCATGCGCCTTCACCGCGCCGCCTCTTGGATTTCTTGTAAAAAAAGCAAAGGTGTTGCCTCCTAATTTCAGTGCTTCCTTTCCCATAATCTCATATCCGTCAGCCGAGGACAGATGATTTCCTATATACATAAATATATCTTTCCTTTCCAAAATTAATAATGAAAACACACTACACCAACGGTGCAAAGATACGCAGGACCCCGTCCACAATGTTGTGTACCAGTCCTTTATGCTCCTCCTGCAAAGTGCGCTCTCTGCTGACGCCCATTGATTCCTCCAAATCTTTTTTCAAGTCTTTCAAAAGGGACGCCCTGTAAAATAACGCATTGCATTCATAATGCAGGTACAGGCTTCTATAATCCAGATTCACCGTGCCGACAGAGCCAATGCAGTCATCGACTAAGCTTGCCTTGGCGTGGACAAATCCCGGCGTATATTCAAAAATCCGCACGCCTGCTTCCAAGAGGTCGTAGTAATAGCTTCTCGACATGCGGTACACCACCTTCTTATCCGGGATGCCGGGCATAATGATCCGCACATCGACACCGCGCTTTGCTGCACGCACAAATGCATCGCGCAGTCCGTCTCCCAGCAGCAAATACGGCGTGTAGAACCATGCATACTCTTTTGACTGACCAAGCAGATCAATAAAAAGATTGTTGCTGGCAGCCTCCTCTCTGTTTGGTGAATCGTAATAGGGCTGTACATAACCGTCAAAATGTTCTGCGCGCTGAATCTGTATCTGATCATAATCTTTCCCGATCAATTCATTGGTGATCCGGTCAAAAGAAGAGGCGTTCCAAAATTCTATAAACATATAGGCGTAGCTTCTGACTGCATCGCCTGTGATTTTAAATCCGATATCCTTCCAATGTCCAAAAGGGTGCTCCTCATTGATATACTCATCTGCCAGATTGATGCCGCCGCTGAACGCCACCATGCCATCCACCACCATAATTTTACGGTGATCTCTGTTATTTAATGCCCCGCTCAGCACGATCATTGGATTAAACTTTTCGCATTTAATCCCTTTTTTGAGCAGTGATTTACGATTCTTGTGTGAAAAAGTGCCAATGCTGCCAATATCGTCGTACAACACGCGGATATCGACCCCTTCCTGCACTTTCTGCTCCATGACCTCGACCATCGACTGCCACAGTACCCCTTCCTGCACGATAAAGTATTCAATGAACACATAGCGCTTCGCCTCCTTCAAAGCAGACAGCATCTGCTCAAACAAAAGCTCTCCGACAGGATAATACTGTGCGGAAGCATTTCTGAGTACGGGAAAGCCTGTAAGCCGTTTCATATAAGCAAAAGTTTGTGCAATCCGCTTATCTTCCTGCTCTAGCTGGCGCTGAACGTCATCGTCATTTGCCAATGTAACAGGTAAGCGGCCGTTTACTGCCTTTATCCTTTGTTCCAGCGCTTTTCCTGTCCGTTTGTTGCCATAGAGCAGATACATCAGCGCTCCCGGCAGCGGCGCGACAAACATCACCAGAAGCCACAGCATCTTGTAGGCGCCCTCATCCCTTTTCGATATGAGATACAGGACAAACAGCGCAGACAAAACAGATAAAATGCTGTAAAACAGCGTGGCAAACGGCACAAGCCATCTTGCCAAGGCATAGATAATCAGCCCCTGCAAAAGCACAACAGGCAGAATAGAGACAATCCGTCCTGTGACGATACTCCGCACGCTGGTCTTTTTCACCTTATGTATTGTGTCCTTTATTTCTTGTTTTATATTCGTCGGTTTATCTGGCAACGATTAGAACCTCCTTTATCAAATTAATGATGCAGATTATCTATAAAATCTGTAAAATTAAATTTTTCATCTTTGTTTGCCTTAAAAATTGACCCATAATTTCTGCCTTCCATAATGCGGTGAATCACACGCACATCCCTGCCGTTAGCAATGACCATATCTGCACCCGAGTACGTCGCGATCTGCGCTGCCGTGAGCTTGGTTTCCATCCCTCCGGTGCCGACACTGCTTCCAGTCGATGCCTTGCCCATCTTGAGAAGCTCCTCTGTGATCTGGTCAACCTGCGGGATAAACGCTGCATCTGGATTCTGCCGCGGGTCATCGGTGTACAGCCCGTCGATATCCGACAGCAAAATCAGTAAATCCGCCCCTGTGAGCGCTGTGACAATCGCGGAGAGCGTATCATTGTCGCCAATCACATCCTCCACCTCGAAAGTTGAAATCGTGTCATTCTCATTCACGATGGGTATCACTTCCATCGCAAGCAGTTCATGAAACGTATTCTGCGCATTATGGCGGTTTAAATCTGCCTCAATTGTATTTCGGGTGAGCAGAATCTGTGCCGCCTGATGGCTGTACTCTGAGAAGATCCGCTGGTAAGTTGTCATCAGTCTCGCCTGTCCGATTGCCGCGCACGCCTGCTTCTGTGCAATCGTCAGCGGCGGCTTGATATGCAGGGACTTTCTGCCGCATCCGATGGCACCCGATGTCACCAGGATGACATCCTTTCCCTGATTTCTGATATTGCACAGTTCCCGCACCAGTATGTCCATCTTCGTATAATCGAGATCTCCTGTCTCTGGGTGCTGCAACGAGGAGGAACCGATCTTTACTACCACTCTTTTCTTGTCCTTTAATTTCGCACGTAACTCTTCCACTGTATTCTGCCTCCGTGTATTTTATTTCGATCTGCCATCGGAACTGTAGAAAAATAACTGACGCATCTTGACTTGTCTATTTCTCCGATTATGCATGTCAAAAAGCCTCACCGTAGCCCGCTACGCCTACGTTTTTTGTCATACATCCTCGAAGAAATATCCTGCGCAATCTGCATCACTTATTTTCCTACAATTCCTAATCCTTTTCATTTTAAGTCCATTCTGGTCATAAGTCCAGCATTTTTTTGAATGGACGAAACTCCTGAGCGATCGCTTATTACTGTTCACTCCGTTCCAGTAACAGGCAAAAATCCATGCAAAATTTGCTTCGCAAATGGATTTTTGCTTTTCAAGCTATACGTTTTTTCACGGAATGCGCAGTTCAGCGCATTCCTGATTTGTGAACAGTAGCGATCGCTTCTGCGATCAGGATTCCATCCATCGCCGCAGAAGTGATGCCGCCCGCGTATCCAGCGCCCTCACCACAGGGATATAATCCTTTGATTGCAGGGCTTTGCAGTGTATCGTCTCTGTGTATCCGCACAGGGGATGAAGTCCTGCTCTCAATTCCTGACAAAATTGCGTCCTCCGCCGCAAAGCCGGGGATGATTCTGTCAAACTGCTCCATTCCTTCCAGAAATGCAGTCTCACAGGCAGACGGCAGCAGTCCTCTCAGGTTCGTCAGCTCATAAGTGCCCTTGATACAAGGCTTTTCGTGGTCTGTCTGAGGTTCTGACGGTCTGTTTCTGACATAATCGCCATAGTACTGCACAGGAATATGACCTTTTCCAAGCTGGTATGCCATTTTTTCAAGTGTTCTCTGAAATTCCACCCCGGCAAGCGCTCCCTCTGTCTCAAAATCTGCTGGCGTTACCTGTACTATGATGGCGCTGTTGGCGTGGCTGCCGCCCCTGTCCGCGTAACTCATGCCATTCACTGCGATCTGCCCCGGCTCGCTCGATGCATCGACGACAAAACCGCCCGGGCACATGCAGAAGGAATATACGCCGCGCCCGGTGCTGGTCTTGGCTGTCAGTTTGTACGGCGCCGCTGGCAGGCAGCTGCCTAACTCCTCCCCATACATACATACATTGATTCTGTGCTGTGGGTGCTCCACCCGCATGCCAACTGCGAACGCTTTCGCTTCCATCGGCACCTGTATCTCATTGAGATATGTAAATGTATCTCTGGCACTGTGTCCGATTGCCAGCACTGCCCTTGTTGTCTCAAGCTGTTCATTGTGATTCACTTCAACCCCGCACAGCGCGCCTTCATTTACCAAAAATCCTGTCACTTTTGCCCCAAAGCGTACTTCACCGCCGTTTTCTATGATAAAATGGCGCATTCGGACGACGACTTTCTTCAACAGATCTGTACCGATATGCGGTTTGCTTTCATATAAAATGTGCTCTGGTGCGCCAAATTCCACAAATATCCGAAGCACTTCTTTGTTTCTGCCATACGGGTCTTTCACAAGTGTATTGAGCTTTCCATCGGAAAAGGTGCCTGCGCCGCCCTCGCCAAACTGAACATTGGATTCAGGGTTGAGCCTGCCGCCGTTCCAGTATGCCTCCACATCCTTTGTGCGGGTGTCCACATCAAAACCGCGCTCCAGCAAAATGGGCTGATAGCCATGTTTTGCCAGCATATATCCGCAGAACAGCCCCGCAGGCCCTGTGCCGATCACGACAGGGCGATAAGGCAGCTTTGCCTTGGGCAGTTCTGCACTGACTGCTGATGGAAATAGATAGGGATGCGGTGTGTAAATAGTCACCTGTTTGTTTTTGCAGCGCTTTACGACCCTTTCTTCGGATTGAGGATTGGTTAAAGTAATTCCGACGGTATATACCTGAAAAAGCTGCGGTTTCTTTCTGGCATCTATGGAATGCTTTAGGATCTCAAGCGATGCGATCTCTGCCGGTTTGATGCCAAGTATCTTTGCAGCTATTTTCGTGAGAGCCTCCTTGCTGTCCAGTATGTCCTGCAATGACAGCCTGTCCGCAGCTTTAGTTTCGCTTAGGCTGCTTTTTAAGCTGAGTTTAAGTTGAATTTTAAGTGAACTTATAATTACCATATTTCTTATTCTTCCTTTTACCCCTGCGCTGCTGCTTTTCCTGCAATATGCCCGGTCGCCCACGCCCATTGCAGGTTAAAACCGCCGCAGATGCCGTCACAGTCCAAAAGTTCCCCAATAATATATAGATTAGGACACTTTCGCGACAGAAAATTTTCATCAACCTCATGCAGCGGCACACCACCGCAGCACACCTGTGCACTGTCAAACGACTTTGCCGCAGTGACGCGCACGCTGAAATCCGAAAGCATTCTGACACAGCGCCAGACTTTTTCCTCCCCTGCCTGTCCCACTGTCCCACCCGGTGCAATCCCATTTCGTTTGCAGACAACTGCCGCAATCTTTTTATGTACCATTCCTGACAGATATTCCTCCACGGTCTTATCCAAAAAGCATTCTGTACACATAAGTTCTGTACGCACAAGTCCTGCATTCCAAATATAGGAAATAAAGTCCATCGACGCCTCGCAATGCTTTCCTTCATAGAGTGCCCTCGACGCCAGCCTGCTCAGTTGAAAGACGGGAATCCCTGAAATACCGTAATCCGTCAATTGCAGCTCGCCTGCCTCAGCCGCCGCCTCTTTGCCGTCAATCACAAGCCGCACCATCCCCTGCGCCCTCACACCTGATAGTGCCTTAAAAAACCCGCCCTCACACCGAAGCTGCACCAGCGCCGGAAGCGGCTCTATAATACGGTGTCCCAGACGCTTTGCAAGCGCATACCCAGAACCGTCTGACCCCGAAACTGGCGCCGCTTTCCCTCCTGTCGCCAGAATCAGCCTGTCATATGCAAGCTCCTCGGCATCCTTATCAGGGGATTTCACACGCACCCTGCCGCCGTTTTTCACAGGCATGACATCCGTAAGCTCACAGCCTGTCCGTACTGTCACGCCAAGCCTGTCACAGGCACTTCGCAGCACATCCAGCACGATAGATGCCTGCTCCGACACCGGATAGACCCCGCCATCCCGTTTTTCCTTTGTATATAATCCAAGCTTTCGGAAAAATTCTCTTGTCTTTGCTGCATCAAACCGTTCAAGCGTATCATAAATCCGTTCAAGCGACGCCTTGTCACTGCTGTAATACTTGCCCTGCACATCGGACATATTGGTGAGATTACACTTGCCGTTGCCAGTCATTAAGATCTTTTTGCCCACTCTGTCTTTGTGTTCCAGCACTGTGACTTTGGCGCCGTTTTCTGCCGCAGTGACTGCCGCCGCAAGACCAGATGCCCCGCCGCCAGCCACAATAACCTTTTTTGCCATAACTCCTCCTCAACTCTCATGCTCAACTGCTGTACGACTCTATAAAATGATAAACTTGCAGTTCGCTGTCCATAAATTTCCCCTCCCTGAGTTCATGCCGCACCTCTGCCGGAAGGCTCTCCGCGTGCAGTCCAGTCTTGAAATAAAGGGTTTCCTTGTCGTGCTCATACACACAAATCTCACCGTTTACCTCCATGATATAAAATCCAGTCGCTCCCTGCGCCGTGTCATAAATCCTGAGCACCTTGATCTTATCCGCTGAAAAAAGCTCCAAATGCTGGGATTTAAACCCTTTTTGTTTCTCTTCGAGCGTGGGTGCCAAACTGTCCTGCGCAAGCATTGTCTCAAGCTCCTCACGATTCAGACCAATATATTTTACCGGTAGCGCCTCCTCTTCCATTGACACCGAACCGTCTTTTTTATCAATATTTTCATAGATACATACGGTGTCACACGTCGTCAGGATATTCATTTTCTGTACTTGGTATAGCTCCTCCGCCGTTTTGGGCGCTGAATCCTCTGTTTCATCCGTCACCAAATGCTCCTCCTTTGGGAAACCATCCATCGTATGCCGTTTCCACATCAATACGACCACCAATACCGAAATCAACACTAATACAAAAAATAAGCCAATCTTATATCTCTTTTCCATCATCAGCCTCCTCGTGAAACTTGAACACTTTGGCGTCTTTGATATAGTATCAGCTTATTTTTATTATTTTATGCACACGGATGTTTAAATCAACCGCAGTTTCTTTGCGATCATAATCATCGTTCTGCCGCCCGGCATACTCCGCATGTCACGCTCATTGATGCCCTTTAGCAATATCAGGACGACAAAATATACGACAGCGCCGACACTGATGCCGGCAAATACTGTCACCGCATTGCCCGCCGCTTTGGAGAGCGCAAGATTTAACAGCCCGATCACAATGCCCATCACTCCCGATGCAATCGCCGGAATGATAAAGGTGCGCGCAACCTCCTGCTTATACCGCATATATTTGCGGATTGCCACTGCATTCAGCACGCATACTACCACCGCGAATAAAATATATGCGTACACCACCGCATTGATGCCCATATTCATCTCAAGCATCGCATACAGCAGCGCTATATGAATCACAAGAGAAATCGCTGCATTGCACACGGGAACTTTCATTTTATTAATGCCTTGGAGCACCCCGTTTGTCAGTGTTGACATCGTATAAAAGATGACAGATACAGAGCCGGTATGGAGCATACTGACTGCCAGATCGACCTCTCCCTTAAACAGCAGCGAGACAATGGGTCTGGCAAGCACTGCAAGTCCCACCGCACTAGGAATTGCGACAATCATTGTAAAGCGCATCGCCTGTCCGATCTTTTCCTTGGCACGCCCGTATTCCTCCCGCACCATAAGCTGCGTCAGCATCGGTACGATAGATGAGCACATGGCATTGGCAAGCGCGATGGGCACATTTACCAGCAGTTTATATTTTCCTGAGTATACCCCCCACAGATCAGTCTTGACATCTTCAAATCCCTTTGCAATCATCACACTGCCAAAGATTTTGATATCAATGACCCCGCTGATATTGTAGACGGTAGTACTTAAAAGCACGGGAAAAATGGTCAGCAGTATCATGCCAAAAATCTGCGGATAACTGTCCGCTCTGCCGCCTGACTCGCGCGCGCGCTTTTTGGCGCCCTTTCGGTATGCCGCAAACACAAAGGCCAGAAACAACAGCCCGATCACCGCCCCAATCACAGGGCCGATGGATGCACCCGCCGCGCCGTATGCAGGCGCAAAATCTGCATTGTGCATCAGCGCCCCAATCTTATCCCCATGCGCATAGAGGAGAGAGGCTCCCACAATACTACCAATTAACACAAAGATCTGTTCCAGTATCTGAGATACCGCTGTGGGCATCATCGTGCCAAGCCCCTGAAAATATCCACGAAACACGCCCATCACCGACACCAGCAGCAATGCCGGGCCAAGCACTTTGAGCGCCGGCGCGCTCATCGGCTCCTGCATCACATCCGCCGCAAAAAAGTCACCCAAAAGCTCGCAGATCAAAAAGGAGGCGCCGCCCGCAGCCACCGCAAAGAACATCGCACACTGAAATGCTCTCTCGGCACTTTTGTACTGCCGTTTACTGATCTTGGACGATACGACCTTTGACACTGCAAGCGGCAGACTGTAGCAGGATATAATCAGCATAATCGAATAAATCTCATATGCCACAGAATAATACCCATTTCCCTTGTCCCCGATAATGTGCTGCATGGGGAAACGTCTCGCGATCCCTATGATTCTGGAAAGGATTCCCGCCATCGCTAGGATTCCGCCCTGAACGATAAAATTAGACTTCTTTTTCTTCATTTCACTGCTCTCCTCAGCCCAAGCTACTCATTTCTCGTTATTCCAAGTCTGTTCAGAATTTCCTCCTGCTTCTGTTCCATGACAGCCGCCTCATCAGGCTCCATATGGTCATATCCCAAGAGATGCAGCATACTGTGCGCTATCAGAAAGGCATACTCCCGCCTTGGCGTATGTCCATATTCCTCCGCCTGCGCATATACCTTATCCACAGAAATCACAATATCACCAAGACACAATTCTCCGCTCTCAGGGTCAAAATAATCCTCAGCCGTATCCTCTATCCCCGTAAAATCAGATGGATTCTCATAGTCTACATTGGGGAAAGACAACACATCTGTCGGGCGGTCAATCCCCCGATACTGTTTGTTCATCGCATGAATCCCCTGATCGTCTGTCAGAAGCACATTCACCGACACCTCGTAAGGACAGTTCTCCAAATCCAGCGCTTCCACAATCACTTTGCCTGCCACTTCCTCCGCCTCAAAAGGAAGCGTTTTGTCTGTCTCACTCTCCACGTAAAAAGTCATAGTATAATTTTTCTCCTGTATATATTTTTTCAATGCCGCCCAAATCAGCCAGCGAAATGTCACTATTGTCCAAAACTTTGCTCTCAATCTTTCTGTGTATGATGGCAGTGGCAATCTTTCCATAGTCCATATCTGCAGGTTTTCCCTCCGCCTTGCCGATCAGATACATGATAGAGGATACCACACAGTCTGCAAGGTAAACTGCCACCGTCTCACGCATTTTCATCGGCTGTGACTTGTAATTGTATTCCTGCAAAAGCCGTACTGCCCCCGGGGGGAACTTATTATCCTTACAGATTTCTTCGAGTGATTTTTCCTGTTTTCTGCATTCCAGCACGATAATCCGATGATAATATCCGCCATTTTTCGCCACATCCACATCCATATGCAGCAGTCTTGCCGTCTTCTCTGCAAAATATGCTGTATGTATGGCATTATAGTAGGTCTGCCTGTCCTCCTCCTTGTACTTGGCAAGCAGCTCATACTCCTGATCGTTGATATGCAGGTATTTGCCCTTTTCCTTGTCAATGACCACTGCACAGTAAAACCGCAGCACCATCAGCATCAGTATAAATGTGACAAACACATTGATCACCGGCATCACGAACACGTCTGCGTTCAGTGTCCCATGGCTCTCAAACACAATTTTGGCAGCCAGCTCAATGATATAAATAACCATTGCCGATGCCAGCGGTGTCCCTGTCCTGTAATCATCGTTCAGCCGCTCAAAAAGCACTGCAAAAATAACACCTGTAAGCAAATATAACAGCAGTGTCAAAATCTCCGCAGATGCAAAATAAGCACACACACTCACGAAACCTGCATAAGCATTTAATCCAGTGACCGTATTAGAAAACAGCGTCAGCGCGAGCGCGAGCGTCGGCAGCACCCAGCCCGCTTCCGGCAGGATTGGCAGCAGACACGACGCAGCCACCCCCATCAGAAAGATAATGGCAAAACGCAGTAAATGTCCCCCGTTATCGTAATGAAGCGACTCAAAGAGACTGGACTGGAAAAATGAAAAGACAGTCATGCCAAAACAGGCTGTGACAATCATCAAAAGGATAAAAATATCCCGAAACGATTTCTCATACAAATATGCTGCGACGCCGACTGACGGTATTGCTACAGCCAGCATTCCAATGGCGGTCAGCGCTTTTTGCAGGCTGGTTTCTTCCTTCTTTTTCATATGTCTTGATTCCTTTATGCAATTTATTTCCGAAATGGCTTGCCGCCTCTTCTTGCGCGCGGTTCATTCGCCTTATGAGCAGCCTTATTCTGGCTGCTGCCAAGTCTGCTCTCATAGTCCTCATAGGCTTTGACAATCTTCTGCACAAGCGGATGGCGCACGACATCACGGCTTGTCATCCTGATAAACGCGATATCGCTGATTTTTGCAAGCACTTTCTCCGCCACATCCAGACCGGACTGTGTGCCGACTGCCAAATCCTTCTGTGAAGCATCGCCGGTGACAATGACCTTCGAGCCAAATCCAATTCTGGTCAAAAACATCTTCATCTGCGCCGGCGTCGTATTTTGTGCCTCATCCAGTATAATGTAGGCATTGTCAAGCGTCCGCCCGCGCATGTAGGCAAGCGGTGCCACCTCGATCAATCCCTTTTCCATATTTTTCTGAAAACTGTCTGCGCCCATAATCTGATAGAGCGCATCATATAAAGGTCTCAGATACGGGTCCACCTTGCTCTGCAAATCTCCCGGCAGAAATCCCAGCTTTTCTCCCGCCTCTATCGCTGGACGCGTCAGTATAATGCGCTCTACCTCGTGATTCTTAAACGCAGTGATTGCCATCGCCATTGCCAGATACGTCTTGCCTGTACCCGCCGGGCCCAGTCCAAACACAATCATCTTATCCTTGATCGCGTCAATGTACTTCTTCTGCCCCAGTGTTTTTGGCTTGATGGGCTTCCCCGAAATCGTGTGGCAAATGCACTCCGAATCCATCTCAAGGAGCGCCCCCTCATCTCCCTCATGAGATAACTCAAGCGCATAGGACACATTCTGTTCCTGTATTCTGTTTCCCCGCTTTGAGAGCTCCACCAGCTCCCGCACCAGCTTTGCCGCCTTGTTTACCGCCGCCTGCTCGCCACTGATTCGAACTTCTCCGTTGCGGTCTGTGATGACCACATTCAAATCCTCCTCAATCTGTTTGATATATGCATCATGACTGCCAAAGAGATTCTGCATATGTTCTGCTTCAATCTGCATTCCAACCCGAAACTCTGCCACTTTTTGTTTACTCCTTTGTCTCATCTTCCTGAATCGTGTTCACTGGAATGTCCACTGCCTCACCTGTCTGTTTGACCACCAGCAGACTTCCATTTAATTCCATTCCACTACTATTCTTTTCCATTTTAACATTTTTTTCAACAATTTGTACCCCTTTTTGCTCTAAACCTGAAATAAATTTTTTGAAATTATCAGACAGCTTGCTTTTCATCTCCTCATCTGTATATGTAAAATACTTGATATAATACTCTTTTCTGTCAATTTTTCCATAATAGACCGGAAGATAGATATTATCGAGCAAAACCACCTGATGTTTTTCCGTGGCAGTCTCATATAAAGTTTCGTCTTTTTTCGGTGAGAGATATTTTTCGACAAAATCCCACAGGGATAAACCATCAATATAATAGTCCCCGATCTGGACAAATCCTGTATTCACCCGGTTTCCTGTATAAATCATCACAGGATAGCCGCTGTTGATCGAACAGTTGTATTCTATCGGTGTCCTGATGAAAATATCGGCATCCGCATCATAAATCTGGTAGTCAATCACCGTCTGGCTCTCGTCATAGACCGGGACGCCGCCGGATACCAGCACCTGTCCCTGCTCCACGGTATCTCCTGCCTTAACTCGCGGCACGCCGTTTCTGGTGATAATCGACGTGATGGTGCCAGCTTCATTCGCAATGAGATCTGTCCCTTTTGTCTCGATCTGGACAGGTTCTGATTTCTCATTTTCCTTTATTTCTATATAAAGTTTCGTCCCCTCAAAATAGATCGAAGTCCATGTGACATTCAAAAAAGCCTCCCGCAGCCTTTTTTCCTTCTCCTCACAGTTAATACTGCTCTTTTTCATCCCGTAATGAATGGATTCCTGCGCCAAGAAATCCGACAGCTCGTCATCACTTACCTGCAAATTGCCAACGTACTCTATTGCCCAGACGTATTCTGTCACATAATTGAGCATAATCAGACACAGCATGACGCCCGCAAAAAAAATAATCCTTTTTTTGATAAAAGGAAAGTAAAACGGCAGTCCTTTCTTTTGAACGACATGTACCTTTGTGCCTGTCTTTCTTAACAGCGGCGGCATTCTCAGAAAATCCGCAGCATATGCCTCACACATGCAGACATCTTGTTCCTTCTTGATTTCCCACAAATCAATCTCATGCATTCGGCACATATTAAAAAAACGTTCCATGTAGTCCCCGTCAACCCTGATCACCAGAAAACCTTTGACAAAGCGTATCCATCTATTCTGCAAGCGTCCCACCTCAAGTTTCCCTTATCACCTTTACCTCCTTGATCTGCCCTGATATTTTCATGTCCTCGTTCGAGTAATGATCAATCGTAAGACAGTCGCCGCAGACACAATACTTAATATGGTTTCCCTTGATCAGAACTTCATGGCAGGTGTAGGATATGATTCCCTTAAAATTTTCCACAAAAAGCTCCGACGCCCCCACCATATGAAACAATGTGGCATTCACCACCACATCCTTAGGCAGTGAAAACGCATCCGCAAAACGCTCTCCTGCACTCATGATATCCTGTTTAAATATATCGTGATATTTCGTATCATGTCTATTCATATCAGCACCCAAAAATGAAGTATAGGTTTTCTATACTTCATTCTATGTCTTTTCTTCAATTCCTATTCCCCAATCAGCTTATCCTCATGTAAAATATGATTGACAAGCCAGTTTGTCACGATGTGCAGAATCTCCTCGATCGTCTCATCCTGATCTTCATCTATCGCGTCCGTATCCCAGCCGCCAATCGTCTCCTCAAAGGCTTCATGCTGCTGCTTCTGTTCTGGCAGCCGCCCGTAACCAATCGACGCCATATACGCCTCCTCATGCTCAAAATGCGTCAGCGTATAATCCCGCAGCTCCTCCAAAATATGCCTGATATGATCATACTTATCTGGCATAAACTCCTCGCATTTTAATGTATACAGCTCGTCCGCGATCTCAAACAGCCGCCTGTGCTCCGCATCAATCTGGTCGATTCCTGTCAAAAATTCCTCTTTAAACTCGTACATCACAAAAACCTCCTGCTGTATGTTATGCTTTTAATTCTATCATTTTCCTATTCTCAATGCAACCAGTTTCTTAGATTGGACACAGCTTCTAATCATCAGAATTTTGTTTTAGATACCAGCGAACTACATTTATAAACTGTTCAAGTTTCATATCATTCTCTGGATAAATTAACTTTATCGTATCAATATCACAACTCTCCAATATGCAGAATACTGCCTTTCGCGCTTCTTTTAACCTGTATGAATTTAGATTCAAAAGATTGATTGTATAATCATCACCTTCTATCGTCCCATCAGGTAAATATGTAAATATTTCTTCACATTTCGGATTCAATGGAGAAACAAATCTGCTCTCATCATAATCATTCTCTTTCTTAGGTCCACAGGTTTTCTCTCCTGAGAACCCATAGCATGAAGCGACTATATTTGTATAGTCCAGACTTTTCTTACTGACATATGTTCCCGGATGCCTTGGTTCTATATGCTCATTATGAGATTTACCCTCATCAATCTGGCAGCAGCAGTAAGCACACAGACCTTTTTGCTCTGACACAAGTTCTTTATTCAGCCTTGATATATACGGTTGAAACTGCTTTGAATCATAAGTCATTTTTTCATGCTTTCTTTTCAATTCACTTAACCAATTCGGTTCTGTCTGCTTCCTTATATAAATCATGACAACCGCCCTCTCTTTATTAACATACCAGCTCTTATCACATCCTTATTGGTTGCATCTGTTAATTCTTTTAAGTGATTCACTTTTTCTTCGGCTTCCTCAAATAATCTGCCGTTTATCAATCTGTAAATGTCACTTATCAAAGTCTCTGTCTTAGAATTCATTGACTTCGTTCCCATAAACTCTTCAAGAATATAATTTGCATCAAAACCATCCAGTCTTTTGAACTCAATCACTTCACTAGATGCTTCCTTATTCTGCAAAAAGTAGATATTAAATTCGTCATCTATCTCGCTTAATACGATTGGCGAGTGTGTTGTAATAATAAACTGAATATTTGGAAATGTCTCTCTCAATTTTCCTACCACGTTTCTCTGCCAAAACGGATGCATATGCAATTCTATCTCGTCGATCAATACCACCCCTTCTCCAAGAAGCGGATTATCTAAATTCGGATTCGCAATAGTAAGCCTGCGTGCAAGATCACCGAATAATGCCATTGTACATTTTTCCCCATCCGATAATTGTGAGACATTTAATCCCACTCCATTCTTGTCCACTTTCATTTCCAATCTCGGTTTTCTGGCAACTCTTAAATTGGTACAGCCATCAAGCATAACAAGCATTGCTTTTTTTACGGAATCCAACGCTTTGTCTGTAAACTGTAAATCCGCATTCTGTACTTTACATTCATTCTCGTAATCTTCTTGATTTCTAAACCACTCAAAGAAAGTACGAAAATCTATTCTATTCTCAATTGCTTTGTCAAAAGCTGCATAAATATCAAATTGATGTTTCGTTCGTATCCTTATTGGTATATCCAACACCAGACGGTTTGTGCCATAGTTCACAAAGATCGGTATGTTCTCCTGTTTTTCATCGCTCACATACTTATCTTGAAAAATTGAGGCTAATATTTTCAGACTTTCTAAATCCTGTGATCTTTTACCTGATTTCCTAATCATTGTTCTATTGTAAGAAATCAGCTGATTCTCAATAAAAAAATCAGCTTCAAGCTTCGTCTGAGTCTTTCCATATTTAATATCATCTAACTCAATGTTCAGATTTTGTTTCAATTCTTTTCGGTTTACGATCTGATTAATAATATTTGCATATAGCAAATTAATACTTTTCAGTATAGAAGTTTTCCCTGTTCCATTTACTCCAAAAATAACCGTATTTTTACCATTTAACTGCAATTTCATATCATCAAACAGGCGGAAATTATCAACTTTTAGATTGTTTATTTTCATATCTTTTTCACCCCTTCTCTCCCTTTATCTTCTATTCCTTCGTATCTAAATTGTGAATGGCGCCTTGCTTCACGTATATTTCCGTATCAAAACCCGCTCACTCACCCTTGTTAAATCCGTTCGTTCCAAAAGCCTGTCGCAGTCGTAAACCGCCAGTTCCCTGAACTTTCGTGCCTCTAAGAAATGCGGCAGTCTGGTCAGCGCTGGCAGACTGCGGAGCGTAAGCTTCTGCAAAGAAGGCAGTGTTTCCAGAAAATCCAGATTGTCTATATCGGTGATCTTTACCAGTTCCAGCTCCTGAATCGACGCAATCTGTCCCAATCGTTCTAATTTCTGCGCATGTTCTGCATGCACAATCACGCTCTGTACTTTCAGCATACGCAGCACATCAATCGGCGGACATGGCATTTCACACAATATTAGCTCTCTGATATCATCTTTTCGAATCATAAATTCCATATGCTTTGCATAATTTCCAATATTACAGTGTTGAAGCTTGGGATACCTTATCAGCCATTCCAGTTCGTAAGATGGATTGCCTGATCTGTCCCCATCACTGGCATCTTCAAAAGAAATACCATCCAGTGAGAAGTCTGCATAAAGAGAAAGCGTCGTAAGCTCCTGTGACAGCTTGTTCACAAAACGAAAATCACGCTGTTTTGGCGCTGTCATTCCCAAATCCGTCAAAAGCACATACCGGGAAAGCACCTCTGCATGTCTGATCTCCCCCGTGCAGTCCAGTTTCAGCTTCCGTACATGGTCCATTTCTGCAAAATGCTGTAAATCGCAGTCTTCCCGATCATAATTATATATACGAAACCAAATATCATTTCGAACAGAGAACAGCACACTATCGAGAATCTTTAATGCATTTTCGGGAAATACATCTTTCGTCCGTATCCACTTTAGCTCCTCTGCCTGTGCCATCAAAGACACCATCTTCTCATCAATCTGGGAAACTGTAAGATGTGATATTCGTCCATCCCGTTGCGTGTTCTTCCTATCCATCCTGCTGTCATCTGCGATCAGGTCAACCGCATCCATAAAGATACTTTCCTTCTTTTGCTGAACTTTTGGTGCTGGTGTACTGTCTTTCTCCTGTGTTGTTTGCGTCTCTTCCTCACAATCAGGCGTCTCATTTGCTGCGGCTTCCAGCACCTCCTCTTTATGATTCTGCAACAGCTTGACAAAAACCTGCCAGATCACTTCTGGATTATCATGTATCCAGTTATCAACCTCTGCCATACGCAGTCCAATTTCGATAGGATAGTCAAATTCTGGATAAAGGTTATAGTCATAAATTCCATAATCGTACCATTTTGCAAGTTCTATAAAACCATACCGATACAGGCATTCCGACAGCCGCCGAATACCATGATCTGTATCACTCTCATAAAAATTGTCATAGTATGTATATACGCCCTCATGATAAGACGAAAACGCCCAATGAGCTAGCTGTATAAACATAAAAACCCATTCTGGCTCTTCTTTTTGCTCAGGATAAAGCCTCTCCAAAAATAACACCTCAAACTCTAATATCAGCTCATCTCCCCATACAGTTTGTACTTCGCCGGCATCTACTACCCGTTCGAGTTCATGATACAATGCTGCTGCAAATTCCTTATGATTCATTTATGCTCCCTTTTTCAGCCCCCACGCTCATTATACTTTCTTCCTTTTTTGGTACTTTTTCCCGAAAAGGCAACAGATATTGCCGACTTTATTTATCTCTATAATGAGAACCGCACTGAACAATCTTTATTATATTATCTTCTATACGATAAACAATACGATTTGCATCGTCGATTCGCCGACTCCAATAGGATGCCAAATCACCACTTAATCTTTCCGGCTTTCCTATTCCTTCGTATCCATTCCGTTCAATATCCTTCAATAGCTGGAGAATACGTTTCAATGTTTTTTTATCCTGTTTTGTCCAATATTCAAAATCTTCCCACGCCGCATCTGACCATGCCTTAATCATCAAAGTCCACCTCATGCACCGTACCACCTGTGGCTTCCATTTGCGCTACAGACTCTTTAAGCCTAGTCATATTTTCCTGCGAATAAAAGGGATCAACAGATACTTCAAACGGTATCCTTTTTTCTCGTCCCAGTTTTTTTAGATAAATATTTATAGCCGTAGACAAAGACATTCCAATATCAGCACAAGCCTGTTCTGCCATTTTCTTTACATCATCTTCTATTCGTAAACTGATTTGAGCCATTATATCACCTCTCTCTTTATGATATATCCAGTATACTTTAAAATGTAGCATTTGTAAAGCATTTTACTATACATCTTCAATGCAGTCAAAACAGAAAAGCGCTCATTGGTTTTCGCCCAACAAACGCTTTTCTATGTTTTTTTGATTCTCAGATCAAGCTGCTATTTTACAATGCTCGTTGTCCATGTTACTGTATTCTCTTCGACTTTTTCTGACTCAACAGACTCCATCTCTCCAAACAGATTTTCCAGTGCGGATTCTGTTACTTTCCGTGAACTGTCTGTAATAAGCCCTAAAAATGTCTGGTCATACCGTGAGAAATCCATATTTATAATTTCCCCGTTCTTACCAATGACATTCACTGCAATCGTCGGATCATTTCCAGAATATCCCTGACAATTATACTCTACTTTTTCTACCGGACTATCTATCAATTTCCACTCTTCCACTTTCTTCCTGGCAAGTTCCGCATAGATACTGTAGTCTTTTTCCAGCGCTTTATCATAGCCAAGGGGGACATTTACCTCCAACCGTCTGCTATGGCAGATATTAAAAAGCTCTCCCGTAACAGCGTCTATCATATATGTCCATCTTGTACTCTCAGGCGTCTGTTCTTTCTGAAACAGAACATCGGCTGACCAGAACGCGCGAGGGAATGTTTCCGTCCCCGGATAATAACTCATATATACATATGCGCCTTCCAAATCCACTCCGAAAATTTTTTTCAAATACGTAGCTCCTGCTTCCGCCGCCTCTTCCATTGTCAAATCCGTATCCGTAGGCGTTCCGGTATTCAGGTCGTCCATACTCAGCGTATAATTTACTTTTTTGACGCTGCTGCTTTCTTGGTCCCTGCCGTTCTCTGTGACCTTTGGCACTGTCGTTTCCAGACTGTCCGCAACCTGATAACTGGTTGGAACTTTTTCCACCTTTCCATTGTTCGCCGCCAGCGTCACTTCTGCCGCCGAATTAAAAAGTATCGTACCCGCACCAATAATGGCAAATGTTGCCGCTGTCAA
>VSNR01000289.1 GCA_009774345.1 Lachnospiraceae bacterium | reverse complement strand
CAAGGATAATGGAAAGAAATGTCAAATGGAAAGTTATTTCTAAATAGTAAGCATTTGACCGAAAGTAGGTAGAATTACTTTCCATAATCTTTTATACTTAAGCAGCCGCAAACTGCGGTAAAATAATCTTAAGGAGAAAGAATATGGAAAAAATTCAAACCATCAAAGAAGCGTGTGACGGCGTGGCCGGAGCAATGGAGAGACTACAGTACTCCCCCCTGACTATCAAATACTTCCGTCAGGACTGTCGCCGTTTTCGCGATTATGCCATGCAGAGGACAGGAAATGATTCCCTGAATGATGAAATCTGTCTGGATTATCTGAGGGAAACTATTGGTTATCCGTTTACGGAGGACAGGGCACTGACAACGAACGAAGGCACGCATATCAGATGCATCCGCAGACTTCTTGAATACCAGCAGTACGAAACGGTATTTTTCATAAAACAAAAAGAAGTCCTGCCAGTTGAAACATGGGCCTCCTGTGATGCCGGTCATATAATGGCATATGTCGAAGCCATGCAGACTGCAGATAACAGTGACGCAACCAAAAAACTTCGAACCAGCCATATACGCAAATTTTACCAGTTTCTTTCCTGCAGGGAAATAAATGGAATCGACGGGGTATCCGCAGACATAGTGCACGATTTTGCTTCTTCAATGGGAAATTACTCGCCTGTTTTCGTAAAGCACATACTTGCGACACTCCGTAATTATTTCAGGTTCCTGTACAAGACCGGACGTATCCCGTATGACTGGTCTGCTTCAGTTCCAAGAGTAAACGTCCCTGCCAACCTGAATGTCCCTGAATTATGGGAAAAGGAGGAAATAGAAAAACTGCTCCGCAGCATCGACAGGGGCAACATGGCCGGAAAACGTGATTACGCCATCATCCTCCTTGTCGTCCAGCTTGGCCTGCGTATATCGGATGTGGCAAACCTTCAGCTTGAAAACCTTAAATGGGGGCGTAATGAGCTGGCACTGGTACAGCACAAGACAGGACGCCGTACCGTATACCCCCTTCTGAAAGATGTAGGATGGGCAATAGCGGAATACCTGAAGCAGCGGACTGGTGCAAATATTACAAGCCCTTATGTCTTTGTTAAAAACAATGCGCCTTATAAACCGATGCAGCCCAGTTCAATCGGCTGTGTACTTGACCGCTGTATGCGGCGTGCCGGACTGCAGAAAAAACACGGTGTTGTAAGCGGCATGCATTCCCTGCGCCATGCCCTTGCCCGGCGTCTGCTTGCCCAGAACACCTCTTTGTTTGCCGTTGCAGACATAATGGGACATTCCAGTTACGCTTCATCTTCGCCTTACTTGAAAGTGGACATTGAGGGAATGCGCATGTGCGCGCTCTCTCTTGAGGAGGTGTAGCATATGCAGGAAGGATCAAAATATATGACTTACGAGTTCTCCGGCGTGCTGGCAGGACACCTGCAGGATTTTATTTCCGAAAAGCGGGGAATCGGCTATATCTACAATACTGAAGCAAAACATCTGAGCAGGTTTTCCCGCTTTTCCCTTGATTATGAGGTTCCTCCAGACAGCCTGCCTGAAGAACTTGTCAGGGCATGGATTGCAAAAAAGCCGACGGATTCGGACAGAAACCAGTATTCCCGCTATTCACTGATCGGACAGTTTGCCAGGTACATGGTCCGTATGGGCTGTCCGGCATATGTACCTGGTGCCGGGGATATTGGAAAAACACACAGGACATTTATCCCATACATTTTTACACATGATGAAATCCGGGCGTTATTTTCTGTTTTTGATTCGATGGAAACACCGCTGCGTTCAGGCGCACCAAGGAGGAAGGACATCATGCCTGTTCTTTTCCGCCTGCTATACTGCTGTGGACTCCGTGCATCCGAGGCGGCCACGTTAAAGGGCGGGGATGTGGATCTGGAAAAAGGAGTCCTGACGATAAGAAACAGTAAATTCGGAAAGACAAGGTATGTACCCATGTCCGGACAGATTACAGCCAGATGTGCGGAATATGACAGGACACGTCTGGCAGACAAGGGCGGGGATGACTGGTTTTTTGCTGCCCCGGATGGCGGGCATTATGATACCCGGACAATCTATTCCATATTCCGGGACTGCCTGTGGAAAGCAGGAATATCACACGGCGGCAGGGGAAACGGTCCCCGTGTCCATGACCTTCGCCACACATTTGCGGTCCACTGCCTGCAGAAATGGACGGCTGCCGGCGAGGATCTTACCACTGCACTGCCACGGTTGTCGGCATATATGGGACACCATGATTTTTCGGCAACTGAACAGTACCTGCGTCTGACAGCCGAGGTATATCCGGAAATCTCGGCGCTGCTGGATGAAAAGTATGGCTATATCATACCGAAAATGGAGGACCCGTTATATGAGGAGAACTGATTTTGCACAGTGCCTTGAGGCATATCTGAGGGTATACCTGCCAGGGCAGGCGGGCCTGTCTGAAAATACAATCATGGCATACCGCGACACATTCATCCAGATGCTGCACTTCATTGAAAATACCAAAAAGAAGAAACCAGATAAGCTGACTCTTGCTGATTTTAATTTCCAGCTTATTGTTGATTTCCTTGACTGGCTGGAAAAGGAGAAGCATAACAGCATATCAACCCGCAACCAGCGGCTGGCCGCCATCCGTGCCTTTGCCAAATATGCACGTTCCCGTTATCCGGAGTTCATGCATGAGCTGCAGAAAATTTCTGACATCAGGACAAAAAAGCATCCCAAGCCGGAACTGGCTTACCTGACACCGGATGAAGTCAGGGCGGTTCTTGAACCCATACCGACAGACAGCCTGTACGGACGCCGTGACCTGGCCCTGCTCACACTGCTGTATGATTCTGCTGCACGTGTCCAGGAAATATGCGGTTTACGGGTACGGGATATCCGCCTGCAAAAGCCATATACCATAAAGCTGACAGGAAAAGGGCAGAAGGCGCGCTGGGTTCCTGTCATGTCTGGCACTGCTGACATTTTAAAAAAATATGTCGCTGAAAACCGTCTGGGTACGCCGGAAAAAGCAGACAGTCCATTTTTCTTCAACCACAGGAATACTTTTCTTACCAGAGCCGGCGTCACATATATATTGAAGAAATACTACAGTATTACGCGTCAAAAGCACCCGGAGCTTCCTGAAATAATTTCGCCCCATGTATTCAGGCACTCAAAGGCGATGCATATGCTTCAGGCAGGAATACCTCTTACAGATATCCGCGATTTCCTTGGCCATGAACATGTTGACACAACGGAGATTTATGCCAAAACAGATACGGAAATGAGCCGAAAAAAACTTGAGGAGGCACAGGTCACCATTGACTCAGATCTTCCAGACTGGAACGATGACAAAAATCTAATGGCAATGCTTACCAGTTTATGCGGAAAAAACTAACCAGTATGCAAAAAATTATGGAAAGAGTCTGAGTAATAGCCCAGACTCTTCTCCTGTTTTATAACGGTTTAAGGATGGTAAAATAGACAAACTTTCCATTTGCTATTTCTTTCCATTATCTTTG
>VSNR01000288.1 GCA_009774345.1 Lachnospiraceae bacterium | reverse complement strand
AAATGAAAGGGAAGCAGAACGCATATTCCCTGCAACAAAATAAAAAATTTGTCCTTGACAAGGGGTACAGTTTAATAGACCCACGCTTCAAGTATGTCGCGAGGGGCTGTGCGGAATATGTGGAGTGGCTTGGGCAGAAGGAGAACCCGGACGGGAGAGGATGGGCTGCCGGGGCAGGCTATGGGGAGAAGATTCTTGTCATCCTGAAAGGCATCCTGGGTATGACGGGAGTGGATGTGTTCCGGCCATATCTGGTGCGGGTGTCCATCCCTGACCTGAACATTCGGAAAGGACCTGGGACGGATAAGGAGAAGACAGGGAAGTACACGGGAGCCGGGATTTTCACGGTTGTTGAGGAGGCTAATGGGAAAGGGGCTTCCAGGTGGGGAAAGCTGAAAAGCGGAGCCGGGTGGATTTCCCTTGATTTCTGCGAGAGGGTGTAGGAGATTAAAAAGTATTTAACAGCGGCACAGGCGGCTATCAATAATTGATGCCATAGGAATTTTGGTACTCGCAGGCAAAAGTATTGAAGAATGGCTTAAAATCAAGGGATTTTGAGGTTTAGTGGGGTTCATCATGGTGGGTGGTGGACCCCTCTTTTTTGTGTTTTTAGATGCCGCTGATAGGATGGCGATTGGGGAAAAAATCGTACTATCAGGCAAAAGTATACTTTCACGCAAAAGTCAGGGGTTTCCGTGATAGTATAAAACGGAAAGGTAAAAAGGAGTAGGATATTGGCGGTTTTGGCTGAAAGGCGTATTAGTTTGACGGAAAATGCTGTCGGAAAACGGGGGATATGATACAAACACGGAAACTGCTCAGAGTTTTCGTGTTTGTATATGAGTTTCCGTGATAATATGGAGTTTTGCCTGTTAGTATACAGAAAAATTGAAAAATGTTAGCGGGAGGAAAAGGGTTGTTCAATGGCCCTTTCATTTTGTCCTTTGATATGTTATAGTATATTTTGTATGCAAAAATAAATTCAAGGAGGAATCATGGAGCAGGTTTCATTGAAGATAGGCGAGCGGCTGAAAGAAATTCGGAATACAAGGCAGCTCACGCTGGATGATGTTGCGGAACTGACGGGTGTCAGCAAGCCCATGTTGGGACAGATCGAGCGCGGGCAGTCCTCACCCACCATCAACATATTATGGAAGATTTCAACAGGGCTGAAAATTCCATTGTCCTTTTTCTGCAAACAGGAGGAAGCGGAATATACGGTTACCGGACTTGACGAAAAGGATATGATTACGGAGGAAAGCGGAGGGATGCGGGCTTACCCTCTATTCCCCTTTGACCCGGTGCGGAATGTGGAGGTGTTCTATATTGAGTTTGATGCAGGAGTGCGCCATGAATCGCTCCCTCATGTATCAGGCGTGGAAGAATATGTTTTTCTGGTGCAGGGGACGCTGAAAATGGTAATTGGCGTGAAGGAAGTGCTACTGCAGGAAAAGCAGTCAATACGCTTCCGGGCGGATGTTTCCCACGGATACCATAATGCTTCCGAGAAAGCCTGCACCGCCTATAACGTGATATTTTATCCGAACAATTAAAGGAGGAAACGGAAAATGTATGAATTGGTTCAGGTCAGTGAGAAATGCTATTACATAAACTGCCCGGCGAAGATAGGTGTCTATGTGGCAGATGGGGATAATGTCTATCTGGTTGACAGCGGGAATGATAAGGATGCAGGGCGGAAGGTCAGGCAGATACTGGATAAGAACGGATGGCATCTGACCGCCATACTGAATACCCATTCCAATGCAGACCATATCGGCGGGAACAGATACCTGCAGGGGCAGACGGGATGTAAGGTTTATTCCAGCGGCATAGAGGCGGCTTTCACGAAATACCCGGTACTGGAGCCGTCCTTCCTTTATGGCGGTTATCCGTGTAAGGACTTGCGGCATAAGTTCCTGATGGCGCAGGAAAGCAATGTGACGGATTTTTCCGATGAAAGTTTCCCGAAGGAGATTGAAGTGATACCGCTGCCGGGGCATTTCTTTGACATGGTCGGATTCCGTATGCCGGACAATGTGGTGTTTCTTGCGGACTGCATCAGCAGCAGGGAGACGCTGGATAAATATGCGGTTTCCTTCATTTATGACATAGTCGCTTATCTGGAGACGCTGGATAAGGTGGAGCAGATGGAGGCGGCCATGTTTGTCCCTGCCCATGCGGATGCCTCTGCTGATGTAAAGGAACTTGTCCGTTACAACAGGGATAAGGTGCATGAAGTGGCAGAGAAGATTCTATCGATTTGTGAAAAGCCGATGTGCTTTGAGTGTATTTTGCAGGAAGTTTTCAAAGACTATGGTCTTTCCATGAATTTTGAGCAGTATGTTTTGGTGGGAAGTACGGTGCGCTCTTACCTTTCGTGGCTGAAAGATACCGGGAAGATGACGGCTGAATTTCAGGACAATATGCTTCTGTGGCAGAAAGCATAATTTTATGACCCGGAAACAGTCCGGGAGGCTTATCGGCAAAGCACGGAAAATCTGAAATCCTATATGCAGCGCCAGTGGAGCCTTGTCGGGGGAATAGTCGGCACGTTCAGGGAGATGGAATAAATGGGAGGAGCATCAGCTTATGAAAATGCGGACAGAATATACCTGCCCTTTGGAACTGGTGCATGACATGATTAAAGGGAAGTGGAAACCAATCATCTTATGGCGGCTGCGTTTAGGGGCAACATCCCTGGCGAATCTGGAGCGGGATATAGATGGCATTACACAAAAAATGCTGCTGGAGCAGTTAAAGGAGCTGATGGACTATGGATTTGTGGAAAAGAAATCCTATGAGGGATACCCGCTCCGGGTGGAATATTCCTTAACGGATGGTATGGGAAGGGAGATACTGGAGGCGTTAAGGATCATGCAGCATATCGGGATTGACTATCTGAAAGCAAACGGCATGGAACATATTCTGGAGGAAAAGGGGGTAGTTCCGGATTAGTACCCACGAAAAAGTGGGTAATTTACTGTCCGGGAACCGCCGCTTATAATATCATCATAAAATCGGATTGGAGGTTATCGAAGATGAATGGTACGAGCAGCGGTATTGTAAACGGGGTAATCCAGCCTCAATATGGCGGGCATGGGACGCAGTTCAATGAAAACGGCATCCCTACCTATTCTCTGCCTTTTACGGTGGAAGATGCGCCGCAGGGAACAGTGTCGGTTGCCATTGTCTTGGAGGACAAGGACGCATACCCGGTGACAGGGGGATTTGCATGGATACACTGGCTGGCGGCAAACATAACCCGTTTTGAGATCAAAGAGAATGAGAGCCAGACGGCGGATGACTTTGTGCAGGGTAGGAATAGCTGGACGAGCATACAGGGCGGAGAGCAGTCCACGGAGCTTTCCTCCTATTATGGCGGGATGACCCCGCCCGATAAGCCGCACATATATGAACTTCATGTATATGCCTTGGATAAGATGCTGGATTTGGAGAGGGGCTTTCTGCTGAATGAGCTATACCGTGAAATGGACGGTCACATCTTAGGGCAGTTTACTCTGAAAGGGATGTATGAAAATTAAATAGCTGGCACATTAAGGGCGAGAGCGTAAAAATGAAAAGGGAGCAGTACTGGCTCCCTTTTCAT
>VSNR01000287.1 GCA_009774345.1 Lachnospiraceae bacterium | reverse complement strand
GGCGATTTTCAAAGCGTTTAATATGAAAGTCCCGGTCCCCTCCTCGTTATAATTCAATGCGGAATTTAGGTTATAAATTCCAATATTGAACCTGCAAGGAACAGACTAGCGGAGAAAAGCTGGTAAAGCGAAGAATGGAGAGTCGATATGAACCTGACAAATTTTTTAAAACAGACGGATGCTCTTACGGCGCAATATTCAACAGAACAGCTCATTGCATTTATTCACGAGATTGGCAGAATTTATCCAGCGCAGCACAGGGAAGATTTTTTGGAGATACTGCAATCTGTCGGGAATAAAACGGGAAAGGCTCCAGACAAAAATTTGGCAAAGGATATTGATTTTGAATCTGATTTCGATGAAATGTATCGTCGTGTTAGACATAATTTAAAACGTATTGATTCACAGGAAATTACGATTACTGGAAACTTGAGTGGAGGATATGATGACTGGTATTACGACAGGGATGATGATCGTGAGGAGGAACTTTATTATAAGGATAATGACGGCATTTTAAAGATGATGAAAGAGAGCTGTGACTTTGTGCAGATCTGTATGGACAGGAAGCGGTACAAAGAAGGTTTTGAAGTTGGCAGGCAACTGCTGGCAATGGAAATTCTATGTAAAGATGAAAGTGGCGATATAGAATTATCAATGGAAGATATGGTGTATCGTAGGCTTTTGCGCTGTAATCTGAAAAAAGTGATCCTTGATACTTTATATTGTGCATATCATGCAGTGCCGTCCGCCAAACGCCCGAAGGTATTGTATGACATGATTGCAAATGCAAAGATGGAGACAGTCACGTTAGAGTCAATCATGCAGCATGGCAATAAAGAATTGCCTGCGCTTGAAGAATTTCTTTCGGGTTTGACTTCGTATCTTGGCGATAAGACAGGAGAGACTGCGGATCGCATTGTCGCGGAAGCCTTTTGTTTGTTGAATGATATTTCTATCAAGGTGCAGTATGCGGGAATCTATGCCGCTGTTCATCCGGGATTATATTTGAATATATTGGAAAATGGGAAAAATATGCCGGTGAAGGATATGATTTCCATAGGCATCAAAGCGATAAAGTTGATACCAAAGAAATATATTATGCGCAGCAGGGCAGCCCTAAAAACGGCGGAGTATATTATTGCGGCAAAGGGGGAATTATCTTTGTTAGAAAAGTGTTATTTTGTGGCATATGAATCGGATACCTCCGCCCTGAATTATCTGCGGGCGCTGTTAAATGGCTTCGGAAGTGAGAAGAGAAGGGAAATGCTTCGAAAGATCTTTATGAGAATATCTGGAGATAAAGGGGATAATTTTTATGCATGCGCTGAGCGGGAAGAAAACAGACCAGACAGCAATATGATCTTCCTGCTCAGATTTTTAGATGGGCAGTTTGCAGACGTATTGGATAAAGGATTGAATCGAGCGCAGGCATTAGGCTGGACGGGAACGTTTATGAAACAGGGAATTGCACTGTATTTGTTATATTTATATGAGGGGCAGTGGAACGGACAGGGAATCGCTGCTATGGCAGAGCTTGTGAAAAGTGCGATGCAATTTTCCGCAGAAGCATATCGAGAAGGTGTCCGCGGGCTTGAGGAGCTAGAGGAAATTGAAGAAAACGATTTGTTTTGCCGGGTATTTTTAAAATGGAAGTCTGGGGTGCAGATGGAATCTGATATTAGAGACCGTGCAGTCAAAAAAATTACAGCATTGCTTGAAAAGCGGGTAGTAGTAATAATGGACGCAAACCGCTTTAAGTATTATGGGGAATGTGCGGCGTATCTTGCTGCGCTGGGCGAGGTGCGGGAGTCCATGGGAGAGCTGGGAGCAAAACAGAGGCTGATGACTTTTTATAAAGATAGGTATTCACGAAGAAACACATTTTTGGAAGAAATGATTCATTATGGCTGGAAAGCGTGTAGAAAAACAGGAGCGCGTGATCTATGAAGCGCTATGTGATGGAGGGAACAGATGCAGTACACACAAAAGTATGATTCTCCGCTGGGCGGGATACTGCTTGCAAGCGACGGAAAAGCCCTGACCGGGTTATGGTTTGACGGGCAGAAATATTTTGGCAGCACGCTTGCAGCACAGCGCGAGCAGAAACTGCTGCCCGTTTTCGAGGAGACGGCGCAGTGGCTCGATCTTTATTTTAGTGGGCAGGAACCGGATTTTACGCCGCCGCTGTCCTTGCAGCAGGCATCATCATTTCGCAGGGAAGTGTGGGAAATCATGTTGACAATTCCCTATGGACAGACAATGACCTACAAAGCGATTGCGGCAGAACTTGCGCGGCGGCGGGGCGTTGAGAATATGTCAGCGCACGCGGTGGGCGGTGCAGTCAGCCACAATCCCATCTCTCTCATTATCCCATGTCACAGGGTGGTCGGTACAAATGGAAGCCTGACAGGCTATGCGGGCGGAATCGACAAGAAAGTGCGGCTCCTTATGCTGGAAAATGCAGACCAGTCAAAGCTGTTTCTCCCGAAAAAAGGGACAGCGCTCTAAGATGATTCCCGACAAAACGGCAGTCAGGGTTCCGCATAAATGCTGTAATCCACAGTGAGCCCATTGTTGTATAAGGTGCGCCATCTGTCATTGGCAATCTGCCAGTCGCTGTTTTCATTATATAAAAGATCTTCGATTTCATCGTCGGAGAGCTGGCTGCTTCTGCCTATTTCAACATCGTTGACGGTCCAGACCCAGACAGTCTGACCGTCTTCGGTTTCTGCCGCTGCCTGTTCTCTTAATTCGCGTTTTAGGACATAGGCGTTTTGCTCATAGGTATATTCTGCCCAACTGTGCGAGGATGCGGAATTTCGCCACTGGCCAAGAATCCGTTTGTTTTCCGTATCTATGGCAGGGTTTGGAATATCCGTAAAGGAGGGCGCTTCGTGAAACCCTTCGCTGGTTTGTAGAAAGCAGTAGTAAGATAAGGCACCCTGCGCGCCGTGATGTCCTGAACAGATTAACAAATCGGGCAGTCCGTCAAAGTTGGCATCCGTAAATAGAAATTTATTTTCCGCAGAAACCCAGTTTGCACCGCCAGCCTGCGCTTCTACATGAATAATCTGTGACTTATTAAGAGGATGCTCAGTTGAAGTTTCCCGGGAGGAAATCAGCAACACGGCATCTTCCAGAAAATCGTTCTCCGTATTTTCAGCATCTGAAATCAGCCATTCAAAGACGGTATTGTCTATCTCAAAGCGGTTATAGAGAACCGGTGCGCCGCGCAGGATTTCGTTTAATTTGACAGAGGCTGTCATTTGGTCTGGTGGAATAGAGATGGCATCTCCTCCTGCGTAGATCTCAACGACAGGCGGCGCTGTGACAGCGGTGTCCTCGGTGGCGGTTGATTCCTGTACAGTTGTATCAGGCTGCGCAGGGCAGTCAGCGGAGGGGATTGCTTCATGATCTTCCAGCCTGCGGCCACAGCCATTTATGAGTGACAGACATAATATAGTGAAAAATAAAAATGATAAAAATTTTTTCTGCATGATATATATTCCTTAATGTAATAATTTGTAGATGCTAAGTCCTGTCTGAACAGTAACCATCATACCATGTTTCTGTATGGTTGTATACTGTTTTGTTTGTAATACGATTGGGAATGGTTACAGTTCAGCCAGGACTTCGCACTATGCTGCGAAGTCCGTGAGAAAGCGTAGAGATTGAGATGCATCAAGCCATCGCATACCGAACCTTGTTCGGTTTGGCGATATTTGCATGGCTTGATG
>VSNR01000286.1 GCA_009774345.1 Lachnospiraceae bacterium | reverse complement strand
AAATCAATTTATTGGACGAAAAAAGTTGCAAATTCTTTAAACAAACAAGCGAAACTTCATACAAACACGAAAACTCCATGCAGTTTCCGTGTTTGTATCATATCCCCCGTTTTTCAGCAGCATTTTCCGTCAAGCCGATACCCTTTTCCGCAAAAACCGCCAATACCCTACACCCTTTTACCTTTCCGCTTTATACTATCACGGAAATCCCTGACTTTTGCGTGAAAGTATACTTTTGCCTGATAGTACGATTTTTGCCCCTATCGCCATCCTATCAGCGGCGTTAAAAAACACAAAAATAGGGGTCCACTACCCACCGTGATGAATCCCACCAAACCTTAAAACCCTTGATTTTAAGCCATTCTTCAATACTTTCGCCTGCGAGCACCCAAATTCCTATGGCATCAATTCAAGATTGCCGCCTGGGCGGCTGTTAATACCACGGTGTTCAAATGCCCTTGGGGGAGGGTTCAAAAGTGAACACCCCCTCTGCCGACTGCCACAGATTTTCAAACCACTCCAAAATCAAACAAGAGATTCCCGCAACATCCAATGTGCCGGAATCCCTTGTTTTCAGCGGTTTCCCCAATATTCTGTTCATGCCCTTTGTATCAATTAAGCGGTTTACATTTCGACGTAGAAAGTTGTGTCGTTTATGCCGTTCTCCCTTGCATAACGCGAGAGGATTTCCTTCTGCGTCTGTATGCTTGAACTTTCCTGCACGTTCCCGTCGTCCCTTGACAGTCTGCAATATAAAGCTGCTTTATATGTTGTTTTTGTGGTCTGCCCTGTCATAATAATCCCTCCATTCGTGACAAGGCATTCCGCTATTCAGTTAAGTCCATTATACTGTTTTGCCCGCCACCTTTCAAGCTGATTTTTGTCGGATTTCCGCTGTTTTTCTGTGTTTTCTTTGATGCTTGTGGAAAGTCCTGTTTTAGTCCTCCTGCATTTTCCGTCTGAGGTTATCAAGCGCAACATTGCCGAACACTTCTGACATATCCTGTTTTCCTGCATAAACTGGCTTTACAATAACTCTTACAGGTTTTTTTCTGTCTTTCGCACCTGTTTCTTTTCTGTCTGATTTTTGCCCTCTATTTACAACCATAAAAATATCTCTGCCCTTTCTGCGGTCATTTTCCCGCCTGTTATATTTCAATCCATTTTATCCCTCTATACAGAAAGATAAATCTGTATAAAAACAGCATTAAAGATACCCACTCCCCAACGCCATCGTCGCTTTAATTCTAATAATCAGTCCATCGCTCCTGTTAGTATCTTTTTTGCCATATGCCTGTTGCCCTGTCCCAGTTCTGAACGGTAATTCTTACCGCCAAAGAATATGGGCATACAACGCTCCATGATACGGTCATATATCCTTGCGTGTTCCAAATCCTGCGGTTTTTTGAATGTATCAAGCAGTATGTTTGTCGTAATGATGAACGGCTTGCCCGATTTATAGCGCTCATCAATAACCGTATAAATTGTTTCAATCGTATACTGGCTTTCCCTCTCAATCCCCATGTCATCAATCACAAGCAGCGTATAGCGGTTCAGGCTTGCAAGATACGCATTCCGCTCCGAACTGTCGCTATTTTCTTCTGCTTTTTGGTTTGGCATTTCCCACACATCAATAATCCGGTATCAGCATCCATGTAATCAGCTGCCGCATTTACATTCATATGCGCAGCTTTTTCCATGCCTCTAATCACTTTATCAACAACCGCACCAATCATAAACTGTCACCCTCCTCAAAACCGACATTATAAGAATACCCTCTCCCTGTTTTCTGTTCTCTTTTCATATCCGCCTTTTTCCAAAGTTCCATAGTAGCTAAATGGTTTTTATATGTTTTTCCATAAGATGCCATGTATTCCGACAGATGTTCTATCATGGACTGGTAATCTGCCGGAAAATCATCTTTGAGCATTTGTAATTCCTTATCCGTGAGAATGACATTATTGTATCTGCCATAGAAACGCGCTTCGTTTTCCTCCTTTGCAGGTGGGTGTACGTTTTTTTCTCTCCCACTCTCTTTTATATAATCTCTGTTCTCTATTCTCTTATCTCTATACTCTGGCGGACAAATGTCCAAGGTGGTACGGACATTCTGCAGACAAATGTCCGCCTTTTGTCCCCCTGTGTCTGATAACCCTATCTGCATGGGTGTAGATTTTTCCCTTTCTTTCCTAAGTCTTGACAGCTTTTTGCGTTCTCCCTCTGTTGATGATTTCCCTACCAATGTTTCAATTTGGCTCATATATATCGTGCCTGTTTCGGTAGTTTCAGCAAGCCCAAGCTCTAAGAAAATTTTTACCGCCCTCTCCACAGTGCCGACTTCATGCCTTGTCAGCGTGGCAATCATCTCCGTTGTCAATGATAACTGCTCATTTACTTTCAAAAATCCGTTGAACTGCAACGATTTCAGGTACATCTTCATTAGGATATTGCTGTACAGTATCCCATCTTTCAGGCTTTCAAGCAGTACAATGGTGTCCTGCTCAAAAAAATCCTCCTTCAGTTTTAAAAAATAATACTTCCTGTTTTCTGACATAAAAATCCTCCTATTTTCTGTTAATCGGGTATCGGAATGTCCTTCTCCGTTACCCGTGCGCCGAACACCCGTCAGCGAACCGATTTATCGGTTTGATGACAATCTCCTTTGGGTGTTCGTGTGCATAAAAAAACAGGGCAACTATAAAGCCTGCAAAGGGTATGCTTCGCCCCTTGTAGGTTTATAATTGCCCTGACGCTGTGTGAACGCAGCGCTTAACGCTGCGGATATTCTGCCGTTTATAAAGACTGTTCGTCTTTTTTGGCTTGTTTTGTGTTTGTTCTGTAATACTGTGATTTGTAATCATCAACATATTTTTTATTGGCACTAAGCTGTGCCTTGAGGGATATTCTTGCTGTTGTTTTGACCTGTTCGAGATTTTCCTGTTTCCGTTCGGGTTCTTGTAGAGATTTCGTGACCTTCTCCATAATCGCCTTTGCGGATTTCACGAATTTTTCTTTCAGCGTTTCCAACCGCCTTACTGCATACTGCCGCATTTTTTCGTTGTCGGTGCGTTCCGGTGCAGACAGCCATTTGGAATAATCGTCAAGAATTTTTATGTCCTCTTTCTGTGTCTGCTGCCGGACGGTATCGGTAACAACTTCACAGGCTTTTTCATACGCCTGCCCTGCTACTTCGTCAACCAGCGTTTCCATGTCTGCAAGTTTCATTGTGACAGCTTCAAGCGCAGCCTGTTTCTCTGAAAGCTCCTGTTTTTTCTCTGCAATCACTTCATCATGCTTTTTTAATACATTCTCTTTCTCTGCAATAGCTTTTTCTGCCTTTCCGATTTTCTGCGCCTGTTTCTCTATGACTTGTTCGTTTTCAGAAAGTATACTTTTCTGCACAGAGAGTTTTTCTTTCTGATTTTCAATGATAAAATCCTGTTTCTCCAAATATCCCCTTCCGCCATATGACCTCCGCATCAGCTTACACTCATGCGGTTTTTGCCAAATTGTCTTACAGAGATTTGGGCAAAAAATAAGCCGACACCCGATACAACTTTTTTATAAAAGTTTCGACTGTCGGCTTCTGCATCTGTCCTCACAGACAGATATAGTTTTGCTCACTATGTTACGTAAAGCTGTAGCACTTTTAATTTGCCACAACTTCTAAAAATCTTTTTATCAATTTCTGAAATCTAATTTTTTCTTCCCACTTAACAGCATAAATTTACGCAAACATCACACCTAAGATTTTCCTAAGTGCTATATAGTAT
>VSNR01000285.1 GCA_009774345.1 Lachnospiraceae bacterium | reverse complement strand
TATGCAACTGTATAATACTTATAGATTGTATGTCAAAAAATACAATTTAAGTGTCCAATTTTTGTTGACCAGTGCACGGACATGGAGGAAGTCATAGAGTCCTATGCCACGATGGATGAACTGGAAGGGCAGCTTGGGGATAGTTTTTACCGCTGCCACAGGGGGTATCTGGTAAACATGGCACACATAGCGAGGTATGATGCTGACAGCATCTTCCTTTCCAGCGGAGAAAAGGTCTACCTGACAAGGAAGAAGCACAAAGAGTTTGTAAAGGCGTATATGTGGTATTTGCAGAATGGAGGGGTGTCCTGTGTATGAAGTGGTGAGCGGCCTGCTGGAAGTGTTTTCTGCCATGTTCCAAGGATACTGCCTGCAATATTTCTTTGGGAGTTTTCTGGAAGGAAGGATACGGAACCGGCATGCGGGATTATTGACTGTGGTTTTGTATGCTGTGCTAAAACTTGGCATCGATTTGATTTTGCCCTCGGATTACGGGAGCATAAGGATTTTTGAAAAACTGACATTGACATTGTGTATTTTGGTGGTTCTTATAGTGTGCTGTTATAGGGTAGCCGGAAAAATAAAGGTTTTCCTTGTTGTTGCTTTCCTTGCAACAAGTGAGATTAGCTTTTTTATGGCATATAATGTTTTTTGGCTGGGAAGCTATCTGTATTCCCTATGGGCATGGTGTTTCAAAAAAGGATATATAACATCAGTAGACATTTTTGAGAAATTAATGAAAGCTACCACATTTGGAATCTCCATAACAATGCATATTGTTTCCATAGTGATACTTTTTGTTTCCTTAAAAAGTATAAACAGGAGTTTCAGGGAAAAAGATTATGCCATCCACCAGATGGAATTATTGTTTGTTTTGGCACCCAGCATGACAGGGGTATTTATCTGCACATTACTGCGTATGGTTTTAGTTACGATAGAAAGCGGAACACCTGTATCCTTATATGACAAATATCCTTCATTGATTATCATGGTGCCGGTTGTCCTTCTGCTGTCTTTCCTTTCTATTTTGTTTGGGATAAAACTTTTTCAAGATATGATTTATTGGAACAGGGAAAAGAGCAGCCGGATCATTCTGGAAAAACAGGTCAGCAGCCTGCAGGAGCATATGGGGGAGATGGAGCGTGTCTATTCGGGGATACGGGGGATGAGACATGATATGAAGAATACAATTTCCCTTATCATGCAGCTTGCGGCCGGAAAAGAGGAAGAACTGAAAGCCTATCTGGAAGAACTGAACGAGACTATGGATAGACTAGAATTCCGGTTCAAGACGGGGAACACAGTTGTGGATACCCTGCTGAATATGAAATACCATGAGATTACCCGTGCAGTACCAGATTTACGGCTGGATGTGGAAGGGCTGCAGTTCCCTGAAAAACTGTTTATCCAAAGTTATGATATCGGCATTATCTTAGGGAATGCACTGGATAACGCAATGGAGGCGTGCCGGAAACTGAAAGTGAAAGAACCGGGTGCGGAAGCCTTTATCCGCATCAGTTCATTCCAAAAGAGGGAACTGTTTTTCCTGAAAGTGGAGAACAGCTTTGACGGGCGGCTGCTTCGGAGGCGGCAGAATGAGTTTCCCGTGACGGATAAGGCAGACCGGGAGAATCATGGGATAGGGCTTGCCAACATCAAAAGCACGGCTGAAAAGTATCAAGGGACAATGGATTTTAAGGTAAATGGCAGGGTGTTCATCCTGTCGGTGATGATGAAAAATGAAAGGAGAGAGGAAGATGGATTTCGGAGTGACGGGTAAATTAGGAGGGTACTATCTGGCGGAGCAGTACCGGAAGAATGCGGCGGCAGATAAGAATGGAGGCGTGAACTTTGCGGAGCTTGCGGCGGCAAAGGCGGCGGGGCAGTCGGATGTATCGGGAATGAGCTTTAAGGATATGTGGCAGGCGAGGTTTCCGGGAGCGTACTACCATACGGCAGATGTGTCCGATATTCCGCAGGGGGTATGGGAGAGGAATGATTTCCCATTTGAGATATTTTTCCGTAATGATTTAGACGAATCCGCCGTGAATTGGAAACCGAATGGGGCGAATCCTGCGATGGATTCATCCGGGGTACAGTCAAGGCTCCACTCAATCGCCGGACAGAAGTCGATTGTTGTGCCGCCGGAACTGGAAGAAAAAATGAAAAATGATCCGGCACTGGCAAAACAGGTCATGGCAAAGGTGGAGAGTTTTATAGCAACAAACCAAGTGCCTGGAAGGATATGCTCCCATCTGATTGTTTTGGATGAAAATGGGGAAATTGCACGTTTCCGGGCTTCCAGCCACGGTGGAAATATTACCGGCCCGACAGAGGAAGAAATGCGCCAGTTTGAGGCAGAACAGGCGGCAAAGAAGAAAAGACGTGAGGAATATGCCCGGCTGAATGAGGAAAGTGCCCTGAAACGCAGGCTGATGGAGCAGGAAGCAGACAAGAGATATTACCGGAGCAAGGCAGTGTCGATTGCGGCATATGAAGCGGCGGGCATTTTGAAGTAAGGAAGATCATGCCTAGACTTACCATAAGGGGGCATGGGCGGCTCCGAATGACAGAGGGGCCGTCATTAACAATAAAAATTTTATCAAGGAGGACGAAATCATGGCAATTTCAGGAATTGGAAGCAACTACAGCAATGTGTATGGGAGTACATACACGGCACAGAAAAATGAGGCGGTAAAGAAAACCGAAACGAAGGAAGCTGCGCCTGCACAGTCGAAGAACACAGGGACAGACAGCGTATCGGATTATTATTCCTACCTGCAGAAGAATTATGACTGTGTAAAGAATGGAAGCGTGGCAATTTCGGGCTCTTACCTGAAGGAGTGTGCAAAGAACCCGGAAAAGGCGAAAGAACTGGAAGAAAGCCTTGCTTACTTCAAAGAAGGTTATGAAAGCGGCCTTAAGAGCGCCCAGGCCAATGCAAGGGCTATCGGGGCAAGGGTGGTGAACCATACGGAAAGCTGGAGCATCGACAGCACAGGGAATATAACCATGATGGCGTCCACCACGGTAACTTCCGACAGCGGGGTAAAAGGCTGGAAGGAACTGGCAGAGGAACGGGAGGAAAAATTAAAGGAGAAAAAGGAGCAGGAACGCGCCGAGGAAAAGAGAAAAGAGCAGAAGGAACAGAAAGAAGAACGTCTGGAAAAGATTCAGATTTCAGCACAGTCAGTGTCCGTGATATCGGATGCGTACCATAAGCCTGTTGATATCAAGGCATAAATGACACTCTGAGCGAGAGGGATACACTGTTGGTGATAAGAGAGATGAAACTTTTTTGAGGGCTGGTTCGTATTTTATGACAAAAAAGCCACCATAAAATATATGGAAACAATGGAGAGAAGGTTTTTATTATATTGAGAATCGGAGAGCAAACAATTTCAGTGAAAGGGGATGTTTGTCACGAAGTTTGACAGGGGAAGTTAGGTGGGTATGTCTGCATGGAGGTATAAACTGCTCGGACTTATTACATGGGAGCAGGGGCGGCTCTGAATGACAGAGAAGATAGTTTTTTATCTGCTTCCTGTTGTGGCAGGGATATTGATAGATGTGCTTGTCTCCTTGTTGATGGTAGTGGTTGAAGATGATGTTGCAGTAGTGTTGTACAAAACACATCCGGTACTATACCTTATCATTCCTATGATAGCTCTCGTGCTGCTTGGAGCTGTCGCGTTCAGTTTCCGTATTTATCAGAACATGGCAGCTCTGCAGGAAGAACGGGCGGAGAAGATCATACTGGAAAACCAGATCAC
>VSNR01000284.1 GCA_009774345.1 Lachnospiraceae bacterium | reverse complement strand
TTCCTTTCCGAAGTCTTATATCAAATACCGCAAATCGAGGGCGGTCAGCACCGAGCAGAGGGAACGGGCAAGGCAGATGATGATTGCTAATAATAAGTCAAAGGAAGGTTAAGCAAAATTTAATGGAATTGCGAGAGTTCTTGTGATAGAATAAAGTCGTTGAGCAAATTTATAAATAAATGGCTAAGGAGATTGACTATGATAAACAAACGCATATCAATTAGTGTTACTATACTGACAATAATAATGACCTTTATGGAAATGACCGCATTACCTGCGGCTTTATTCTGCAATATACAAATCAGGGATATTGAACCGATTTATTTCTCTTTGATGATAAATTTTTGTATTGCTTTTGCTTTATGCTATGTATGTAGGAAAACCATTATAAAAGAGTGGAATTTTGGATTACAATTTCAAAATATTCCGAATGGCTTGAAGAAATATGGTATTCCTTCCATTGTGCTACGCTTATAGTGGCAGTTGCTTTTTGCATAGGACTTTCACCATTCAATAATAAACCAACAATATATAGAGTTATTGTAGAGGGCATTGTGTATTACATAGGTGTTGCAATAATGGAGGAAATTTATCTGAGAGGATTGTTGCAGAATATCATTGAAAAATGGTTTGGCAAACGAGATAATGCTACATTATATGCAGTTATTATTTCATCTGCACTATTTGGTTTTGGGCATATTTTTGGTGCACTTGGGCAACCAATTTTAACAATTATTTGCAAAGCTGTTTGGGCTACTGCATTAGGAGTTTACTTTGGGGCGGTTTATGTCAAAACCCGAAATTTATGGATACCAATTATTTTACATTTTGTAGTGGATTTGTGCGGTATACCATTTTGTTTTTCTAAAAGTAATCAATATCCAACAATAGGATTAGTTTGCTGTTTATCAATGTATTTGTTATTAGGACTATATGGCATTTATATTATTCGCAAAAAATAAGATAATTTCTGCCCTATTTGCAAGCATTAAAATTGTAAAATCATTTAACGGGGTGGAAAAAAGAAAATAAATATAGTTTACCTTTTGGTAGCGGTTATCTTAACAGACAATCAGCTACCTTTTTTATTTTCAGGACTGCTACATATGCGGCAGCTACAAGAAGCGCACCCGTGACTGTACGGCGCACTTTATCCGTACCGACCTTTTGACCGAGGGAGTGACCGAGAATTTACGGAAAGTCACCAGCTACGCCGCCAAGCATGAAGCCCGGTTTATGAAGCTGTTGACCGAGCAGACCGAGGACGGGAGCAAACGCCGGAACGCCGCCAAGAAGAAAGAGCTGGAAGCGGCAGAATAACGGAGGACTGTTATGCGGAAAGTCAGTTATTTACCCTTGTGGCATCTGCTCTTAGAACGGGGAATGACCAAGAGCCAGATGCGCATTGAAGCAGGGCTTACCACGAATGTGCTTGCCAATATGAACAAAGGGCAGCATATTTCTATGGAATCGCTCATACGGATATGTGATGCGCTGGATTGTGAACTGAAGGACGTGGTGGAACTGGTAAAAACAGAGGAGTAATCTCCCACAGTTTCTGTCTTGCACTGTTCCGCCGTTTCTTTGCATCAGGCTCCAAGATTTCTGACTGACCAAGTATATCTGCCATATCGTTGATATTATTTTCAGTCGGCTTGATTTTCAAAAACTGGCTGAATATGTAAGCAAGTTTCTGTTTGGAAGTGCCTGCGAAGTTTTCTGCCTTTTCGATGATTTTTTCAAAATGCTCGGTTACGGTTTTGGGTGGGGCGGAATCAATATCGCCTTTGTGGGCGTTCCTGATGTCTTTGATAATAGTGTGCATATCATCATCAATCACATGGGAAAAATATTCATTCAGTTCAAGGTGCGATGCCTTTATACATTTAATTGCAGGTTATATTCATCGGGATTGTGGCGCTTGAGCAATATCTTTCTGCCTGTTTCCACCGCAAGATTTTGCCAAGTCAAAGATATTTCTGTGGGGTATTTCCTTATAATCATCAGATTCGTAAGAACCAAGCGTGGAAGCTGGAATTTTTGTCTGCTGTGATAGCTGCTCTAAAGTCAGTCCCTTTTCCACACGCAAGTCTTTCAGGCGTTCCTGAATACTTAATTGTGTTTTCATAGATAAATCCTATGTGAAACTTAGACATTCTTAGGTGGTGTCCTTTATCACCTTAGAATTTCTTTTCACATTTCCTTTCACGAAAACAGAATATCACATAAAACGGCGGATTCCTACTATATTTTTCCAGCATGATAGAAATTTTCGGTTTTTGGGCAGATTTCTGACATGATGGATATACGGGAAAGCAGGCTGTTTTGTTGGATAATGGCAGTACAATTAAATGACTGTCCAAGCTGACATATACCGCCAAGACCAATTTTAAAATAATTTGAGCGCCAATACTGGACGATACAGCGCCGACAAGGGTTGCCTGTCAGGAAACAGCAAGGGGAGAACAGCAGATTTATAGAACCGCCCAATTTGGGGCAGAAAAATTCGGCACTGTCAAGGTGCTGGCGAATAAATTCGGAACCGGTTCAGCACCGGAGAAAGGGGTATGGAATGAAATTATCAAGATACGAACAGGAAGTTGTAATCAACTTCAATGCAGATGAGGATGAAGCAACGGTTTACACAGCTAATCCAGTATGGATGCGGAAAATGGATAAGCTGTGTAAAGAGTTTCCGAAAGTGCTCCGCTTAAAGACATGGACGGAAGTGAGCAAGATGTATGTTTTACCAAAAAACCTTGTCAGGATTGGGAAGCCAAGGACGTTAAGCGAGGCACATCAAATCGAATCAGAGCTTCGATTGGCATTTACAGGAGTTACAAAACAAAGTATAAGATTACGAAAATAATGGATATTAAGGAAGCCATTCCGTTTTCTTCTGTCTGTATTCATTTGGACTCATATGATAATGCTGTCTAAACTTTCGGCAAAAATAGCCGGAACTTGAAAATCCCGTTTCTTCTGCAATGGAAGAAACAGATTTTTGAGTGGCATAGAGCTGTTCGGCAGCCTGTGCTAGTCTGTATTGGATGAGATACGATACCGGAGAAATATGGATACCCGACTGAAAAATGTTTAAAGCTCCGCTTTTGCTGATAGATGCAGATGCTGCAATCATCTCAAGAGTAATTTCTTCCATGTAGTGGTCATGAATATACTGCATCATAGCCTGTAATCTTGCCTGCTTGTGATTTAAACGATGAATACTGCTGGAATCGGAATCAAAGTCTATATTTTTTAATAATATGTCCCAAAGCTGAAATAGAAGCTGTATTGTGCATAATTCATTATCCTGCTCTGTTTCCTGAAGGGCAAAAATTTGTGATAAAAGTTGCAGCGCATTGTTTTCCCATGTTGTGTATGGATTAAAAAGCTGATATGGAACAGACGAGTTTATAACAGGGAGGATATATTTTTCGTAAATCAGACTTTTTTCAGGCGCTAACAGAGTTGGCGAAAAAACAATATTGGGGGTAAATGCACTGCATTGTGCTTCAAAACGATGCAGTATACCACTGTTGATAAATATGCCATAACCTTTATGCAATTCTATTTTGCTTGTTCCCACAAGGCAGAGAGCAGTGCCTTCGGCAACATACAGAAACTCCAGTTCATGATGCCAGTGCCAGTCAATGCGGTGGAAGTCAAATTGCCAAATATTTTCGGGATAGTATGCAAAAGGATAATTATTGTTGCCATGCCGGATGGTTTCCCGCAGTGTTTCATCTGTAGTTATCTTAAAAATGTTCATAGCATATCTCCTCATAAAAAGAAAATAGAATATGTT
>VSNR01000283.1 GCA_009774345.1 Lachnospiraceae bacterium | reverse complement strand
CTTCCTGCCAGATTGATTCATAAATATTTTGTTTTGAAAAAATTTTTTGCGGATATTGTAACAAAAGGATTAAAATTGATAATTCTGTTGATGTAAATTGTACGTTTGCTCCATTTATATAAGCATTACAGTTTTCGACTTCAATATCCTTATACTTTAAATGCATATCTGCTTTTTGAGGCGCACTTCTTTTTAAATTTGCCTCAATCCTTGCCAGTAACTCAAAAAGATTAAAAGGTTTTGTCATATAGTCATCTGCTCCCAAACGCAGTAAATCTATTTTGGATTGTACCATTGTTTTTGCAGACACTACAATTACAGGAATATCTGAGTATGTTCTTAATTGCTTTATCACATGATCGCCATTTAAGATTGGGAGCATTAAGTCCAAAATAATAAGGTCTGGCAAAAATTTCTGGCATAAATCTATTCCCTCTCTTCCATTGGGAGCAGAATACACTTCATAATTGTGATTTATCAGAAACTTTGTTATCATGTTGCAAATATCGGTATCATCTTCAATGACTGCTATTTTTTTCAATTTTATCCTCCATATAAAATTAGGAGTGCGACCACTACGGCTGAAACACCTTGCAGAATGTCTCATAATTGCTCACATCCCGCGGTCTGCAATAAACTGCAAACTCAATCACTTGGAAATCATACAAAAATTCCTTTATCACTTCATGAAATGCTTCTGACACCACCCATGCCGGATTGCGAAAGGCACCGCAGCCAAACGCACCCAGTATCAGTACTTCTTCTTTTTCCTTCTTTGCGATGGACAGAATCTTTTGAAGCCGCTTTTTATGCAGCTGCCTCAACTGCGCAACAGATAGATCGGATACATTCGCGCCGCTTCCCGGATTCATCACATTCGAGGGATTGTTCCGCAAGTTTGGCGCTGCACACGTAATCACATCCACACGGTACCATGCATCTTCTGCCATCAGCCTGTACTGGTCGTCGTCTGTCTTAAAGACCACAACACCCGGCGTAAAGATACAGTCATCATTGTAAGCCGCATTCATTTTTCCCTGCTTGATCAGCATTTTGTGCTGCTGATAAAAATCCCTGCACACCGCTTCTTGGGTCAGGCTGAGATAGAGCGTGCTGCACCTGCAAATGCATTCCTCCTGCGCAGATGCGCCGTTTACCACTCCGCCGCCCGGATTTGTCGCAGATGCAAAGTTATGAACACAGACCTTCATTCCTTTATATTCTTTATTTCCTGCCGCTTCCAGACTGCGTTTCTTGGATACAATGATTTTTGCAGGATGCGCATACCGCTTTGTCTGATCTGTCTTTATCACTGTCTGGTCTTTCACCAGATACTGCTGTTGATTAGACGCTGTAACCGCATTTCTCAGCAGATCTCTTGTCTGACAAAGCTGTATTGTATCCTCAAAAACTGCTTTGTACATTTCTCTTTTATCCATTTCTTTTATACTCCTTTCTATTACTTATTATATCTTTAATAATATCATAAATCAAGCAGAAAAGAGCGTCCGACATCATTATTTTTGCAGCCGTTCAATTTTGGGAATCCCGGTTGTTTCTGTCAATGCAGCTTTTGCGAGTTTGTCTGCTTCCTCATTATATTTGTCGCCTGTGTGCGCAGCAATTTTCTGAAAGGTAATCTCAAGCCGGCTGGCGCTCGCCTGCATAAATTCCGCATACTTTTGCGTTAAAGGATTGTTTGTTTTCCAGCCTCCAGTCGCCCACATCTCAATTCCCATATAATCATAACAGATTTTTACCGCCGCATATCCATTGACCATACACCACTTCACTGCGTACATCGCCCCCAGCATTTCCCCTGTGACATTGCGAAGCGCCAGCGATTCCGAATTGTCTCCGCTGCCAGATTCACGGATAATCTTCCCGTCAGGCAGCAGCAGGACACAGCCAAAAGCGTATTTCCCAAGCTCTTTTTGAAAACTGCCGTCAACGTAGGCGACTACGCTCTCCTCATTCGATTCGTTCATTGCGCTCTGCATTGGATTTGACGTTCCGTCCAGATATGCCTGTGCCTCTTCCTCGGAGAAAAAGCTCTTGTACTGTGCGCCTGAATATCCATTCACAGCCGCCTTGCACGCATCCCATGTCTGAAAGATCCCTGTTTTTTTTCCTTTTTTGACAGCGTATATTTTTTTCTTTGCCATGCTTCCTCCCTCGCCGAAATCCTCACAACAGCGGCGACAACACCTTGAGCGCCGCCTGCATCATCTTATTTCCAAGCGGTCTTTTCGACCAGCGCGCCAAATCCATCTCCTCGCATTCCTTGAGCGTCCTCAAAAAATCCTCCTTCATATCCTTCACTGCCTCCATCTCGCTCAAAAAGACGCCGCACTCATAATGCAGATAAAAGCTGCGGTAATCCGTGTTGATCGTGCCGCAGATCGCACATTCATCATCTGCAATCACATTTTTGGCATGGATAAAACCGGGCTTGTATTCATAGATATGCACTCCCGCCTCCATCAGCTTTCCATAATTGGACACATTGACCATGTAGACATACCACTTGTCATAAATCCTTGGCACGATAATGCACACATCCACCCCGCTCTGTGCCGCGCTGGTCAGATCATCGCGCATACTCTGGTCCAGAATCAGATACGGTGTCGTGATATAGATGTAATCGCGCGCCTTGTTGATCATTCTGGTGTAAGCGCCCTCTGTCGGATTATGCGGGTTTCTGTGGGGACCGCCCATAAAGGGCTGTACATATCCCTCCTGAAAAACATGTACCTGCGGTTTGTAATCCGCGTCATTGATGACGACATTCTTGTTGACGATGCGCCACATATTTAAGAAAAAACAGGTAAAACTGTACACGCCGTCCCCGTACAGACGAATGCCGGAATCTTTCCAATGCCCAAACCGTTCAATATAGTTTGCATACTCATCTGCAAGATTGAATCCGCCCGTATAGCCAATATTTCCATCAATCACCGTAATCTTCTTATGATTTCTGTAATTAAATGACATGCGCGCCATATCGCGGTGAATCGGATTAAAAATGCTCATCTCAATTCCGCGGCTTTTGAGGTCTCTGCGAAATGCCTGCGTATTGATGCGCAGCGTGCCAAAGTCATCAAACAACAGCTTGACTTCTACACCTTCTTTGACCTTCTGTGTGAGCACTTCCAGAATATCGCGCCAGACTTTCCCGTCTGAGACGATAAAATATTCCATAAAAATAAACTTCTTAGCCTGCCTGAGATCGTCCATCATCGCCTCAAGCACTTTCTCCCCCAGACCAAAATACGTGGCATGGGTGTTGTTATAGATCGGAAATCCTTCTTTTCTGAGATAGCGGCTGATCTGCACTTTATTGGGATGCTGCCGCTCCAAATCCTGAACAATCTCCTCGTCCTGCCTGAGACTTTTGACCATCTGGGCATCAATTTCACGCGACCGCCTGAAATAACTGGAATTGACGCGCTTGCGCCCCCACATAAAATACAAAAAAAGACCCGACACCGGCAGCACGAGTATGATCACAATCCAGCTCATTTTATAAGATTCCGCATTATTTACAAGCGCAAACACCGTGATCACGCTCACGATTTCAAAGATGAAATACGCAATGATTGAATATCTCATCAAATACATCGCCAGAAAAATCATCAGGCCAATCTGTAAAAAAAATGAGATTCCCACGGTGACGCCTCTTATAATTCCATAATACTTACTTCTCACGATACCCATTCAAATTCATGTCCTCTCCACAGGGTTTTGTTATTATACGAATATTTCTATATTGTAACACGATGTCATTAATTTACAAGAAAATCAACCATAAAA
>VSNR01000282.1 GCA_009774345.1 Lachnospiraceae bacterium | reverse complement strand
GCATAAAAAATGCGGCTGAAATGTTACAAGACTCGGACATTTCAAAAAATTATCTTGTAGGGAGCATAATGGAAAATTCCGAACCCTTGCCCGGCTCTGAAACCACTTTGATATAGCCGCCCTGCCTCGTTACGATCTCCCGGGTCAGATACAGGCCAATGCCCACGCCTTGCTGTTCGTGTACTTCTTCCTCACGATAGAAGCGCCGGAAAATAGCCGCCTGATTGCTCTCGGAAATCCCCTTGCCGGTATCGGACACACTCAGTTTTACATACATTTCCCATTGCTCTGCTGAAATTCGGATTGTTCCTCCGGACGGGGTATATTTCACTGCATTGTCCAGCAGGTTGAATATGGCTTCCGCTGTCCACTTGCTGTCATGGGAAAGGAGAAGATCCTCCGGACAGTCCACCGTTACGGAAATTCCCTTTTTCTCCGCCGCATACACGATACCGCTGCAAGCGGTCGCCAGCGTGTCGATCAGCAGGGCGTCTTTCTTTTCCAACCGGATTGCCCCGGTTTCCAACCGGGAGGTTTTCACAAGAGCCTGAAAAAGAAACTCCAGCTTGTCCGTCTGGTTCCGGATGCCCTTAAGGAACTCCATCTGTTCTTCTTCTGTGACCGGCTTTGAAAGCAGCGTGTCCGTCACCATTTTCAGATTTGCCACCGGTGTTTTCACCTGATGGGAGACATCCGATACCAGCATCTGCAGCTCCTGCCGTTCCTCATCCACCTTCCTCCGGTTCTCCTGCATGATTCCATACAGCCGCGAAAGACGGTAGCTGATACGGGCAAAGAGTGTTTCACTGTCCGCAGTGCGCACAGGCTCCCCGTTTCCGCTTATCATCTGGTCCATTGCCTGACACAGCTCCCCGGTAAATACGGAAAGCCGTTTGCCAAAGGCAATCGTCAGAAGAAACATCCATGCAAGGGCGCAGAGCGTCAGTAATATACCGACAATCAGCATCCATATCTGTCCTGTCACCACAAGGAAAACCGCGCAGATGGCCAGCATGGAAACTGCCATACCGCCGCTGACCAGCAGGAATATCCTTTTTACAGAGATTCTCCCCAGATTCATTTTCTTTCGCCTCCCATCCACTGATACCCAATCCCGTAAATCGTTTTGATATAAGTATCGCCATCCGCCTCAATCTTGCCCCGGATACGGCTGATGGAGGTTGTCAGTGTGTGTTCGTCCACATAGTTTTCATCCGCATCCCACAGCCGCTCCAGAAGGCGCTGTCTGGTCAGGATCTGTTTAGGGTTTTTGCAGAACAAGTACAGCATCTTATATTCCATGGGGGAAAGGGTAAGAGGCTTCCCATTCAACGAAGCTGTTTGTTCTGAAAAGTCCAGGAACAGCCTGCCGTCATCATAAAAATCCTTTGCCAGTCCTCTGTGTTCCAGCATAGCGAACATAGCTCGTATTTTCCGTAGCAGCGCCCCAATGGAAAAGGGCTTGGTAATATAATCTACAGCCCCCACTTCATACCCCCGGATCTGGTCGCTCTCCTGGTCGTTGGCAGTCAGGAAAATCACCAGTGTGTCAGGGTTCTCCGGCTTTATGAGCCTGCACAGGTCATAGCCGCTGCCATCCGGCAGGTTGATGTCCAGAAGCACTAGGTCATATTCCGTCTGCGTCAATAACTCGGTGGCTGTGCTGGCATTCAGAGCTGATACGGTATCATAACCCTCAGAGATCAGGTTGTAAGTCAGCGTTTTATTTAAAAGGTCGTCATCCTCTACCAGTAAAATCTTTTTCATATCCACACTCCTCTGCTTTTTTACATAGATAAACATACAAATGTCCGCGAAATGTTACAGCGGACAACTTTTTTCATCCTATGCCCGGATTCTTTCCCAGAATATTTGTCTATCTAAATCCCATAAATCTTTTTGGGGTGCAGACAGTCTTCGTCAGCTGTCTGCACCCCGCCTCTTTCATCCTATATTCATCAGCTAATATCCCGTTTCTGATATACCTTTACCGCAATCCGGTATGAGATAAAAAACCAGATACCAGAAATGATAAGTACAATATGGAAAGCCAGAAGGATATTCTCCTTTACAGGAAAAAGCAAATTGATAAGAAGAACAAGCCCCGTAATAATCCCTGTTGACGCCATAAATGACATCATAAAGACAATCTGCGATTTCTCCGGGTCAAACAGATATGCACACGGCAGGCTGATGCCCCCTGCCAACAGGGTAGCGCTCATCCCGATAGATCCGTACAGTAACAGCGAGTGAAGCGTGATATCCATACCGAAACAGGCAAGGACGGCACAGGGTACCAGCGCTGTCAGCATTCCCAATACGGCAAGCAGGATATAAAACAGAAACTTCTCACCAATGATCTGGTTCCTTGATACCGGCATGGTAATGACATTTTTGTTCCATTTGGATGCCGCGTCACTGGTAATGCTGATAAAGGCTGCTGTTGTAGCGGCAACCGGAGCCAGAACCAGAAGTGCGCTGGTTTCCAGCAAAAAGGATAACCCAAAGCCCAGAACAACCAGGCTGACAATCGTTACGAGAATATTGCTCCTGGCAATATAGAGATCTTTCACCAAAACACCTTTCATCACTTTTCCCCCTTTACATAAAGAAGCATAATTTCATCAATCGTTGCCGGGACAACCAGGGCTTTCGGATATTTTTTCTGCATCCTCTCCCGGTCTGAAACCAGTATCTGCCATTCATAGTCCATTTTACGGTACGATATAATATCGGATTTATCCAGCGCGTCAAACTGCGCCGCACCGCACTTGATGATGCCATACTGTTCGGTCAGTTCGTCTTTGGGTTTCTCAAAAACCACTTTCCCTTCATGGATGAATACGATATAATCGGCAATCTTCTCTAAATCACTGGTAATGTGGGAAGACATCAGAATGGAATGTTCTTCGTCCTGCACGAAATCTAAAAGCATATCCAGAATATCATCCCGGACAACCGGGTCTAAGCCGCTGGTGGCTTCGTCCAGGACCAACAGCCTGGAATGATGGGAAAATGCAACAGAGATTGCCAGCTTCATCTTCATTCCTTTTGAAAACTGTTTGATCTTCTTATCCGCCGGCAGGGAAAACTGTTTCAGCAGACGCAAATAAGCCTGTTCGTCCCATGTCCTGTAAATGTTTTTCATAACCCGGTTCAATTTTCGGGGAGAAAGAATTTCCGGATAATTACTGCCATCAAACACGACGCCAATCTGTTCTTTGACGTCCCCGTCCAGTTCCTCGCTGTCCAAAATGGATACAACACCGTTTTCCTTTTGAATCAGCCCTAAAGCCGCATTGATGGTTGTGCTTTTTCCTGCGCCGTTTTCTCCAATCAGTCCGACAATGGAGCCACTGGGAACGGTAAACGAGACGTGGTCCAAAACAAAATCCTGATAAGTTTTGGTAAGCCCTGATACCATGAAAGCATTTGTCATCGCTAATCCTCCTCGTATAATAATGTTAATAAGCTAATTAGTTTATCAAGCGGTATTCCGCTCATACGGGCAATTTCTATCGCGTCATTGAAACAGCCCTCTATCTTTTTTTGCTGTTCTTCCAAATAAAAGTCCTGATTTTGGACAGATACATAGCAGCCTTTCCCGGCTGTTGTTTCAATAAAGCCCTCCTCCTGCAGGATGTCATATGCCTTCTGCACGGTCAAAACACTGATCTGCAGCGATTTTGCAAGGGAACGGATAGAGGGAAGCGCTTCCCCTGCCTTCAGTTCGCCGCTCATAATCTGTGTTTTTATCTGTGACACAATCTGCTCGTACAGAGGACGACTTGCCTTATTACTTACAACAATCTCCAAACCGTCACCGCCTT
>VSNR01000281.1 GCA_009774345.1 Lachnospiraceae bacterium | reverse complement strand
TCTCATGTCATTATATCGGTTAATTCTGTGACAGGCAACCATGGTAATTATGGGTCAGGAAAAATGGGTAGCAACAATATGGCCGTTTTCATCATATTCGTAATGGGTAATGCCCTCATCGGTGTGCACCACGTCCACTAAGTAGTCTCCCTCATAGCGGTACTGTGTTCTGCGTTCGATCTCATCGGTGATCTGCAGGATGCGTCCGCCCCTGCATTGTACCTCCAGCACATTTCCGAGCGGTGTTGTGATCCTTTCAAGCCCGTTTTCATTGTATGTAAAAGCAAGGCGCTGCCCGTTTGGACAGTCCACAGACTGCAGCCGTCCCTGTCTGTCATAGATGCACAGCGTATGGTCTATGACATCCGACAGCAGGAAGGTTTCCTCTTCTGACAGGCCTGCTCCCTCCTTAGACTCCATCAGAAACCGTGCGGTTCCTCTGGTCTGGTTTACCCATGCATCATCCTGTCTCTCAAAACATAAGGAATGGCCTGTAATGGTCTCCAGATGGATTCTGGTGTGTTCTGTATCCTTTGTGTCACGGTAGATGCGGCTGCCGTAGTTCAATCCCCAGCCTTTTCCAAGGCAGGATTCCTCCCTGCTGGTGGAGCTGTAGGTGCGCTCTATTTTCAGCGCGGATGGCAGGCTTGCAAGGATAAAGTCTGTTGTGTTGATGGTGTATGTGCCGGTGACAGCATCGACAGGGTCGCTGATAAAGGCGGCAAGCGCGTTTGCAAAGGCATTGCGTCCTAAGCTCTCCCAGAAGTCAAACTCCCTGCCAAACAGTGCGCTCACAAGTGCATCCAGCCCGGTATCCACGCCGGTTCCTACAAGAGTTTCCACAATCTTTTTTGGAATGCCGCATTCTGTGAGTCCAAGCTTTCCAAGGATGCTGTTTGTCACGCCGCTTCCGACCGATCCCTGCAGCATGCCAAGGCCGATGTCAAGGGCCATCCCAAGCGGGTCAATCGAACCAGTGTCAATCAGGCTGTTTACAATGCCTGATGCCACGTTGCCGCCCACCTGCATGCCGGTCTTTATCACACCTTTGAGTCCCTGCAGTCCGCTCAGCGCACGCCCGGACACCGCGCCAAAAGCAATATCAAGGCCGATCTTTGTCAGCTCGTAGATCGTGTCATTCTTTATGATGTCATCCCGGATAAAGTTATGCCCTCTGTTGAGATCGCCGGTCTGTGATTTTTTCACGTTGTCAATCCCTTCACCGATGTCCGATGCAGCAAAGGCTGTTACGCCAGCGCCAAGACCGATGGTGCCAAGCACTGCCGGGGCGGCAAGCGCGGCGGCTCCGCCTGTTGCCACAGTTACGGCGCATATAACCACCACGGTCCCGACCGTTGCGGCTATCTTGGTGATGCCGTGCAGAATCTGGCTGCGCCCCGTCTCATACTTCTCCACCAGCTTTGCGGATGCCTCACCGTTGATGCTGTCCCTTGCATCCTTGTCCCCGGCTGTCACCTGGTCCGTCACTTCTTTTGCAGAAGGGCTGGAAGCCGGCGTCCTGTCTGACGCTTCCAGCTTGATAAAGGCAGCACAGATGCGCGCCTCCTCTGTCAGACTGATCTCAGAGCCATCCTCCCCAATCCGGAAAGTGATGGCGCCCGACACAAACGCCGCCTGCCCCGCGGGCTCTCCGCCCTCGCTGTCCGGCTCGCCTATGGACAGATTCCCCTGGGTTTTCATCTCGATGTCCTGCCCGGTAATGGCTGCATTCCCCTGTGTATCCATCATAATGCAGGACGCTTTGTCCGTGTCGGAATAGAGGTCGATGCCGCCCTGCATAAACAAAAGCTCTGCGCCGTTAACATTGGAAAACGACTTGTTATCTGGTATCTGGGCATAGCCTTTATCACTGCCGCCGCTTTTCGTTGCTGTCATGCGGACGGCGTGGACTGCCACCGCGCCGCTTTCATCTGCACCCGGAAAGTAGATATGCACCTGGCTTCCCACTTCTGGCATGCAGTAGATAAAGCTGCTCTCTATGGCATAAGGGAAAAACTTGTTATTCGGAGCGTTTTCATACACCGGGTCGATGTTAAAATGCACGCGCACACAGTTTCCAGCGCGTTCCTTTACGGTTGCAGGAATGCTCATGCCAAAGATGTGCGGATTTTTCTTTAAAGGGCATAGTACGCCTTTTCTGCGGCTAAGCTCATAAGAGCGCACCAGCTCTCCCCGCACGGTCCTGTACTTTATCCGGGTGACAACGGCGCTGATGCCCTCAAAGCGCACGCCCTGTGCCAGCCGCAGGCTCCTGTGCGCAGCCAGCTCCCAGCGGATGTTCTCCTGTGGAAGCAGCCCGATGGCATCTCCGATGCGGTACTGCTGGTCCATATCCTTAATCTGCTGGTATTCCTCCCCATAAAGCACCGTCTCTTCCCCGAGGTCAGGCAGTCCGAAATAGGCGCGCCCGTGTGCAGCGCAGCAGTCCGGTATGAGAAAGGTGCCAAAGTGGCTTGCCAGACGGGCAAGAAAGGTCCAGTCGCTCTCCTCATACTGGATCAGAAAATCCGGTATGACGGCGCCCTGTGTCACGCTGTCTATAATCTCTGCCCCCGGCTGGTCTGAAAGGACTTTCTTTAACACCTGCTCATAGGTCAGATCCAGATCCTGAAAGCTCTGGCTTACCGGCGCAAGGCTCCATTCCATCGTGTAGGAAAGCGCTTTCAGGCTCATAGAACACAGCCCGCGTTCCTTTTTCATCCATGTATCCGTGATCTTTCCGGCAAAGAGGATGCCGTCCCTGCCGTCCTCATACACCTCAATGCCGTCCCCGTCAGCAATGCCGTGTATGGCAGGCTCAATTGTCTCTTCCTCCACTAGAAGCCCAAGCTCCACAGATACATGTTCATTAAAGGACGCGTCCATTGAGAACGACTCAATCCCGATCACGCCCTCGAAGGGGAGCTGTATTCTGAGCCCCTGATAGGTTATCTCCATCTCATGCCACCTCCTGATTTTTGTTGATTGAAACATAAGATAAACTGTGATACTATGATTACAGGAGATAAAAGCTATATAAATCCGATTATCGAAAAATCAGGGAAAAAGCACGTATAAAAACTTATCAGAACAGGGGATCGACAGAGTACATGGATACACAGGAAAAAGAAAATACACAGAAAGAAAACACACAGAATAAACAGATACAGAAAAAAGAAACCGACAATCCGCATGACAAAGGATACAAGAGAATATTTTCTATAAAGAAGCATTTTCTCCATTTCATCAAAAAGTACATCGCGCTTGAATGGATGATGGAGCTCGAAGAAAAGGATTTGGAACTGATTGACAAGGAATTTATTACAGACCAGTTTGATACCTATGAATCTGATTTAGTCTACAAGGTGTATACAAAGGAAGGCGTCGTATATTTGTTCTTTCTTTTTGAGCTGCAAAGTTACAATGATTTCACGATGCCCTTTCGGCTGCTGATCTATATGACAGCGATCTGGCTGGACCACTTTAAAAACTGTGATAAAAATGAGCGCAGCCAAAAGGCCTACAAGCTTCCAGCCATCATGCCCATTGTCCTGCATAACGGTGAGCGGAACTGGACTGCCTCGTGCAGGTTCAGCCAGATGATCAATAATGCGGAGCTGTTTGGAAAATATGTTGTAGACTTCGAATATGCGCTTGTATCTGTCAATACACTTACGGAATCAAAAATCAGCAACTCAAACACACTGATAGACAACATCTTCCTTGCAGACAAGATACGGACAAGGCAGGAATGGACAGACGGCATCGCAGAACTGATGCACCGGATTCGGGCAATGTATAATGTACCCTATAAGGTGGACACGGCAAGAGGAAGGGATTGCTTGAAATGTTGATTACCGCTAGGGGAA
>VSNR01000280.1 GCA_009774345.1 Lachnospiraceae bacterium | reverse complement strand
GGCCATTATATACAAATTTCTTTTATTATGTAAGGTACGTGCTTTTTACTTTTAACAAAGTTAATTTTTGGTATAGCTGGATAAAAATATAAGCACTGCGAAGTGAGGATAAATAACATGCAGTTTTTAACTTTCAACTCCATAAATTTCTGTCTTTTTTTATTCGTTATAACCATAATATATTTTCTCATTTCGTGCAAATTTCGCTGGATGGTGTTATTGGCGGCAAGTATGATTTTTTACATATCGGCGGGAATCGAGAAGCTGCCTTTCATCGTGCTGACATCGCTCGTTGTATTTTTGGCTGCCAGACAGCTCAATAAAGTTTACGAGGCTGCTGAGCGCGAGGCGGATGAACAGGGATTAAAGGGCAGGGAGCGGATGACATTTCTTGCACCGACGAAGAAAAGGTGTCGGAGGCTTTATTTGCTTCCGACGATTGTGTTTGTGGTGGGGATGCTGTGTTATTGTAAGTTTGGTGTTCGGCTGTTTGATTTTCTTTATGATCATATATCATTTTGGACGGCATTGAATGTGATTGTTCCCTTGGGGGTGTCGTATTATACATTTTCGTCGATTGGGTATATATTAGATATATATTGGAGAAAACAAAAGCCGATTCAAAATTACTTTCAATTTCTGCTGTGCGTTTCCTATTTTCCACAGATTGTACAGGGACCGATTGCCAGATATCATAAGCTGGCAGGCACGCTTTTTGAGGAGCATTCATTTGATTTTAAGAGAGTGTGCTTTGGTATTCAGCTAATGCTATATGGATATTTCAAAAAGCTGGTGATTGCAGATCGGTTTGCACTTTTTACACAGAAGGTGTTTGGAAATATTGCGGATTATGAGGGGTTGACGATCGGGATCGCGCTGATCTTCTCGACGTTTCAGCTCTATATGGATTTTTCGGGATGTATGGATATTGTGCGGGGAGCGTCACAGATTTTTGGAATTGAGTTGGATGAGAACTTTCATCATCCGTTTTTCTCGAAGAGTGCTGCGGAGTTTTGGAGAAGATGGCACATTACACTGGGGACGTGGTTTAAGGATTATGTGTACATGCCTGTCGTAACATCAGGGTGGCTGGCGAAGCTGACATCGTTCAGCAAAAATAAGTGTGGGAAGAACTTTGCTAAGAAGCTGAATGCGGCGATTCCTTTGGTGATTGTATGGCTCCTGACGGGGCTTTGGCATGGGACTGGTTGGAATTATGTTTTATGGGGTGTCTATTGGGGAATCCTCATTATTTCTTCTACCATTTTTGCAAAGCAATATAAAAAAATGGCGGAGGTGTTGCACATTGATACGACAACGCCTGGATATCAGAGATTTCAGATAGTAAGGACGTTTTTTGCGTTTACAGTTGCCAGGCTTATCACAGCACCGGGAACATTGGAGGCTTCTGCGGTAGCAGTCAGACAGATGTTTCATGTCTTTAATCCTTGGATATTCTGGGATGGAAGCCTTTATCAGATGGGGCTGGATTACAAGGATTTGTGTGTTGCCTTTTTGGGGCTTTTGTTTGTACAAAGGGTCAGTGTGTTGCAGGAGAAAGGCTCGGTCAGAGAGATGATTGCGCAGAAGAATATCGTGCTGCGGTGGACGATATATTATATTGCTATTTTTTCGATTATTATTCTGGGCATCTATGGTGCTGGATATAATGCCAGTGATTTTATTTACGCGAACTTTTAATTGATTCAAGATGGAGGAAAAGAGATGGAAGAAAAGATTTTGGCACTATTGTCAGAGGAGTATCCGGAGATTGATTTTACGGCATCAGAGGAGCTGGTGGATGATGGGATTTTGGACTCATTAACAATTACAGGGATTATTGCTACATTGACGATGGAGTTTGATATTACCATTCCGTATGAGGAGATTGTAGAAAAGAATTTTAACTCGATTGCCGGGATGGCAAAGATGGTCGAGAAACTGCAAGGATAGCAATATTTTGAGAGGGAGAAGCTATGATTGACACATTGATTAACCGCATGACGAAGCTTGCGCAGGAACAGCCAGATCAACTGGCAGTGGCATTTAAGAGTGAGCAGCTAACATATGCACAGTTGTTGGACAAGATAAAATGGATTGGAAACAGACTGTCGGAGCTGGGCGTTGGTCGTGGCGATCGAGTGCTGTTTACGGCGCTCTCAAAACCTGAGATGGTCGCGGCTTATCTGGGAATCCAGTATTGCGGGGCAGTGGCTGTCTTTTTAGACAAAAATGCGACGGTTGAAAATATGGAGTTTGTGTATCAGGATACGAATGCCGTGCTATTGTTGTCGGACAAACCGATGAAAGGCATGAGTGACCATATAAGGGTGCATTCATTAAAGAAGATTTATGGTGTCGAAGCAGATGAAAGCGAAAGCATTGATAAAGTGAAGTATGAAATTCCATGTGAAGATACGATTGCAGAACTATTGTATACAACGGGTACGACGGGGAAGCCCAAAGGGGTTATGCTTACATACAAGGCGGTCTACTATATTCTGAAGAATACGATAGATGGTATTGGCATTCAAGAGGATGAGAGATTGCTTCTCCCTCTGCCGCTAAATCACTCCTTCGCCTTGCGGGTGCTGAGAGCAGTGCTTTATCAGGGAGCGTCGGTTATCCTTCAAAATGGGTTTACATTTGCTAAGGAAATAGAAAATAATCTTGATGCATATCAATGTACTGCGTTGGCGGTAGTTCCAGCATCCATCGAGACAATTTCTAGACAGATGCAGGGAAAGTTTGCAGAAATAATGGGCCGATTCAGATATATTGAGGCGGGGGCAGGTTCTTTGACAATAGAGCAGAGGAAGCGGCTGGTACAGCTTCTGCCCAATACGACGATCTACAACACATGGGGTTCGTCAGAATCAGGCGGTGCACTGTTTGTCAATGTTTCCGAGATTGCATCCGATTCGCAAAAAGTGAGTTCCATCGGAAAGCCGCTTCAGGGGATTCAGATTCGTGTGCTGGACGAACAGGGGAAAGAGATGTTACACAGTGATAAGGAGCATCCCGGCCGTATGTCGCTGAAGGGTGATATGCAGATGGCTGGGTACTGGAATCGACCGGAGTTGACAGAGGAGACGCTGCGGGAGGGGTGGCTGCTCACAGGGGATATGGTCTATACCGATGAAGACGGCTATGTATATATGCTTGGCAGGGCGGACGATATCATTAATGTGGGCGGTGAGAAGGTATCGCCAATTGAGGTGGAAAATGTGGCGTGCGAGTATCTGCATATCAGTGAATGTGCATGTATCGGCATTCCAGATCCGGAGGAAATACTGGGTTTTGTTCCGGCACTGTATGTAGTGGTAAAGGACAATGTGTATTCGCAGGAGGAGCTGCATACCTATCTGGCAAGCCGTTTGGAGCGCTATAAACTGCCGGCGCAGTATGTACCGATACAAGAGCTGCCAAGGAATCGTATGCAGAAGATTGACCGCAAAGTACTGAAAAAGATGTGGGAGGAGCGAGGCAGTCAGTCGCTTATGAATCCCGTCATACAGGCGATTTTAACGAGAAGAAGTATTCGTAAGTTTAAGGAGGATGTGATTCCGCAGGACATTCTGGATATGATACTGCGGGCCGGATACTATGCGCCAAGCGGACACAATATGCAGACATGGCGGTTTACTGTGATCGAGGATCGCAACAAAATTGCCCGGTTAAAGGAAGCGACAATACAGACAGCAAAGGAGCACAATGTATATTGTTATGGTTTCGAGAATCCGGCATGTATCATACTGATCTCAAATGACGAGCGTAATCATGATGGATGCCAGGATGCATCCTGTGCGGCGGAGAATATTTTCCTTGCGGCGCAGTCGTATGGAATTGGCTCAGTGTGGCTCAATCCGCTGATGACATT